>NZ_JAHLEM010000235.1 GCF_018883605.1 Streptomyces niphimycinicus | reverse complement strand
GGGAGCGCACCGCGCCGGCCGCTGCCGCACCGCGGCCGGGTGCCGCCGTGGCCACGGCGCCGACCTGGCCCGGTCGTTGGGCGGGACGCCAGCGTTGGCGCCCTCCTGACACCACGCTTAGCGTGGACATCAGACAGCGGTCTTCACGAGACGGTCCGACGCGGCGATGTGCCGGACCACCCCTGGTGCGGGAGGTCGGGAATGGACTCCGTCTCCTTCCTTCTGGTGGCCGTCGTCCTCACGGCACTGGCCTTCGACTTCACCAACGGCTTCCACGACACCGCCAATTCGATGGCCACGTCCATTGCCACGGGGGCGCTGTCGCCCCGGATCGCCGTCGGCGTCGCCGCGGTGCTCAATCTGGCCGGGGCCTTTCTCTCCACGGAAGTGGCCAAGACGATCTCCAATGGCATCGTCGACGACGCCAAGGTCTCCCCGGTCATGATTTTCGCGGGGCTGATCGGGGCGATCCTGTGGAATCTGATCACCTGGCTGGCCGGGCTGCCGTCGAGTTCCTCGCATGCCCTGTTCGGCGGGCTGATCGGCGCGGTGTGGGTGGGCGCCGGGGAATCCGCGGTGCGCTTCACCGCGATCGTGGAGAAGATCCTGGTTCCGGCGGTCGCCTCACCGATAGTGGCCTGTGCGGTGGCCATGCTGGCGACCTATCTCGCCTACGTGATCACCCGCCGGGTGGCCGCCCCCGCGGCACGCAAGGGCTTCCGCGCGGGCCAGGTGGGATCCGCGTCCCTGGTGGCCCTCGCCCACGGCACCAACGACGCGCAGAAGACGATGGGGGTCATCACGCTCACCCTCATCTCCGGCGGTGTGCTCACCCACGGCTCCGGGCCCCCGTGGTGGGTGGTGCTCGCCGCGGGCCTGGCGATCTCGCTCGGCACCTATATCGGCGGGTGGCGGATCATCCGGACCATGGGGAAGGGGCTGACCGACATCCAGCCCCCGCAGGGCTTCGCCGCCGAGACCAGCGCCACCGCGGTGATCCTGGCCTCGTCACATCTGGGCTTCCCCCTGTCCACCACCCAGGTGTGCACGGGCAGCATCCTGGGGGCCGGGCTCGGCCGCAGGCTGGCCCATGTGCGCTGGGGGATCGCCGGGCGGATCGCCGTGTCCTGGCTGCTGACCCTGCCCGCGGCGGCGGCCGTGGGAGGTGTCGCGGCCTGGGTGGCGGGCCGGGGCAACGCGGGGGTGGCCCTGGTGGCCGGCATCGCCATGGCCGCGGCGGCGGGCTTCTACGCCCTCTCGCGCCGTCGCCCGGTGAACCCGGACAACGTGAACGAGGCGGGCCTCCCCGAGCCCGCCGAGCGCGCCCTGGACCGGACCGTCTGACCCGGATCCGACCGCCGTTGAGGAGCTGATCCGTATGGGCACCACCTGGGGCACCATCGGCGGGGTCTTCGGGGTCAGCCTCGGGGTCACCGTCCTGGTGGTCGTGATGTTCTCCCTCGGCGTCGCCGCCTGGACCCGCGCCGGTGGCGGCGTGCCGCGCCACGGGGCGCGGCACGGTCGTTCGGACACGGTGGCGGCGGGCGCGGCGGTGGTGTGTTTCGCCGCGTGCCTGGCGATCGCCGCCTATGGAATCGACCTGATCATTCCCGGCTGAGCCCGCTTGCGACAATGGAGTCACCGAGCACCGCCCGCATCGCGGTGCTCTTGTCCACGCGGGAGACCACGCACGGTGTCACATCCGACCGAAACCCCCTCCTCCGGCCCGGCCGCCGCGGACCGTACCGCCCTGCGGGCCGACTGCGGCAACTGCTTCGGGCTGTGCTGTGTCGCCCTGCCCTTCGCCGCCTCCGCGGACTTCGCGATCGGCAAGAGCGCGGGGGAGCCCTGCCGTAACCTCCGGTCCGACTTCCGCTGCGGTATCCACTCCCGGCTGCGGGAAGAGGGCTTCAAGGGCTGCACGGTCTACGACTGCTTCGGCGCCGGGCAGAAGGTCTCCCAGCTCACCTTCGAGGGCCGTGACTGGCGTCGGCATCCCGGGACGGCGTCCGAGATGTTCGCCGTCCTTCCCACCATGCGCCACCTCCATGAACTGCTCTGGTACCTCACCGAGGCGCTGACCCTGCCGGCCGCCCGGCCCGTCCACGGCGCGGTGCGCCGGGCGCTGGGGGAGACGGAGCGCCTCACCCGCGCAAGCGCCTCCGAGCTGATGGAGCTCGACGTGGCGGCCCACCGCGACCGGGTCAATGAGCTGCTGCTGCGGACGAGCGAGCTGATACGGGCCCGGATCCCGGGCAAGAAGAAGAACCGCAGGGGAGCCGATCTCATCGGCGCCGATCTGAGGGGAGCCGATCTGCGGGGTGCCAACCTCCGCGGGGCCCTGCTCATCGCGGCGGACCTCACCCGAGCCGATCTGACGGCGGCCGATCTGATCGGGGCCGACTTCCGCGACGCCGACCTGAGCGCGGCCGACCTCCGGGGCGCCATCTTCCTCACCCAGGCCCAGCTCGCCGCGGCCAAGGGCGACGCCGCCACCCGGCTGCCGCCGTCCCTCACCCGCCCCGCGCACTGGTGATCCCCTCCTCGCCACCGTGCGGTATGCGAGCCTGACTGCCATGTCCGACACCGTCGACGCGCCCGTGATCCGTAGCGATGAACCCGGATCGTTCGCCCGGAGTGTGCTGGCCGAGCGCCATCCCGCACTGATCGAGAAGGTGCGCGACGCCTTCCCGTACGGTCCCGAGCAGCACCGCGCCCTCGACGCGCTGCGCGACAACGCCGCCGAGGGCGCCATCACCCCGCTCCCGTCCACCGCGTACGACCACGACCGGTGGGCGGAGTGGGGCCGGGAGTACTTCGGCCGGTCCTGGTTCGACGTGCCGTTCCTGTGGGCCGAGAGCTACTTCTACCGCCTGCTCCTGGAGGCGGTGGGCTACTTCGCCGACGGGCCCTGGCGGGGCGTCGACCCGTTCCGCCCCTTCAAACAGGCCGAGCTGCACACCCCCGAGGCCGAGGCCGAACTGGCCACCCTCGACGACATCCTGCGCAAGCCCGCGGGGGAGCAGGCCGACGCGCTGGTGCACGGCTCGCTGTGGGGCAACCGCGCGGACCTGGGCTTCCGTATCTCCTCCTCGGCCGCGGAGGCGAGCGGCGCCGATACCCCGCCGCTGGTCGCGGACGACTCCGAGGCGCTGTGGTCCCTGCTGCCCACCGGCTCCCCGGCCACGCTGTGCCTGGTGGCGGACAACGCCGGGCGGGAGCTGCTCCCCGACCTCGTCCTCATCGACCATGTGCTCCACCACGGGCGCGCCGAGCGGGTGGTGCTTCAGGTGAAGCCGTATCCGTACTACGTCTCCGACGCCACCACCGAGGATGTCGTGGACTGTCTGCGCCGTCTGGTGCGGGCGGAGGGCGCCGCGGCCAGGGCCGGCAGGCGGCTCTGGGCCGCCATGGGCGACGGGCGGCTCGTCGTGCGGGCGCATGACTTCTTCCGGGCCCCGCTGCCGTACGAGGAGATACCGGGCGAGCTGCGGAGTCAGTTCGCCGAGGCCACGCTCACCGTCTTCAAGGGCGATCTGAACTACCGTCGCCTGGTCGGCGACCGGCTGTGGCCCCCGACCACCTCCTTCGCCGACCGCACCGCGTACTTCCCCGGCCCGGTGGCCGCGCTGCGCACCCTGAAGTCGGATGTCATCGTCGGCCTCGGCGAGCGGACCGTGGCCGCGCTGGACGCGGATGAGGACCACTGGCGCACCAGCGGCGCCCACGCCCTGATCCAGGTACGGCGGTGAGGCGCGCGCTCCCCTCGACCCGGAGGGCCGAGGGGAGCGCGGTGGGCCGGTGACCGTGGTCGTCGGCCCCTGCCCCTGCGTCAGCCGCCGAGGTGGTTGATGCAGTTGCTGCCGATGTTCATGTCACCGCTCGGGCCGAGGCCGCTGATGGAGGAGGTGTGGCCGGTGGACGTGTTGCACTCGTTGCTCTGGAAGATGAAGCTGGAGAGGTTGACGCTGGTGGAGCTGTCGAAGCCTCCGTCGTCGCCGCCCGCGGCCGCGGTGCCGGTGCCGAGGAGCGCAAGGGTGCCTGCGGTCGCGGCCACCAGGGCGGCCTTCTTCGCGATCTGCATGGATTCCTCCGTGTCGGGTCGCAGATACAAATAAATCTGACGGTCCGATTTAACGAAGGAAGCCCGGGGGAAGTCGGGTAAGCGCACCGGAGAGTGGCCCGTTCGGCGTACCGAGCCATCGGGCCGGAACGGCCGAGCTCCTCCCGCCCCGGAGGAGCGGGAGGAGCTCGGTGAGCCGGTGACGGTGGTCATCGGCCACTGCTCCGGCGTCAGCCGCCGATGATGTTGGCGCAGGTGCTGCCGATCTTCATCTCACCCGTCGGAGCGCCGACGGCGCTGGAGAGGGTGGTGCCGGTGGACGTGTTGCAGTGGTTGCTCTGGAAGATGAAGCTGCTGACGTCGAGGCTGGTGGGAGCGCCGGCGTTTCTGTCGGAGCCGCCGCCGTACCCGCCGCCCGCGGCCGCGGTGCCGGTGCCGAGGAGCGCAAGGGTGCCTGCGGTCGCGGCCACCAGGGCGGCCTTCTTCGCGATCTGCATGGATTCCTCCGTGTCGGGTCGCAGATACAAATAAATCTGACGGTCCGATTTAACGAAGGAAGCCCGGGGGAAGTCGGGTAAGCGCACCGGAGAGTGGCCCGTTCGGCGTACCGAGCCATCGGGCCGGAACGGCCGAGCTCCTCCCGCCCCGGAGGAGCGGGAGGAGCTCGGTGAGCCGGTGACGGTGGTCATCGGCCACTGCTCCGGCGTCAGCCGCCGATGATGTTGGCGCAGGTGCTGCCGATCTTCATCTCACCCGTCGGAGCGCCGACGGCGCTGGAGAGGGTGGTGCCGGTGGACGTGTTGCAGTGGTTGCTCTGGAAGATGAAGCTGCTGACGTCGAGGCTGGTGGGAGCGCCGGCGTTTCTGTCGGAGCCGCCGCCGTACCCGCCGCCCGCGGCCGCGGTGCCGGTGCCGAGGAGCGCAAGGGCGCCTGCGGTCGCGGCCACCAGGGCGGCCTTCTTCGCGATCTGCATGGATTCCTCCGTGTTGGGTCGCAGAGCGAGATATCTGACCATCAGATTTAACGGAGAAATACACGGAAAAGTCGGGTAAGCGCACCGTGGAGTGCCCCGCACGGCGTACGCCATCCCCTCCGTGCCGGTCGGTCCTCGCGGGGATGTCCGACCCGGATGGCAGGATCACCGCCGCACGCCGTCCGCCCCCAGGAAAGTGAGCCCCGCATGGTGCCGTCCCCCCGTGAACTCGCCGATCTGCCCTTCGCCGACCATCTGCGGCCGTTCGACGGGGCCTTGGCGGAAGGGGGTGACTACGACACCGTTCATCTGGACGGCGAGGCGTTCGACGGGGCCGTATGTGACCACGCCCGGTTCCTCGAATCCGCGTTCTCCTCGGTCACCTTCACCGGGGGCCGTGGTCGCGGGGCCCGGTTCAACGAGGTGTGGCTGGACGGGGTGCGGTGGGTCGGCACCGATCTGGCGGACACCGACTGGCAGGACAGTGAGCTGGGCGGCTGTGTACTGGCCGGTCTCGAGATGTTCTCGGCGCGGCTGCACCGGGTGGTCTTCCACCGGTGCAAGCTCGAATCGGTGAATCTGCGCACCGCCACGCTGCGGAACGTCACCTTCGTGGACTGTCTGCTGCGCGATGTCGACCTCGGCGGTGCGGGGCTCGAGGAGGTGGCCTTTCCGGGGTCCGCGCTGGAGGGCGTGCGGTTCGGCAAGGCGCGGATGGCGAAGGTCGATCTGCGGGGGGCCACCCGGCTGGAGATCGCCGATGGCTATGACGCGCTGGGCGGCGCCACCATCGGCAGCGGCCAGTTGATGGAGCTGGCGCCGATGCTCGCCGACGCCTTGGGGATCACGGTACGGGACGGCGGGGCCGCCCGGTGAGCGTTCCACGTTCCACCGGTCACGGCAGATGGGACGTGGGACGCCGAGCCGTGACCGGCGGTGGCCGAAGGCACCGTCACTGGGGGATCAGCCAGGGCTGCTGCGGCAGCGGGCTCCCCGTCTCGATCAGCGACTTCAGGTTGGACAGCGCCGCGGCCCAGCCACCGGCCGCCGCGGTCCGCTCGGCCTCGTCGGCCAGGTTCTCATGGGTCACGGTGAGCCGGACGATGTCGCCGTGCGGCTGGATGTCGAAGGTGACCCGGGAGGGCTCGGCGGCGGCATCCGCGTCGGGCGCGGCCCAGGTGGTCACCAGCCGGGTGGGCGGTGAGCTCTCCACGACCGTGCCGACGACATCGGCGGTGCCGGAGCCGTCCGTCCGCTGATGCTCCCACGGGGAGCCGACCTGCCAGTCCGACACATTGCTGTGGCCCCAGTACTCGGCCGTGAGGTCGGCGTCGGTCAGCGCGTGCCAGACCTTCTCCGGTGTGCGCTCGATATAGATGACGTACACGAACGCCGGCTTGTCGGTCATCGCTTCCAGACGATTACCCGCATGTCAATGCGGGCGGTGTGACGGCCCCCGGTTCTCCGTGATGGCGCGCTATCGCCTGCGGATCGCGCCGCGGATGAACGCCGCCTGCCCGGCGTGCTCCAGATCGTCCCCGATCACGCTGACCAGCCGGACGCCGAGGGTCACCGCCGGGGTCCACCGCTCGTCCACGATCCGGTCGAGGTCGGAGTCGCGGAGGCCGCGCACGAAGGCCAGCGTGTTCTCGTGGACGGCGTCGTAGTACCCGGCGAGCAGATCGGCGTCCGCCCGCACCGCCGCCACGTCCTTGCTCCGGTGGCCGTAGCCGGTGGCGTCCGGCGGGAACGGCAGGCCGAACCGCTCGGCCCAGCCCTCGGACGTCCACAGTTGCTCGGTGCCCGCCGCATCGGCGATGTGGTCGTCCTGGACCCGGGTCAGATGCCACACCAGCCAGGCGATCGAATTGGCCCCGCTGTCGAGCCGTACCGCCAGCTCGTCCTCGGAGAGTCCGTCCACGGCCGCCTGCACCTCCTCGCGCACCCGCTCAAAGGCGTCGGCCAGCAGATCGGCGCTGTTCATTCACGGCTCCCTCGCTCGTGGTTACCTTCCGGCCATGGTTTCACCTCGCGGCGCGGGCCGAGGGGCGCCGACTCGCCGGGACGCGGCTCACACGGGCGGGACGAGGGTGAAGTAGCGGTCGAGCACCGCCTGGTCGCCCGTGACCTTGTCGAGCCGGTCCGCGGGAAGCCGCTGCCACAGGAACAGCATCAGGTCCGACGCGGTCCCGGCCAGCTCGACATCGCGGAACGCCTCGCCGGTCTCATCGTCCGCGGCGCCCGTGGTGAGCCGCACTTCGTCGCCGTCGAAGCGGACCGTCCACCGGTCCGGACCGTCGGTCCGGCGGAACCGGAACCGCTCGCCGGCCCCGGGAGGGGCCTCCCGCCACGCCCGCCGGGCCGGGGCCATCACCTCGAAGGTCTGGGCCACGGCGTCCGCCGCGAGGCCGGGCTCGACCGGCCGGGCCCGCGCGCCGACCGCCTGCTCGGCGTCCCAGCGGTGCAGGGCCGCCTCGATGGTCTGCATCCGCAGCCAGAATCCCACGGTTCGCTCCGCCGACCAGGTCCACACCGCAAGGCCCGGATCCTCGCTCCGGAACAGGGCCTCGAGCCGGGCGGCCCCCTCGGCGAACCAGTCGACGAGGCTCACCGGCACCGGGCCATGATGCGGCCCGCCCGTGGGCGCCGGCCAGCCCTCGCGGTCCTCGGGAAGCTCGAAGAGGGTGGCGTCCGTGGTGTCCGGCTGCCGGCTGAGCCGGTCCCGGATGACACGGGCGACCAGGCGATGCACCCCGCCCAGATGCAGCACCAGGTCCGACATCGTCCAGCCGGGGCAGGAGGGGACCAGCGGCGCGTCCGCCCCGTCGGCGGCGCCGCGGGCCGCCTGCTCGAACGCCGCGACCTCACGGTGAAAATGGTCTGAATAGTCCATGGCCGCACTCTGCCAGGCCGGAGCGACCCCTGCCATACCCCGCCCGGCCCGAGGCCCTGTTCGACCAGGTGTCCCGGCCATGGTGTGAACCGCTGACGACCCCTATCGTGAAATGCCATGACAGCCCAACTGCGCCTCCGCTCAGCAAGGTTGGCCGCGACCGCCACGGTCACCGCCGTGCTCCTCGCCGGATGCGGCGGCTCCGAGGAGGAGTCCGGGGCCCGGGGCGGGCCGGAGAAGAAGACGATCACGGTCGCCGGACTGCCGCTCGCCGATGTGGCCGCGCTGCACATCGCCATCGACCGGGGGCTCTTCGAGAAGGAGGGGCTGAACGTCCGCGTCCAGCCCGTCCAGCAGAGCGTCCAGGCGCTGCCCGCACTCGCCCACGGCCAGGTGGACGTCATCGGCGGGGCCAACTTCGTGACGTTCCTCCAGGCCCGCGAGAAGGGCACGCTGGCCACCCGGGTGCTGGCCGAGGGCGCGCGCAACGCCCCGCACATGATGGAGGTGCTGGTGCCCTCCGACTCCACGATCAAGGGGCCGCGGGACCTCAAGGGCAAGAAGGTCGCGGTCAATATCCTCAACAACATCCAGTCGCTCACCCTCAACGCCGTCCTCGGCAAGGCCGGGGCCGGGCTGCCCGAGTACCGGCAGGTGCCGTTCCCGCAGATGGGCTCGGTGCTGGAGCGGGGCCAAGTGGACGCGGTGCACGCCGCCGAGCCGTTCGTCACCGCACTCAAACGCGAGCTGAAGGCCCGTACGGTGGTCGACGGCAACGCGGCGCCCACCGCCGGACTGCCGCTCAGCGGCTATGTCACCACCGACACGTTCATCGACAAGTACCCGAAGTCCGCCGCCGCGTTCCAGCGCGCCATCACCGCCGCCCAGGCCGTCGCCGCCAAGGACCGTGGCGCCGTGGAGAAGGCGCTGCCCGGCTATACGAAGATCAAGCCGGCGGAGGCCGCCGCCATCGGCCTGCCCGACTACCCGGCCACCTCCAGCGCCGCCCAACTCAAGCGGCTCATCTCCCTGATGCGGGCGCAGAAGCTGCTCACCAAGGACCTGGACCCCGCCGCCGTCCTCTACCAGCCCGCCGAGTGAGCCCCCCGACGGCCGGGCGGAAGCGCACCGGGCGGGCCAGGGACGCGCTGCTCGGCGCCGTGGGCGTGCTCGTGGCCTTCGCCGCCTGCGAGGCCCTCAGCCGCTCCGGGATGGTGCGGCGCACGTTCCTGCCGCCCGCCTCCGAGGTGCTGGTACGGGCCGTCGAACTCGGCGGCGACACCGCCTTCCTGAACGGCGTCGGCGCCACCCTCGAGGCATGGGCCACCGGGCTCGCCCTGGCCTGCGCCCTCGCGATCCCCCTCGGGCTGCTGCTGGGCAGTGTGCCGGCGGCGGGGCAGGCCGCGCGGGTGCTGATCGAGTTCCTGCGCCCGGTGCCGTCGGTGGCCCTGATCCCGCTGGTGTCACTGCTGCTCGGCGCCGGCGGCGAGACGACCATCGCCCTCGTCACCTACGCCAGTGTCTGGCCCGTACTGTTCAACACCGTCTACGGGCTGGGCGAGACCGATCCGCTGGCCAAGGACACACTGCGCGCCTTCGGCTTCGGGCGGCTCGCCGTCCTGCTGCGGGCAGGTCTGCCGTCGGCCGCCCCGTTCATCGCCGCCGGGGTGCGCATCGCGGCGGCCACCGCCCTGATCCTCGCCGTGGCGAGCGAGATCCTCGCCGGATTCGGCGAGGGTCTTGGCATCTTCATCGCCCAGGCGGGCATGGCCACCGACGGCACCCGAGATGTGCTGGCCGGAGTGGTGTGGGCGGGGGCGCTCGGCCTCGTCGTCAATCTGGCGCTCACCGCGGTCGAACGGCGGTTGTTCCCCTGGGCGCCCGAACACCGCGGGAGCGGCACATGACCGCTTCGGCCACGCTCCACACCGTCCGGCGGCTGCCCCGGACGCTCGCGCTGCGCCTCGGCGTACCGGTGGTGGCGGTGGTGCTGTGGCAGCTCGCCGCCCGGGCCCACGGCAGTGTGTTCTTCCCGACCCCCGCCCGGATCGTCGAGCACGGCTATCACCTGTGGTTCTCCGGTCCCGCCGGACGGGCGTTCCTCACCGACGCGGCGGTCCGCGATCTGCTGCCCAGCCTCGGCCGGGTGCTCGCCGGATTCGCCCTCGCCGCGGCCGGTGGCATCGTGCTGGGGCTCGCCCTGGGCCGCTCGCGCACCGTGTACGCGCTGTGCGACCCGGTGCTGCAATTCGCCCGCGCAGTGCCGCCGCCCGCGCTGGTGCCGGTCTTCGTCGTCGTCTTCGACCTCGGTACGCCGATGCAGCTCGCCTCGATCGTCTTCGGCGCCATCTGGCCGGTACTGATCAACACGGCCGAGGGGGTCCGCGGCATCGACCCGCTGCGGCTGGACGTCGCCGCCACCGTGCGGATGCGGCCCGCCGAGCGGATCGTGCTGCTGTATCTGCCCGCCGCGCTTCCGCGTATCTTCGCCGGGCTGCGGCTGAGCCTGTCGCTCTCGCTGATCCTGATGGTGTTCTCGGAGCTGCTGCCCGGCACCGCCGACGGCATGGGCTTCCAGCTCACCGACGCCCAGACCCGCTCCGATCTGCTCACCGTATGGGCGGTGATGGTACTGCTCGGCGCGCTCGGCCATCTGCTCAACAGTGTGCTGCTCACCGTCGAACGCCTGGCTCTGGGCAGACACCATGCCGCGCACCGCTCCTGACGACCCGTACGCAGGACCCGCCCCCGCACCCAGCCGAGGAGGTGGCCCCATGGCCGCGCCCCCCGCCCACCCACCGACCACCACGGTCCGCGAGGCGGTGCTGGCACTGTGCCGCGCCACCGGTATGACGACCGTCTTCGGCAACCCCGGCTCCACCGAACTGCGGATGTTCCGCGACTGGCCCGAGGACTTCCGCTATGTGCTCGGACTTCAGGAGTCGACCGCCGTCGCCATGGCCGCGGGCCACGCCCTGGGCACCGGGCGGGCGGCGCTGGTCAGCCTGCACTCCGCCGGGGGCGTCGGCCACTCCCTGGGCGCGGTGTTCAACGCCTACCGGGACCGGGTGCCGGTGGTGATCATCGCGGGCCAGCAGTCCCGTGCGCTGCTCCCGCTGCGGCCCTTCCTCGGCGCCGACGAACCGGCCCAATTCCCGCGCCCCTACGTGAAGTTCAGCAGGCAGCCGGAGCGGGCCGCCGATGTGCCCGCCGCGCTCGCCGAGGCCCACCGCGTCGCCATGAGCCACCCCCGGGGCCCGGTCTTCCTCTCCGTACCGGAGGACGACTGGGACCGCCCCGCCGAGCCGGTCGCCCCGCGCACCGTCCACGGCGGCTACACCGCCGACCCCGGCGCGCTGGCCGGTCTCGCCCGCGCGCTCGACGTGGCGGCCCGCCCCGCGCTGGTCGCAGGGCCCGGAGTGGACGACGAGCACGCCGTACCCGAAGTGGCCGAACTGGCCGAGCGGCTGCGGGCCGCGGTGTGGATCAGCCCGCTCTCCGGACGCTCCGGCTTCGACGAACGCCACCCGCTCTTCCAGGGCTTTCTGCCGCCCGTCGCCGACCAGTTGGCGGAGCGGCTGGCACCCTACGATGTGGTGGTCGCGCTCGGGGCCCCGCTGTTCACCTACCACGTGCACACCGGGGGCCCGCCGCTCGCCGACGGCACCGCGCTGTACCACCTCGACTGCGATCCCGCGCAGGCCGCGTGGCTGCCCGTGGGCACCAGCATCGTCACCACCCTCCGCCCCGCGCTGCGCACCCTCACCGATCTCGTCCGGCCCTCCGATCGGCCCGCGCCGGCGGTGCGGCCCGCCCCCGAGCCGCTGCCCGCCCCGGCCGAGGAGATCTCGCCCGAGCTGGTGATGGAGCTGCTCCGCGAGCGGCTGCCCCGGGACACCGTCCTGGTGGAGGAGACCCCCAGCCACCGCGACGCCCTCCACGCCCGCCTCCCCATCAGCGGCGCGGGCCGCTTCCTCACCACCGGCAGCGGCGCGCTGGGCTGGGGGCTGCCACTCGCGGTCGGACGCGCCCTCGCGGACGGCGAACGGGTGGTGTGCGTGGTCGGCGACGGCTCGGCGCTCTACTCGGTGCAGGCCCTGTGGACCGCGGCCCGGCACCGCGCCCCGGTGACCTACCTCCTGCTCGACAACGGCGGCTACGGCGCGGTCAAGGCGCTGGGCCGCCGCATCGGCATCACCCCCGTGCCGGGCACCGAGATCGGCGGTATCGACTTCGCCGCCCTCGCCGGTTCCTTCGGCTGCCCGGCCGACCGGGTGGAGCGGCCCGACGATCTTCCCAAGGCCCTCGACCGGGCCCTCGCCCTCGGTCGCGACGACGGCCCGCTGCTGCTCCAGATCCGGGTCCCCGCCGACGACTCCCCGGCGTACGAGCCATGGGCCCGGTGAGGCGGACATGCTGCGGATCGACCACCTCGGCCACCGCTACGACGACGGCCCTGATGTTCTCCAGGACATCGAACTCACGGTCCCAGAAGGGCAGTTGGTCACCCTGGTCGGGCCTTCCGGCTGCGGCAAGTCCACTTTGCTGCGCTGTGTCGCGGGCCTCGTCCGCCCCTCCGCCGGGCGGATCACCCTGGACGGGGAGGTGGTGGACGGCGTCCCGGACCGGCTCGGTGTCGTCTTCCAGGACTACAGCCGCTCCCTCTTCCCCTGGCTGACGGTGCGGGAGAACGTGGCCCTTCCGCTGCGGCGGCGCGGACTGCCCCGCGCGCAGCGCCATGCGGCGGCGGTGGCCATGCTGGAGCAGGTGGGCCTGGCCGACGCCGCCCGCCGCCACCCCTGGCAGTTGTCGGGCGGAATGCAGCAGCGCGTCGCCCTCGCCCGCGCCCTGGCCGCCCGGCCCGCGCTGCTGCTGATGGACGAGCCGTTCGGGGCACTGGACGCCCAGACGCGGGAGGATCTGGAGGATCTGCTGCTGCGGCTGCACCGCGCCCAGGGGATGACGACTGTGCTGGTCACCCATGACATCGACGAAAGTGTCTACGTGGCCGACCGGGTGGTGGTGCTGGCCCCGGGCCCGGGCCGGGTGCGGGCGGATCTGCCGGTGGCGCTGCCCGCCGACCGCGACCAGATCGCCACCCGGGGGCTGCCCGAGTTCATCGCACTGCGGACGGAGGTGGGGCGCGCGGTGCGCCAGGGCACGGCCACGCCCCCACCTCGTCCCCTCGGACACCTCTGACGCGTCTAGCGCCCCTGCCGCAACGTCAGCCAGTCCACGGCGGCAACCCGGTGGCCACCCGTGGCGACGAGATAGACATCATGGGAGCCGGTCACCGTACGGGGGAGGCGCACCGAACGCTCCCGCCACTCGTCCGTGCCACCGGTCCCGCGCACCGGAAGCGTGGCCGCCACCGGTCCGTCCGGAGAGTCCAGGCGCAGCCGCAGGGCGCAGTCCCCGCAGCCGCCGGACGCCAGCCGCACCGTCAGCGTGTCCGCGCCCGCACCGAACCGCACACCCTGGAAGCCGATGGCGTCCCCCTGCCCGAGGACCGAGGTGGCCGCCTTGCCGCGCTCGGCGCCGCGGACCACCTCGGCGCGCTCCGCCTGCAAGGTGGCGGCCGCGTCGGGGCCGTCGGCGTAGAGCCGGATCTCGTTCACCGCCCAGGGGTTCTCGCCCGGCGCCGTCAGCTCGATCCGCAGATAGCGGGCGGTGTGCTGCGGGAAGACCGCGTCCTGGGTGAAGGAGCGGCCACTGACCCGGGCCACCGGCGTGCCCCAGTGGTCACCGTCACGGCTGACCGAGACGGTGAAGCCATAAGGGTGCCCGGTGGCGTCCATCCCCGCGTCGATCGCCATCCGGCCGAAGGTCTTCGCGGTGCCCAGATCCACGGTGAGCGACTGGCCGGAGGACTGCGGAGCACTCCCCTTCCACTGGGTGGTCTGGACCCCGTCGACGGCGGCCGAGGCATCGGCGCCACCCGAGGCCGTCGCCTTCCAGCCGTCGTTGCGGACCCGGGTCTCGCAGCCCGGCAGCCGGCAGCCGGACGACCAGATGGGCGCCCCGTATTCATACGCGCCCTGGTCCGGCCCGTCGCCCCGGACCTCGCCGGTCACCCCGTCCACGGTCTCACCCGCGTCGATGGCGGGAGAGCCCGCGCGCGGCCACAGCTCGCCGTTGCGCGCGTCGGTGTAGCGCGGATCCGTGGGCGGCAGCAGGTTGTTCCGTACCACCGGGGCCGGATCGCCGGGGCCGGAGATCTCCATCGGCCCGAGCGCCACGTCATTGCTCACATATGTGCCCGTGGCGTCGGTCGCCCCGCTCAGCCGTACGGCGGTGGTCACCCCGAGCCCGTAGGAGGAGTGGTGGTCGCGGTTGCCGAGGCTGACCCCGCTGTGGCCGTTGTAGAAGGTGCCACGGGAGCCGGTGTTGTACGCCACGTTGTGGTGCAGCAGGAACTGGCTGGAGGAGTTGTCGATGTAGTAGCCGACCTGGCCGTCCGCGTCATGGACGGTGTTGTGGTCGACGCTGGTGCCCTTGGCGTCCAGGTTGCAGCACACATAGAACGGGCTGCCGTCACGTGAGGTGCGCATCGCCTCGGAGAGGTCGTTGTAGGCGATCCGGTTGTCGTGGAAGGGCACGCCGTTCAGTTGCCAGGCGGTGTCGATGCTCGCCCGGCCGGTGCGCCGGATGGTGTTGTGGGTGACGGTCTGGCCGCTGCCGTTGATCTCGATACCGGGGGTGTAGCTGCCCATCCAGCCGACGTCGTGGATGTAGTTGCCGGTGACGGTGTTGCCGTTGCCGCGCAGCAGCACCCCCGTACCGGCGGAGTAGCCGATGTCGCTGTCGCGCAGGGTGTTGCCGTTGCCGAGGATCTGGACACCGGAGTTGAGCACCCGCGAGGCGACGATGTGTCCCTCGCCGGGCGGGATGGCCAACTCGTCGTCGCGCGGCATGGGGAGCGTGGAGAACTCCGAGATGTAGCGCGCCCGCATTCCCTCGACCAGCACACCGGTGCTGTCCGCGCCGGTGCGCAGCGAGGTGCCCCACAGGTCGAGGCCGCGCACGGTGACATGCGAGCTGTGCGAGAGGTCCACGCCCCAGCTCTCGTGTTTCGCGGTCACGGTGTGGCCCGTGACACCGCCCTTGGGCGGGACCAGATACAGGCGGCCCGCGTCCTTGTCGTAGTACCACTCACCGGGCTGGTCGAGCGTGGCCTTGGCGCCCACCAGGTAGTAGTTGCGGTAGTTCTGGTCGCCCATGCACAGCGGGGTGCAGCGGTAGTTGCCACCGGTGAAGTCCAGCGCACCGTCCTTGGTGGCGGTCACCGTGCCGGTCTGCTGGCTCCACGGGTTGGATCCGGCCCACAGATGGACGGTGGCGCCGGTGAAGTCGCCGGCCGGCAAATCCGGGTCGTCGATGTGCTGATCGGTGGAGGAGCGCTCGGCCACCGCCCAGGACGGATTGAGCGGATCGGGGCCGGAGTTGGGCCAGCGGCCCTCCATGGCGCGTTCGCCGTCCAGGAACAGCGCGTTCTCGCTGCGGTCGAGCGGAAGGTCCACATCGGCGGCCACCAGACCGCCGCCCGCGTCCCGCCAGCCGGTGACGGTCCTCGTCCCGTCCACCGTGACCGCGCCGTCGCCGTACGCGGCGAGCGTGATCGGGGCGTCCTTGGTGCCCGAGGGCGGGGCGACGCGCTCCTGGTAGCGGCCGCGGTGGATCAGACAGGTGTCCCCGGGCCGGACCTGTTCGGTGCAGCGGCCGATGGTGCGGAACGGATGGAGCGAGCTGCCGCTGTCGCGGTCGGCGCCCCAGGTGGCGACGTGAAACGTGCGCCCCTGGTGCCGTCCTTCGGCCGATGCGGCGCCCGGCAGCGCGGTCAGGACCGCCGCTGCGGCGGCGACCACGGATATGCGCCTGAGCGCGGATCTCATCTACAGCCTCCCCGGTTGGGATTCGACCGCAACGTAGAAGAAACATCGGATGAGGTCAACGGTTGGGGAGGGAATGGCTGGAGGTGTGGCCGAGAGATCAGGGAAGATTTCGCGCTTAGTTGAATCTATCGTCCCAAAGAGAGTCGATGACAGATCCGATGTCTCGGTAGGTTGCTTGTTTAATTCGCGTGTTTTAAAGTGGCGGCGGAAGCCGCTCACCGGAACGATCGGGACGGGAGGCGGTGGTGGCCGAAGCACGCACTGTCCGCTCCACCGGGACCCGCGAAGCCATCATGGCCGCCGCGGAACGGCTCTACGCCGAGCACGGCCTGGTCGCGGTGTCGAACCGTCAGATCGGCGAGGCGGCCGGACAGGGCAATGTCGCCGCGGTCGGCTATCACTTCGGCACCCGGGCGGATCTGGTGCGCGCCATCATGGGCAAGCACTCCGCGGCGATCGAGCGGATCCGGCAGCGGATGCTGGAGGAGACCCGCGGCAGCCGGGAGGTCCGGGACTGGGTCGCCTGCCTGGTGCGCCCCGCCCCCGAGCATCTGGCCACCCTCGGCCTCCCCTCCTGGTACGCCCGGTTCGCCGTCCAGGTGATGACCGATCCCCTGCTGCGGGCGATCGTCACCGACGAGGCCCTCACCCGGGAACCGCTGCGCGAGACCCTCTACGGCCTGGGCCGCTGCCTGGACGCACTGCCCGCCGAAGTGCGGGCCGAACGCGGCGACATGGCCCGCCAGTTGATCACCCACACCTGTGCCGAACGGGAGCGCGCCCTCGCCGAGGGGACCAGTACCCGCCAGCCGTCCTGGGATGACACGGCCGGTGCGCTGACCGACGCCATCACCGGCCTGCTCCTCGCCCCCGTCACCCCCCGTTCCCCAGCCAAGGAGGCCCGGACCACCCCATGACCACCTCGCCCGTGACCGGCGACGCGCCGGCCGAGATCCCCGCCTTCCCCCAGCCGCGCGCCGCGGCCTGCCCCTTCGACCCGTCCCCGGAGCTGCGCGGCCTGGCCCAGTGGGGCCCGCTGACCCGGGTCCGGTCCTGGAACGACAGCACCCCCTGGGTGGTGACCGGCCACGCCGAGCAGAAGACCCTGCTCTCCGACCCCCGGCTCAGCGCCGACTTCTCCCACCCCGGCTTTCCGAGCCCCGTCCCGCATACGGGCGGCAAGCGGGAGGCCACCGACCTCAGCTTCGTCGGTATGGACGATCCGGAACACGCCCGGCTGCGCCGCATGGTCAGCGGCGCCTTCACCATCAAGCGGGTCGAGGCGATGCGCCCCGTCGTCCAGGAGATGGTGGACGACTTCATCACCCGCATGCTGGCCGGGCCGAAACCGGCCGATCTGGTCCAGGCGCTCGCACTGCCGCTTCCCTCGCTGGTGATCTCCGAGATGCTGGGCGTCCCGTACGAGGACCACGCGTTCTTCCAGACGAACAGTAAGGTCCTCGTCTCCGCCGTGGCCACGCCCGAGGAGCGGAGCGCCGCGCACACCAACCTCTATGAGTACCTGGACCAGTTGGTGGCGGAGAAGCTCGCCGAACCGGGTGACGATCTGCTCTCCGGCCTCGGCCGGCAGATCGCGGCGGGCGAGCTGACCCGCCGCGAGGCCGCCGCGATGGGCGTGCTGCTGCTCCTCGGCGGACACGAGACCACCGCCAACATGATCACCATGGGGACGCTGCTGCTGCTCCAGCACCCCGAACAGCTCGCCCGTGTCCGCGAGGCCGACGACCCCAAGGTGATCGCCTCCGCGGTGGAGGAACTCCTGCGCTACCTCAGCGTCGTCCACCTCGGACGCCGCCGGACGGCGCTGGAGGACATCGAGATCGCCGACCGGACCATCCGGGCCGGTGAGGGAGTGATCCTCCTGGGCGAACTGGCCAACCGGGACGCGGCCGTCTTCCCCGAACCGGATCGGCTGGACATCGGCCGGGACGCCCGCCACCACCAGGCGTTCGGCCTGGGCACCCATCACTGCCTCGGCCAGCCGCTGGCCCGGATGGAACTCCAGGTGGTCTACCCCACCCTCCTGCGCCGCGTCCCCACCCTGCGGATGGCCACGGACCTGGCGGACATCCCCTTCAAGTACGACGCGGTGATCTACGGAGTCTACGAACTCCCCGTCACCTGGTAGCCGCCCCGGCGCCGGGCCTACGCAGCGGCGGAACGGCCGGGACCTCCGGCGCGGTGCCGATGTCCTCGGGCGTCAGCATGAACTCCTCGGGGTAGGCGTCGCGCCGGATGCGCCGGGCGGGCTCGCTGGTGCGCCACATGTACAGGCACCGCCCGCACTGGAGCACCTCCCAGACGCCGGGGACGGGGGAGCCGGTGATGTGCTCGATCGCCTCGTGGGCGCAGCGCGGGCACAGGGGAGTGGTGTCGGACATCCGAAGTCCTTCCGTGGTGTGAGGTGGCGCGGGGGTGGCGTGGTCAGCGGGCGGCGGTGAGCTTCCGCAGCCGGGCCAGCCACTCGGCCGTCTCGGGCAGATCGCGCACCTGGGTGCCGTAGGTGCCGCGGCGGTCGGGGGCGACGGGGGTGGTGGCGTCGATGATGAGCTTGTCGGTGATACCGGGCGTGACGGCCTGCGGGGCCAGCTCCAGCACCGACAGATTGGGGATCTGGACCAGATCGCCGGCCGGATTCATCTTCGTGGACAGCGCCCACATCACCTGGGGGAGGTCGAACGGGTCGACGTCCTCGTCCACCACGATCACGGTGGCCGCGTAGCCGAGTCCGTGCGGAGTGGTCAGCACCCGCATGCCGACGGCCTTGGCGAAACCGCCGTAGCGCTTCTTGGTGGACACGATGACGACCAGCCCATGGGTGTACATCGCGTTGACCGCCTGGACCTCCGGGAAGTCGTGGCGCAGTTGCTGGTACAGCGGCACACAGGTGTTGGCGGCGATCAGATAGTCCACCTCGGTCCACGGCATGCCGAGGTAGAGGTGTTCGAAGATCGGGCCGGTGCGGTACGAGATCCGGTCGATGCGGATGACGGGCATGTTCCGGCCGCCGGAGTAGTGGCCGGTGAACTCGCCGAACGGCCCCTCGATCTCGCGCTTGCGGCCCTCGATGACGCCCTCGATGACCACCTCGCTGCCCCATGGCACGGGCAGCCCGGTGAGCGGGGCCCGGGAGAGCGGGGCGGGAGCGCCGCGCAGGGCGCCGGCCAGCTCGTACTCGTTCTGTTCGTACTCCATCGGGGTGGACGCCACGATGGAGATCACCGGTTCGTTGCCGAGCGTGATGGCCACGGGCAGGTCCTCGCCCCGCTCCTCGGCGGTGTGCAGATGCTGGGCGATGTCATGCATCGGCACCGGCTGGATGGCGAGCGCCCGCCTGCCCTTGACCTCGATGCGGTAGATGCCGACGTTCTGCTTGCCGCTGTGCTCGGGGTCGGCGGGGTCCTTGGAGACCACGGCGGCCTTGTCGATGTAGAAGCCGCCGTCGCCGTCGTTGAGCCGGATCAGCGGCAGCACCCGGAAGATGTCGGCGTCCTCGCCCTCCAGGGTGTTCTCGGCCCACAGCGGATTCTCGCGCCACTCGGGAGCGACCGGGAAGGTGTCCCAGCGGCGGATGAACTCCTCGACCTGCTCCTTGGTGCCGGTCTCCTTGGGCAGGCCGAGCGCGAGCGCGTGATTGGCCCAGGAGCCGTGCACATTGAGCGCGATCCGCGCGTCGGTGAAGCCCTTGACGTTGTCGAAGTACAGGGCGGGAGCGTGGCCGCCCAGGCGCGGGGCGGCGTTCGCGGCGGCGGCGATGTCCGGCTCCGGCATCACCTCGTCGGCGATGTGCAGCAGTTGGCCCTCCTTCCGGAGGGTGTCGAGAAAGCCGCGGAAGTCGTCGTAGGCCATGGAAACTCCAAGTGGGGGCAGAGGCTGGGGGAGGGGATCAGGCGGCGGTGTGCTTCGGGCCGCGGGCGGCGCGCATGCCCTCCCACCGCTTGGCGGCGGGTGCGGGCAGGTCGAACTGGTCGAGGAGGCGGGCGGTGAGGTGGTCGACGATGTCGTCCACCGACCGCGGGTGGTTGTAGAAGGCGGGCATGGGCGGGACCATCCGCACGCCCATCCGGGAGAGCGCCAGCATGTTCTCGAGGTGGATCTCGCTGAGCGGGGTCTCCCTCGGTACGAGGACGAGCCGGCGCCGCTCCTTGAGGACCACGTCCGCGGCGCGGCCCACCAGACCGTCGGCGTATCCGGCGCGGATCCCGGCGAGGGTCTTCATCGAGCACGGCGCGATGATCATGCCGTCGGTGCGGAAGGAGCCGGAGGAGATGGTGGCGCCCTGGTCCTCGGGGGAGTGCGTCACCTCGGCGAGCTCGGCCACCTCGCGGGCGGACCGGCCGGTCTCCAGCTCGATCGTGGTGCGCGCCCAGCGGCTGAGCACCAGATGGGTCTCCACCTCGGGCAGCTCGGAGAGGAGCTCCAGCAGGCGGACACCGAACACGGCACCCGTTGCTCCTGTCATGCCCACGATCAATCGCATGGTGGCGTGCTCCCTCGGCTGCGGTCGGTGGAAGGGGGAAGCGGTGATTCGGGGACTCTTTCGGTCACCCGTTCATCGCAACGCACTCCACGCTAGATGCGGACCACGGGACACCAGCCGTACACTGGAGACGCGCTATGGACAGAAACGGACACCGTGATGTCACCGAGGTTCCGTTCCGGCCCTCCGTGGGAGCCCCGCCGGGAGCGGCCGTCCTGGATTTCCCCGGGCTGGCCGCCCGCGCCCGCAGCCATGGCCTCGATGTGCACGCCCCGATGCGGCTCGCCTTCCACCAGGTGATCGCCGTGCGCTCGGGGAGGCTGCGCTGCTCGGTGGACTTCACCGAGCACGAGCTGACCGAGGGCGGCTGGATGTGGGCGCGCCCCGGGCAGATCCACCAGTTCCGTTCCCCGCTCGGCGCCGCGGAGGGCGCGGCCGTGCTCTTCCCGCCCGGCTATCTCGGCACCGCCACCGCCGCGGTCGCCCGGCTGGACCGGCCCGCCTCGCGGTCCCCGCTGGTGGTTCCCGAAGGCGCCGACGCCGAGGCCGTCCGCGGCGTCCTGGACCTCCTGGAGGGCGAGTACCGGGCGGTGTCCGGGCCGCTGGAGGCGCATGTCGAGGTGGTGCGTCATCTCGTCGCGGTCCTGGTGCTCCGGCTGGCCCATCTGCCCGGCGCCCGGAGCGGGGACACGGCGGCCAGTGAGGCGTTCCGCCGCTTCCAGCAGGCCGTGGAGCGCGACTACACCCGCACCCATCGGGTCGAGGACTACGCGGCCCGGCTGGGCTACAGCGTGCGCACCCTGACCCGCGCCACCCGCGCCACGGCCGGATGTGGCGCCAAGCGGTTCATCGACGACCGGGTGCTGCTCGAGGCCAAGCGGCTGCTGGTGCACACCGATCTGTCCGCCACGGCCATCGGCGAGCGGCTCGGCTTCCCGGACGCCACCGTCTTCACCAAGTTCTTCCGCCGCCGGGCGGGCGAGACCCCGGCGGGCTTTCGTACCCGCGCCTCGGGCACCCGGCACTGACGCACGGGGCCCGCACGGGCGCGTACGAGGGCCGTAAGAGGTACATGAGCGCCGTTGGCGGCGTACGGGGGCTACGAGGGCCGTACGCGGCGCGCAGACGCACGCGCGCCCGCCCGGCGGGGAGCCGCCGGACGGGCGCGCGGCGAGGAGCCGTCGGCGGTGGTTCAGTCCGCCGAGAGCGCGGGGTCGCTCATCCCCGCACGGCCGGTCTCCACATGCCCGGCCAGCCGGCGCAGATAGCCGCTGTCGTGGTCGGAGACCACCGACAGGTCGTACCACTGGTGGCTGCGCCCGGTGCGCACGGTGTGTACCACCCGCGCCCCCGGTCGGAGCCGGTAGTGCACGGGCTTCTCCTCGCCGTAGCCGTCCGTGACGGTGAGCCGCACCGTCGCGTCGCCCTGGTTGACCAGGGTCAGCCTGACCTCGCCGGTCGACCGGTCGTGACGGGCGCTCACCTCGGGCCCCGTGCCGGTGGCATGGCCGGTGAAGTGGCGCAGGAAACCGGCCGGACCGTGCACCTGGAAGTCATAGGCGCCCTGGTCCGCCGAGGAGCGCTGCCAGTTGCCCGACAGCCGCTTGCCCGCCTCGACGGTGTAGCCCCACGGCCCGCCCGCATGGCTCGCGGAGGTGATATGGAAGTGCGCCCCGGCGCCCCGGCCGTGGTTGACGAAGTCGACGCGCAGGCCGCCGTCGGCGGCGGTCGTGGCGTCGGCCGACAGCTCGTACGGCAGCGGCCGGGCGCGGCGCAGCCCGGGCTCCTGCCGGGGCAGCGAGGGGTGCTCCGGGGGCGTCGGCACGTAGTCGGGGTGCCGCTCGTTGTCCTTGGGCCGGTAGCCGCTGGTGTCCGGCATGGCCGGGACCTTCACATCGGTCCGCGAGAAGTCGAAGGCCGCGGTCAGGTCGCCGGACACCGCCCGCCGCCACGGCGAGATGTTCGGCTCCTCGACGCCGAAGCGCCGCTCCATCAGCCGGATGACCGAGGTGTGGTCCAGCGTCTGCGAGCACACCCAGCCGCCCTTGCTCCACGGCGACACCACGAGCATCGGCACCCGCTGCCCCAGCCCGTACGGGCCCGCGGGCTGCGCGGAGGAGCCGGGGAACAGCTCTCCGGTGGTGTCCACGGTCGAGCCGCCCCGCTTGTCGCCGGGCGCGTACGGCGGCATCACGTGGTCGAAGAAGCCGTCGTTCTCGTCGTAGGTGATGAGCAGCGCGGTCTTGCTCCACACCTCGGGGTTGGAGGTGAGCGCGTCCAGCACCTGGGCGATGTACCAGGCGCCGTAGTTGGCGGGCCAGTTGGGGTGCTCGGTGAAGGCTTCGGGTGCCGCGATCCAGGAGATCTGGGGCAGCTTTCCGGCCTTCACATCGGCCCGCAGGATATCGAAGAAACCGTCGCCGTTCTTGGCGTTGGTGCCGGTGCGGGCCTTGTCGTACAGCGGGTCGCCGGGCTTGGCGTTGCGGTACTGGTTGAAGTAGAGCAGGGAGTTGTCGCCGTAGTTGCCGCGGTAGGCGTCGTCGATCCAGCCCCAGCCGCCGTCCGCGTCCAGCCCGTCGCCGATGTCCTGGTAGATCTTCCAGGAGATCCCGGCCTTCTCCAGACGCTCGGGGTAGGTGGTCCAGCCGTAGCCGGCCTCGGCGTTGTCCAGCACCGGGCCGCCGCCCTTGCCGTCGTTGCCCGTGTAACCGGACCACAGGTAGTAGCGGTTGGGGTCCGTGGAGCCGATGAACGAGCAGTGGTAGGCGTCGCAGATGGTGAAGGCGTCGGCCAGCGCGTAGTGGAAGGGGATGTCCGCACGCGTCAGATACGCCATGGTGGTGGCCGACTTCGAGGGGATCCACTTGTCGTAGGCGCCGTCGTTGAACGCGACATGGCCATCGCCCCAGCCATGCGGCAGGTCCTGGAGGAACTGCAATCCGAGGTCGTTCACCTCGGGCCGGAACGGCAGCACCTCCTTGGAGCCGTCCGACTGATGCCACACCGGCTTGCCGTTGGGCAGCCGCACCGGCCGCGGATCGCCGAATCCCCGCACCCCGCGCAGGGTGCCGAAGTAGTGGTCGAAGGAACGGTTTTCCTGCATCAGCACCACGATGTGCTCGATGTCCCGCAGACTGCCGGTCCGGCGGTTGGCGGGTATCTCCGCGGCGCGCGCGATGCTGGCGGAGAGCAGGGAGGTGGCCGCACCGGCCCCGGCCAGTTGCATGAATCGTCGACGATCGAAGGAGGTCATGGCACTCCGGATTTCTATGGCGTTGGGAGGGGAAGCAGCGGAATCGGTGCAGTCTGTTCCCCCGGGACGGTACGGACAACGGCAAATGGGCGAAACGGCGGGAAAGCCTCCGTAAATCTTGATCGCGGGCCGAAACCTTGCCGCGCCTGCCGCGCATGCTTCCGTCGGCCTCTACCAGCGCCTCCCGGGCCGTTGTGGCGCATGCCGCAGCGGATGGGCCGGTATCCGCCGGGGCGAACTCCGTTTCGCGGAGCCGAGGACGGGCACGCGAGCAGTGTGCTTCGGACCGGAGGCACGCCACGGGAGCGTCCCGGCTGTGCGAGGCGTGTTCACGGTCGCCCGAGTTGTCTGGAATGTACTTCTGTGGTGACACCGACAACAGCCAAGGGAGGCATCGGCTCATGACGTCCGCTCAAGCACACCCCCGAGCCCACCCCAAACACGCGCACCACGACGCCCCCGACACCTCCGGCGCCTTCCGCCGGATCGCCGAACTGCCGGACGGCTCGGAGAAGGAGGCCCTGCGAGAGGAAGTCGTCCGGGCCTGGATGCCGATGGCCGAGCGCATCGCCTCGCAGTACCGCAACCGGGGTGAAACGCCCGAGGATCTGCGGCAGGTGGCCATGGTCGGTCTGGTCAAGGCGGTCAAGCGCTATGAGCCGGACCGGGGTTCGGCCTTCGAGAGCTACGCCGTCCCGACCGTCGTCGGGGAGGTCAAGCGGCACTTCCGCGACCATCTGTGGGGCCTGCATGTGCCGCGCCGGGTCCAGGAACTGCGCAACCGGGTCCGCGCCGCCGTCCAGGAGCTGATCCGCTCACCCGACGACCGTTCCCCCAGCGTCAAGGACATCGCACGGCACACCGGCATGGCCGAGGAGGACGTCCTCGTCGGCATGGAGGCACTCGAAAGCTTCCGCACGCTGTCGCTGGACGCCGCGCTGCGCGGCGCGGACGACGGCTACGCGCTGGTGGACACCCTCGGCTCCACCGAGTCCTCCTACGAGCGGGTCGTCCAGCGCGAATCCCTCAAGCCCTGTCTGCGCAGGCTCTCCGAGCGCGAGCGGGAGATCCTCTACCTGCGGTTCTTCTGCGACGAGACCCAGAGCCGGATCGCCGGCCGGCTCGGCATCTCCCAGATGCATGTCTCCCGGCTCATCAACCGCACCTGCGCCCGCCTGGGCGAGGAGGTCGGCGTGCGTGCCGCGTAGCGACCGCGCCACGGGCGACCGTCCAGAACCCAGACGCCGTGAGCGGGGCGCGCCTCATCCGCCGCACCTTCCTGTGCGTCCGCACCCCGGGTCCCCGCCGTGGCCACGGTCACTCATGGCGGGCTATGCGATCGTTGAGATATGCGCGGCACGGCGGTGACGCTGTTCCTCTGCGGCGATGTGATGCTCGCCCGCGGTGTGGACCAGATCCTGCCGCACCCCGGTGACCCGGAGCTGCGTGAGCCCTTCATCCGCGACTCCCGCGCCTATGTCGAGCTGGCCGAGGAGGCGAACGGCCCGATCCCGCGCCCGGTCGACTTCCCCTGGCCCTGGGGCGACGCGCTGGCGGTACTGGACGAGGCGGCACCCGATGTGCGGGTGCTCAACCTGGAGACGAGCGTGACCCGCAGCGATGAGTTCGCCCCCGGGAAGGACGTCCACTACCGGATGAGCCCGGACAACCTCCCCTGCCTGACCGCGGTCCGGCCCGATGTCTGCGTCCTGGCCAACAACCATGTGCTCGACGGCGGCCGGCGCGGGCTGGAGGAGACACTCGACACCCTGGCCGCCGCCGGACTCCGGATCGCCGGAGCGGGGCGTGACGCGGCCGCCGCGCGGCGTCCCGCCGTCGTCCCGGCCGGTGACCACCACCGGGTGCTGGTGTTCTCGTTCGGCGCGGCCTCCAGCGGCATTCCGGACCGGTGGGCCGCGACCGAGGACCGGCCCGGGGTCGACTTCCTGCCCGATCTCTCCGACGCCCGCGCGGCCGCGATCACCGACCGCGTACGGCGGCTCAGCCACCCCGGGGACATCGCTATCGCCTCGGTCCACTGGGGCGGCAACTGGGGATACGGCCTCTCACCGGACCAGATCCACTTCGCCCACGCCCTGATCGACGGCGGTGTCGACCTCGTCCACGGCCACTCCTCCCACCATCCCCGCCCGCTCGAGGTGTACCGCGGCAAGCTGATCCTCTACGGCTGCGGCGATATGGTCGACGACTACGAGGGCATCGGCGGCTACGAGCGCTACCGCGACGATCTGCGGCTGCTCTACTTCCCCGAGGTGGACCCGGACACCGGCCGTCTGATCAGCCTGCGCATGGTGCCCCTGCGGTCACGGCGGATGCGGCTGGAGCACACCGGCCACGAGGACGCCGCATGGCTGGGCGCGACCCTCGACCGCGCCGGGTCCGGCCTCGGCTCGCATATCGACGTCCGGCCCGACGACGTCCTCACCCTGCGCCCGCTCTGACCCCGCCCTGACCCCACCGGGTCAGACGATCTTCGAGCGCACCAGCCCGCCCAGCACCAGCGCCCCGGGGATCAGCGGCAGCCACACCGTGATGAAGCGGTACGCCAGCACCGTGGACGTGGCCGCCTCGACCGGCGCCCCCGCCGCGACCAGCGCGATGACCAGCGCCGCGTCGACCGAGCCGATACCACCGGGGGAGGGGACGACGGCGGCCACCGCCGTGGCGGCCAGATACGCGAGCATCACATGCGCCGGCCGCACCTCCAGCTCCAGCGCCAGGGCGACCGCCACCAGCCCCGCCGCCTGTAGCAGCGGAAACGCCAGCGAACCGCCCCACAGCGCCAGCGCCCTGGACGGCCGCATGTGCAGCGACCGGGCGTCGGCCATCGCGGTGCGGAGAAACCTCACCACGATCCGGCGCACCGGACGGATCAGCGCCACGCCGGCCACCAGCGCCCCGGCCGCCACCACCGCGCCGGCCACCACCATCCCGCTCACCGACTCCGGCAGCAGCGGGCCCAGCCGCAGCGCCTGGGGAAACACCAGGAGCAGCACCACCAGCAACCCCACCCGGGTCGTGGCCTCCGCCAGGAAGTACAGGGCGAGCGCAGCCGAGGAACGGGCGGGCGGCAGCCCGCAGCCCGTCATGAACCGGATGTTCACCGCGCTCGCGCCGATCCCCGACGGCAGCAGATGATTCGCCGCCCCCGCGGCGAACTGGGTGGCGAACAGCCGCCTGGCCGGCAGCCGCTCCAGCACCGTGCCCTGCCGGGCGAACGACACCGCCACCCAGCCGAGCCCGGTCGTGGCCACCGCCGTCAGCAGCCAGTACGGATTGGCGGTGAACATCTGACGGGCGCCGGAGCCGATCAGCGACCGGTGCTGGACCACCCAGTAGCCGACGACGAGCAGCGGCAGCAGGCACAGGATCTGGCGCAGCGGAAGCCGCCGGAGCAGGGCCCAGCGCCCCGCCCGCTCCTTGGGCTGCTCCACGGGCTGGTCCAGCGGCTGCCCCGTGGGGCACGGCATCACGTCAGGCATCGGTCCGGACACTCCTGTCGTTCATGGGATACGTGCCGGATACGGCTCTTGGCCCAGCATGTTCGCGGAACGCGCGCCGCGCAGCGGGAGCGCGATCAGCAGGCCGAGGCAGATCCACACATAGGCGTTGCTGCCGAGGAAGCCGTCCACCCCGGTGGAGTCGAACCGCCACAGCCACACCACGCTGCTGCACAGGAGCACGTACACCACCGCACAGACCCGGAGCAGCAGCTTGCGCCGGGCCGGTGACGCGTCCGGCCGCAGCCCGCTGTCGACGAGCACCGCCAGGGCCGGAATCAGCCAGACCAGATGGTGCACCCAGGTGATCGGGCTGATCAGACAGGCGGCGACCCCGGTCAGCGCGAATCCGGCCCGCTCGTCCCCGGCGGCCGCCGCGCAGCGCACCCGGTGCGCCCAGACGGCCAGCACGGCGAGCACCCCGAGCCCCCACACCACCCCGCTCGGCGGCACCGGGTCGACCAGCCGGGCCAGCACCCCTTCCCACGACTGGTTGGAGACGTAACTGAGTACACCGATCCGCTTGGTGTCCCACAGCGCCTCGGTCCAGTAGACCCGTGAGGCACCCGGCGCGACCGCCAGGGCGAGCAGGGTGGCGGCCGCGGCGGTGGCCGTGGCCGTCGCGGCGGCGCGCCACCGCCGGGTGATCAGCAGATAGCCGATGAAGATCGCCGGAGTGAGCTTGATGGCGGCGGCGAGCCCGATACCGCAGCCGGCGAACCGGCCACGCCCCGTGGACAGCAGCCAGGCGTCGAAGAACACCAGCACCAGCAGCAGCAGGTTGACCTGCCCGAAGCTGAAGGTGTCCCGCACCGGCTCCAGCAGCGCGAACAGACAGGCCGCCACCACGAAGGCGAACCACTTGTTCCAGCCGTGCCGGCGGACGATCGGCCCGATCAGCCAGGTCAGCAGGGTGGCCGAGGCGGCCACGTTGAGCACCATGCTCAGGGTGATCGCGGCCGGCCAGTTGAACAGGGCCATTGGCAGCATGCACAGTGCGGCGAAGGGCGGATAGGTGAAGCCGTAGTCGGCCCCGTCCGCGCCGGGGATGGTGAAGTCGTAGATCCGGCCGTCCCGCAGCCAGTGGCCCACGGCGCCGTAGTAGACGTTCAGGTCGAACCAGTCCCGGTGCAGCGGGACGAAGGCCAGGAAGAGCCCGACCGCCACGGTGAGGGCGAGCGCCAGTACCAGCCGTGCGCGAGGTGTGGTGGGTCCCGTCATGCCGAACGCTCCGATCGGTGGCCGCCGCGGACGGCGGAGAGCGGAGTGCCGGTGGCGAACCCCGGTGCGTGCCGTACGCACCACAGCGCGCATACCGCCAGCACACCCCCGCACACGGCGAACGTCAGTTGCCGCGAATCCGGCGCGAATCCGTTGGGCAGCACGGCCAGCGTGAGCACCCCGCTCCCGGCCACCACCGCCTTGCGCACCGTTCCGCCCGGCCCGGCCGCCGCGATCACGAACAGTCCCCACAGCACGTACCAGGGCCGGATCGCCGGGCCCAGTACGGCCACCGCTATCAGGCTCAGCCCCAGCGCGTACACGGGCCGGGGACGGGGTGGACGCAGCCAGGCGATCCCTATGGCCACGGCGGTGGCCAGCAGCCCCAGACCGTGCCACGCGGGCGCGGCCAGCGGAGCCAGCCCGCTGCCGACGGCCTCCAGCAGGGCGCCGGTGGCGCGGCCCAGGGTGCTGGTGAGCGCCCAGTTGTCCGGTGAGGCCGGAGTGGTGAGCGCCGAGATCCAGCCGTAGCCGGTGCCGGTGACGGCCGTCGCCACTCCGGTGGTGGCCAGGGCCAGCGCCCCGGTGGCCGCCACGGCGCCGACGCGGCGCCTGCGGCCCTCCATCCGGCGCGCCCACAGCGTGGCCACCGCCAGCAGCCCCAGCGCGGCCGGAGCCTTGACCAGGGCGGCGAGCGTGACCAGCACCGCACCACAGGCCGGCCATCGGCCCGTCGCGGCCACCAGCCCTGCCCCGAGCAGCCCGAGCATCACGGCATCATTGTGCGCCCCGCCGACCAGATGCAGCAGCAGGAGCGGGTTGAGCGCCCCCAGCCACAGGGCGGCGCCCGGGTCGGTGCCGCAGCGGCGGGCCAGGATGGGCAGCGCGAGCACCATCACCGCCACTCCGAGCAGCGCGATCAGCCGCAGCCCGATCACCCCGAGCGACGGCTCGGCGCGCGAGGCGTGGGCGACGGCGGATTCGAAGGCCAGCGAGACCGGGCCGTACGGCGTCGGGGTGTGCTGCCACACCGGCGCCACCTGTTCCGCCAGCGGCCCGCCGAGGCGTATGGGGCCGTGGGTGTAGACATCGATGCGGGCGTGCACCATGGCGCCCTGGGCGAGATAGCTGTACACATCCCGGCTGAACAGCGGCGGCCCGGGCAGCAGCGGAGCCGCCCAGACGGCGAGCGTGAGCAGCAGGGAGCGGGGGCCGGGCGGGCGTGGTCCGCGCACCTCGCGTCCCAGCAGCCACCATGCCGCGACCAGCAGCACCAGCCCGAAGTAGGTGCTGATCAGCCCGAGCGCCTCTCTCCCGGAGTCAGGGGTGAGGGCATCCCCCACCGGCAGCGCTCCGGCCGCCGCTCCGCCCGCCGCCAGGGCCACTGACCCAGCGAGGCCGAGAAGCCGGCAGTGACCCGGAGCGACGGCGACACCTTGGACGAGAACACGACGCAGCACCCTGCCAGGGTCGCGAGAGCGCATGGCCGGAAATTGACGTCGCGGTCACCGGAGGCTGGCCGAGAGGTGTCGGCCGGGCCACACTGCGGGCGGGGCGGGCAGGATCGATGTCCATGGTGCCCGGTCGACCACGAGTTGACGCAGTTTGCGCAGCTCGCACGGGCTGTTCCAGCCGAGCACCCCGACCACCCGGCCCCGGTGCCCGTAGGCCACGACGAAGTGGCCGCCTTCGAGCTCGCCGTGGAGCACGGCGAGCTCGGCATCGGCGGGGAATATGCCGTACGCCTGGATATGGGCGTCGTACTGATCGGTCCAGAAGTACGGCACGGGGGCGAACGGTTGGCCCGCGCCGAGCACATTGCGGGCGACGGCCTGGGCCTGTTCCGTGGCGTTCAGCCGGTGTTCCAGCCGCATCCGGCGGCCGAAGTGGTCGTTGTGCCACGAGGCGACATCACCGGCCGCGTAGACACCGGGCGCGGCACGGCAGGTGGGATCGCATTCGACCCCGTTGCCCAGCTCCAGTCCGGATCCGGCCAGCCAGCCGACCGCCGGGGCGGAGCCGATGGCGACCACCACGACATCGGCGTCCAGCAGCGTGCCGTCGGTCAGCTCCAGACCGGTCACCCGGCCGCCGGACTCGAAGAACCGCCGCACCCCGGTGCCGCAGCGCATGGACACGCCGTTCTTCGTGTGCAGCCGCCCGACGAGACCGGCGATCCGGTCGCCGAACTGCCGCCGCATCGGCACCGGCCGCGGGTCGATCATGGTGACGTCCAGCCGCATCCGGCGGGCCGCCGCCGCGGCCTCCGAGCCGAGGAAGCCCGCGCCGACCACCGCCACCTTCACATCGGGCTTGTGGCGCAGATCGGCGCGCAGCGCGAGGGCGTCGTCGAGGGTGCGCAGCAGATGCACCCCGGCCAGATGGTGGGCGCCGGGCAGGCTGTTGGGGGTCACCCCGGTGGCGATGACCAGGGCGTCGTAGGAGACGCTGTCGCCGCCCTCCAGCACCACCCGGCGGGCGGCGGTGTCCAGGCCGGTGGCGGACCTGCCGAACAGCAGCCGTGCGTCGAGGGCGGACAGCTCCTCGTCGGTGCGCAGCTTGATCCGGTCCGGCTCCCAGGTGCCCGCCAGGATCTGCTTGGACAACGGTGGCCGGTTGTAGGGGGTGTGGGGCTCGTCGCCGATGAGGGTGAGCCTTCCGTCGTATCCCAGGGTGCGCAGCGTGACGGCCGCGGTGAGCCCCGCGACCGAGGCGCCCACGACCACGACGTTCCCCGGTGTGTTCACGCGTCGGCCAGGGCGATGGCCAGGGCGGGGCAGACGGCGGCCGCTTGACGCACGTCGTCGTGCAGTTCCGCCGGCGGTCGCTCGTCGAGGAGGACGGCGACACCGTCCTGGTCCCGCTGGTCGAACACGTCCTGGGCGGCGAGTACGCACTGCCCCGAGGCGACGCATTTGTCCTGATGCAAGGTCACCTGCATGGCGTTCTCCGGCACTGGGGGATCAACGGAAGGCGGTTACCAGACGAATGTTCGGTAACGGGCGGAAGGGAGGCTAGTTCTCCTGCGTACCCAGCACAACACGCTCCGCAAGAAGCTGGCCACGCAGCGAGACATATGAGCCTGGCATGTGCACCCCGGGCAGACCGTCCGGTCGGACCGGGGAAGCTGTCCAAACCACCAGGTCACACCCGGGTATCCGGGCCGCGGAGCGCCCTGGCGCGAGGTGCGGCAGCAGCGCCTCACATGGCGGAAATACGCAGGTTACGAAAGTTCCGCATAGCTCACGTACGGTTCGAAGAGCCCCACGATTTCCACCTCACGGAGGATCCTTGCGCACGCTGCCCACACCGCCCGACTGGCTGACGCACCCCCTGCGCGGGGCGCGGACGCTGCGGGACCCCATACCCTGGGCGGCGGTGGCACGCGGAGCCCTCGGCGTGGGGCCGGTGGTGGCTATCGGCGTGGCGTCGGGACATCTGCCCTTCGGGATGCTCGCCGGGCTGGGGGCCATGTTCGCCCATGTCAACGACCGCCCCGCCACCCGCGCCACCCGGATCGTGCGCATCGGCCTGCCCGCCCTCGCCGGGGCGATCGGCCTGCTGACCGGGGCCTGGCTGGACACGCTGGGCCTCGGGATGGGGATCGCGCTCGCCCTCGCCGCCGTCGGACTGGTCTCCGGCGCGATCAGCGCCATCGGGCCGGTCAGCTCCGCCGCCGGGGTGCAGTTGATGGTGCTCGCCGTGGTCGGCGCGGGCATGCCCGTCCCGGTGCCCCCGCCGGTCAAGGCGGGCCTGCTGTTCATCGGCGCCATCTGGGTGATCGCGATGGCCACGCTGCTGCCACGCGTCATCCCCGCACGCCAGACCGCGCCCTTTGATGAACGCGAGACGGTGGCCGCCGTATACGACGCCCTGGCCGGTCTGATGACGGCGGTCGGCACCGACGGCGGCCAGGCGGCCCGGCGCCGGCTGACCGCCGCCTACGACGCCGCGTACGAGGCCCTCTACGCCCACCGGCTCCCCTTCCACCGCCTGGATGAGGAGGAGCGGCGGCTGCGCGACCGGCTGGCGGTGGCCGGAGCACTCAGCGAAGGCGTCCTGACCCTGCTGTGGGAGAACGAACCGGTGCCCGGCCGCATCGCGCGCACCCCCGCCCAACTGGCCCGCTCGGTGCGGACCGGACTGCCACCGGGCCGGCTGCCCGCCCCCGTACCCGACACCGCGGGCAATGTGGCCATGCACCGGGCCGTCCTGCTCGCCGCCCGGGTCTTCGACGGCGAACCGGCGCCCCCCGTCGGCGCGGTCGTCCCCGGCCACCGGCAGCGGCTGCGCCGCGCGCTCGGCCCGGCGGGCCGGGAGTACGCCGCCCGGGTGGCGCTGTGCGTGGGCGTCAGCACCGTGCTCGCCCGGCAACTGCCGGGCGAGCACTGGTACTGGCTCCCCGCCACCGCCGCCTTCCTGGTCAAGCCGGACATGGGCCCGCTGGTCTCCAGGGCCCTGTCCCGCGCCCTCGGCACCGCCGTGGGCGTGGCCGCCTTCGGCGGGCTCGCCACGCTGTTCGGCCCCGGCGCGGGTGTCACCCCCGATGCGGGCGCCCCCGCCATCTGGCCGGTCGTCGTCGCGGCGGTCTGCTCCGCGCTGATCCCCGTCTCCGTACGCCACTTCGCCCTTCAGACCGCCGTGCTCACACCGCTGCTGCTGTCCCTCGTCTACCTCGGCGGCGACACCGACCCCGGGTTCACCCGGCTCACCGACACGCTGCTGGCCTGCGGTGTGGTGCTGGCCGCCGGGGCGCTGCCCGGGCTCGGCGGCCCGCGCGCCCAGGTCTCCGTACGGCTGTCGCTCGCCGTCCGCGCCACCCGCGACCACCTGGACCGGGTGCTGACCGCCGAAGCGCCGTACGCCACCCGGCTGCGGCTGCGCCGCGAGGCATACCGGGCCCTCGCCGACGCGCGCAGGGCGGTGGAGGTGGCCGGCGCCGAACACCCGCCGTTCGGCCGGGACCTGGCGGCATGGGCGCCGGTGGTCTTCGCCCTGGAGGAGATCGTGGACGCGGTCACGGCCTGCGGCGTACGGCTCGATCAGGGTGCGCCGCAGCCCGAGCCCGCCCTCGCGGCCCGGCTGCGGGCCGCGCTGTCCGACCTGGCCGAC
>NZ_JAHLEM010000234.1 GCF_018883605.1 Streptomyces niphimycinicus | reverse complement strand
ACCGCGTTGGCCAAGGCGGCAGCGACCGGGAGGAAGGGGCTCTCGCTCATCGACTTGGCGCCCAGGGGTCCGAGGGCGTCGGCGGTGTCGGCGAAGTACACCTCCGTGCGCGGCACATCGGCGAACTCCGGGATGTGGTACTCGCGGAAGGTCGCCGTGGTGACGTGGCCCTCCTCGTCCATCACCAACGACTCGTACATGGCCGCGCCCAGGGCCTGCGCAACACCGCCCTCGATCTGTCCACGGCACTGCATCGGATTGACGACCCGGCCGGCGTCGCCCGCTTGGACGCTCCGCAGGATCCTGATCTCACCGGTACCGGTATGGACCGCGACCCGGAAGCCCTGGACGTTGAAGGCGACCGAACGCGGGGAGCCCTCGCAGGTGCCGGTCGCGCGCAGCTCCCGGCCGGCGGCCTGGGTCGCCGTCCCGAGCTCGGAGAGCGGGATTCGCACCCCGTCGCAGCACACCTGGTCCTCGTCGAGCTCACCGGCTGACCGCTCGCCGCCCACGTGGTCGGCGGCGGCGGCGATGATGCTCTCACGCAGTGACTCCGCGGCACGGGCGGACGCCAGGCCCGCGACCACCGTCCCGGTCGAGCCGAACCCTCCGGTGTCGTAGCCGACCTGGTCCGTATCGCCCTGCGCGATCAGAATCCGGTCGGGACTCGTGTGGAGCACGCTCGCGGCGAGCTGCTGGTGCACGGTTGTCGTGCCGGTGCCGAATTCGACGGTGCCAACGGCCAGTTGGTAGCGGCCGTCCGGCAGCAGTGCGATCCGCGCCTCGGCTCGATGCCCGTGGGGCGGACTCGTAATCATCATCGCCAGTGCCGTCCCCTGCCCGACGAGCCATTCCTCGCCCGGCGGCGCCGGAACGTCGTTGCCGCGGCGCAATGCCGTGTCGACGAGGTTCAGGCACTGGTCGAGGCCGTAGCTGCCGATCTCGACGTCATCCGGCTCGGTGCCGAAGCTCACCATGGCGTCGCCCGGCCGGATCACGTTACGTTCCCGGAAGGCGATCGGGTCCATGCCGAGCGCGCGGGCGAGTTCATCCATCGCCGACTCGACGGCGAAGATCGTCTGGCTGA
>NZ_JAHLEM010000233.1 GCF_018883605.1 Streptomyces niphimycinicus | reverse complement strand
CGACGTCATCCGGCTCGGTGCCGAAGCTCACCATGGCGTCGCCCGGCCGGATCACGTTACGTTCCCGGAAGGCGATCGGGTCCATGCCGAGCGCGCGGGCGAGTTCATCCATCGCCGACTCGACGGCGAAGATCGTCTGGCTGATATTTCCTCACCAAGTGGTACCCGAACCGTCACCGCGCACGGATCTTCGGGCTGTTCATCTTCGCCAACCCGGTCTCCTTCGCTCTGGGCAACCCGCTGCTCGGGGTACTCAGCAACCTCGACGGCACGCTCGGCCTCGCCGGCTGGCAGTGGATCTTCCTGGCGACGGGTATTCCGGCGGTGATCCTCGGCGCCGTCACTCTCGTCTACCTGCCCGAAGGGCCGGAGAAGGCCAAGTGGCTCGCGCCCGACCAGCGCGAATGGATCAAGAATGAACTCGACCGCGAAGCCGGGCCGCGCCACGACAAGCACAACCCCCTCGCCCCGCTCAAGAGCGGGCGGGTCTGGTTCTTCGTCGCACAGTTCCTGCTGATGGTCCTGGCCGCCTACGGGCTGAGCTTCTGGATGCCGACTATCGTCAAGGGCTTCGGCGTCACTGACACCGTCACCGGCCTGCTCACGTCCATCCCGTATATCTGTGCCGCGGTAGCGCTGTTCCTGCTGCCGCGCAGCGCCGACCGTCACCGTGAGTACTACTGGCATATGGGTCTCCCGCCGGCGATCGCCGGCATTGCGATGGGCATGAGCTTGCTCGTCGACTCGCCGGCTATCCGGCTCGCGCTGATGTCAGTGGCCGCGGCAGGGATCCTCGGCCCACAAGCGATCTTCTGGTCGCTGAGCTCGCAGATGTTCACCGGGATCCGAGCGGCGTCCGCGGTGGCCACGATCAACTCGGTCGGGAACCTCGGCGGCTGGCTCGGCCCGCTCGCGATCGGCTACATCGTCGACGCCACCCACAACACCAGCTCCGGGCTCTGGGTCATCGTCGTGGCAGCGCTCCTCGGCGGCGCTGTCGTCGTCCAGACCCGACGGATCGTCACCCGACACGCTGTCCCGGTCACCCCGACCCCCGAATCGAACAGACCGCATGCCTCTTCCAGGCGCGAGTCTGTCCAGTGAGACCCTGTCTCACTTTCGGTGGTAGCGGAGGGTGACTTTACCCGAGGAGGATGCGGTGGCGGAGCAGGGTGAAACCTGCTCCGCCGTACATCTGCCGCAGCGCGCAAGCTCATCTGTGGTGGTGAGCGCGTCGCCGAGGTGATGGTGCGGGTGGGCCGCCAGTTGCGTCCGGACCGCATCGGCCTCGTCGAGGTCGGCGGCGAGCCCGCCTTGGTGTTCCACCGGGAGGGCCGTGTCTACTCTGTGGACCCGGATCACAGACGGTCTGATAACCGCGTACCGCAGGGTCATCAACCCGGACAAGCTTTCTCACGTCTGAGCTGTCACGCCCCGAGGGGCTGTCTCGTCTCCCCGATGAGATCCAAATCAGTCAAATCGGGACAGACGGAGGAACGCTCACGGACAGATGCGATCGATCATGCGGACGGCATGCGTCCACCTGCTGCGTTCCTCCGCCGACGAGCCGCGATGAGCCCTGCCTGAAGGGGCTGCGCGCTCGTGCGCCCTTCCCCAGAGACGGCTACCGGACTGTCACAACTGCCGGTTCGCTCTCGGTCCCGTCGGGGGCCACCGCCACGAGGGCAACGCGGGCGCCCGGGCTGACGGCGTCGAGGACGTACGCGTCGCCGGAGATCCGGCCCAGCCACTGCGGCGACGCACCGGCGCTCCGCAGGTCGTAGTACCAGACCCCGTCGGGGGCCGACCGCCAGCGCAGCCCCACGGTCAACCCGCTGCCGCTGCGGCTGGGGGCGCTCGCGTCGACGCGAAGTCCGGTGGGCGCCGCCGGCTGTTGCGCCGCGCCGCGCGCCACGATCCGCAGCTCGCCGACGTACACGGTGTAGTCGCCCCGGGGCGCACCGGAAGGCGCCACCACGCCCACGGAGACCGCGGTGATCAGTGCGCCACGGCGCGGAGCGGCTTCGAATTCGAGCCGCCGCCACCCGTTGACGCCCGCTCGTCGGCCCCTCGCCGTCAGCCACACCGTGCGGTCCGGAGCATCGGCGTAGCTGACTCCCAGACGCACGAGTCCGGTCGAGCCGCGCGAGCCTTCGCGGACGAGCAGGGACACCACCACCGGCCGGTCGGCGTGGATGGCGGTCTTGAACAACCGGGCCTCGGTGCCGGCGCCTTCGCTCAGCCGACCGCTGAGGCGAAGAGAGTTGCCGCCGTCGTAGGCCACAGAGTGGTCGTAGTCGATGTGGAGCAGTCCCTCGGTGCCGGTCACCCCGTGCAGGTCGCGGGTCCACCACTGCCAGGTCGGCAGCACGTCCTGGATGCTCATGCTGTACCAGACGCGCTGTCCGGCCGGGGCCCCGCGCAGGAAGAACCGGTCGCCCTGCCCGGTGTTGAAGCGGGTGGTGAACGGCAGCTTCGCGATGACCGACCGCTCCGGGACGAAGTTGGCGATGCCGTACTGCGGAACCCATTGCGGGCTTACCGCTTGCTCGACGGTGGGATGGACCGGTGTGGCGGGGACGGCCGGGTTCTCCGCTCTGCCCGACCAGAATCTGCGGTCCGCGATGTGGACCGCCTCCTGCAGCGCCGACAGGTCGGACGCCTGCGAGCCGAGCTGGGCGCGGGCACGCGAGACCAGCCGGTCGGCCTGGCTGAACAGCGCCAGACTTGCCACCGGCGGCCGCTCTCCGTTGAGCGGGATGACCTGGTCCACGTAGTAGTCGAGAGCGTTGGCATGCACCCCGTCGTTCTCCTCCCCGATGTCCAGGGCGAAGAACAGCGTCCGGAAGGGGTCCAGTCCACGCTGTTCGGCGAGTGCCACCGACGGCGCGACGTAATCCTCGTCGTGCGCGTAGTCGGGTTGGGCGAAGCCCTGCGGCCAGGCGTAGTTGACAAACATGCTGTCGACCTCGCGCCCGGGGACGATCCAGTCTGCGTTGTGCTCGTTGAATCGGTTCTCGTACTCGCCCGAGCCGTCCGTCCACAGCGCGTCGTAGATCTGCAGGTAGAAGGCGGGCATGCCCTTCGCGTGCGCGCGGGCGTGCATTGACTCGAACATCGCGGCGAGGTCATCGGCCTGACTGCGGGTAATCGTCTTTCCCTCGATGTTGAGGAAGTACCCGTCGTATCCGAAGTAGGCGGCGAGGTCGACAAGCTTGTCGCCGACCAGGTAGCCGCCCTTGGAGTCCTTGGCGATGAAGTCCGTGACGGCGCCCGGTGTCGCTGAGAAGTAGGGCTGGAAGATGGTCCCGAGAGCCAGCGCGCCGTTGCGGTGGGCGGCGTCGACGCACGCCGGGTTCGGTGTGCAGTCCGATCGGCCCGAGAGGCCCATCCAGTCGCCCATGTAGTCCTGGTAGTGGGCGAACCTGGTGATGTACGGGTACTGGTCGAAGCCGTAGCGGGTGTGGCGGAAGGACGGCGCGCCCGCCTGGATCGGCCAGTAGAAGGTGTTGAGGCTGAAGATCTGCGGTCGCGGGCTCAGCCGTGGGTTGGCCTGTACCGCCGCCGGGAGGTCGATCCGGCTGGCGCACGGCACGTGGCTGCGCATGTAGGCCGCGTTGGGGTCGGCGGCGATATCGTAGGCCAGGAGGGCTTGCACGCCCTCGGGACTGCCCGGCTGCAGTTCCGTCTGGGTGGGGGGAAAGCTCGGGGCGGCGCCGGAGGGCGAGGCTCCGCGCGGCTGCGGCACCGCGGCGGCGGCCGTCTGGCCGCCCCAGGTACCGGCCACGGTCGCCGCCAGCGTCGCCCCCGCTGCCGCGAGGAAACCACGCCGGTACATGGTGAAGGGCAACTGCGGTTCTATGCGAGACATTTCAGTTCCTTTCGTCGGACGGATGGGTGCGGCGGTGGCAAGGAAGAGTCAGTCCGGCCGCGGAGGTCGCCGCCGGTCAGTCGGTGGCGGCCTCGTGGTCACCAGGTCAGCGTGGTGCGAGCCGACTTGCTGCGACGGCCCGTCGGGGACACTGCCTCCAGCTCCAGCTCCAGCTCCAGCTCCAGCCGGTCGGCGCCGGTACTGGCGCCGAGCGCCAGGGCGGGCACGCAGTACGCACCGTCGAAGGTGCGCCCCAGCCACTGCCTGCCGCCGTCGGCAGTCCGGCGGAAGGGGTCGTAGAAGGCCACGCCCCGCAGTGTGAAACGCGGTCCACCGTAAACCCGTTGGGCCTGCGGGGAGCGGACTCCCGGTTGTCCGCGGTCAGTTGGAGTTCGCCCAGGTTCATGGCGAGGTCCGGAGTGCAGCAGTTCGGCGTCGGTGTCCTCGGCCGGTTCCAGCGCAGGAGGTCAGCAACGACCACGCCGAGTCAATCCTCGGTGTGGTCCCGGCATGGGTACTCCGCTATGTGTCGGACAGGGGCGTGGCCGCCGGGGCTGCGGACGGCCGGGCACCGTACGGGCGGATGGTGTGCTGTAGGTCCGCGACGTACAGGTCCGTGCGGGCGCGGCCCGTCGCGCCCTCGGCGAAACAGCGCTCCGCGGGAAGTTCCCAGGCGACGGTGGTGCGGCCGCCCCCAGGTACGGTGACCCTGCGGAAGGCGAGCAGTTCGCGTTGGCGAGGTAGCACCGAGCCGCCGGTGAGGTGGCCGAAAAGCGGCACGATGGCCTCGGTGTCGTCCCCGTCGGTCGTGCTGACGGCCTCGACACTCACCCGAACTGTGGACCGGTCCACCTCGGCGGTACATTTCTCGAAGCGTACGGGCCGGTAGCGCAGTCCGAAGCCGAATGGGAAGAGCACTGGTTCCGGAGCATCCCGGTATACGTCACCGGCCGGATGGCGGTCGTTGTAGCGGACCGGCACGGCACCGGCGTGGCTGGGCGCGGTGAACGGCAGTCGACCGGTGGGTTCGCTGAGGCCGAGCAGTGCTTCGGTGATCGCCGCACCACCGTGGGGTCCGGGGTAGCCGGCCCACAGAATGGCATCGGTGTTGTCCCGGACGGTTGTCAGGACATGGGGACGGCCGGCGACGACGACGGCGATCACGGGGCAGCGGGCTCGTTCACGCACCGCGGCGACCAGGTTGTCCTGGCCGCCGGGCAGAGAGACGTCGGCCAGGTCGACTCCTTCTCCGGCGGTGGCCACGGTGGCCGCTCCGGCGATGGCCCCGTTGGCTGCGAACTGTTCGCCGTACGGCCGGTGGCTGGTGCCGCCGAGCAGCAGGATCACGGCGTCCGCTCCGTGCAGGTCGAGAGCCGAGGGTATGCCCGACGGGCAGACGACCTCCGTGTTCGGCAGCGCCTTGCGCAGCGCGAGATCCACGCCTGTGGCCGCTCCGTCGGGCAGCGGCGGCACGTAGTCGCCCAGCATCGCGGTGGCGTCCCGTGCGTTGGGGCCCATCAGGACGACCCTGGTAAGCATCTCGGGGCTCAGTGGCAGCAGCCCTTGGCGGTTGTGCAGCAGGACGAGGGACCGCCGGGCCAGACGTGCCGAGAGCCGGTCGGTGGTGCGGGCGGCCGGCGCCAGGCGTTCGCGCGCGGTGGACAGCGTGTCGCCGCCGGTACCCGTCGTCTTGCCCGCCGCGGCCTGACCGCTGGTCGAAAGCAGACCCATGCGCTGTTTGAGCACAAGGATCCGGCGGCAGGCGGTGTCGATCAACTGGACCACGCGCGGATCGGTCGCCGCCGCCTCCAGCAGGGAGAAGGACTCGTCCCAGAGGGACAGGTCCACTCCGGCCCCGAGCGCGGCCACCGCCGCGGTCGTCTTGTCGCCGGTCGCCGCGGCCAGGCGGTCCACGGCCAGCCCGTCGGACATGACGATGCCGTCGAATCCGCATACGCCACGCAGGTAGCCGGTGAGCAGGTCGCGGTTGGCGCAGCACGGCACGCCGTCGATGTCGTTGTAGGCCGCCATGAACCCCAGTGCCCCGGCGTCCACCGCGGCACGGACTGCAGGCAGGTGCAGTTCGTGAAGGTCTCGGAAGCCGATCACGGCGGACTGGCCGTTGCGTCCTCCTACGGCCTCGCCCTGGGCTGCCAGATGCTTGACGACCACCGCCACGCCGTCCTTGCCGATGCTGCGGCCGCCGCCCTGCATTCCGCTCACCACGGCGGCGGTGAGTTCGGCGGCCAGCAGCGGGTCCTCTCCGAAGCACTCCTCCGCGCGTCCCCATCGGGGATCGCGCAGGAGGTCGAGGCACGACACGAGCGCGAGATGCACCCCGCTGGCGGCGAGTTCGGCGGCGACGGCCGCCGCGGCCTCGCGGAGCAGCACGGGATCCCAGCCGCAGGCCACGGAAAGGTTGGTGGGCAGCAGCGTTCCACCGAGCGCCTGGTGACCGTGCGGAGCCTCCTCGGTCAGCAGGACCCCGATGCCGTGGCGGCCCGCCAGGGCCACCTCGTCCTGGACGTAGGCGGCAACCTCCGCTCGTTCCTCCGGGCGGATCCCGTCGGCCCATGAGCGGCCCGACCAGGCGTCGGCGCGGAAGAGCCCGTAGAGCGCTCCGAGCCCGCCCCAGCGGTCGAGTTCGGCCCGGGCGAGGCCGGTCAGGCGGAAGCCGCCTCGCGGGGCGCGCTCGACGGCCTGCCAGCCGTACAGCCGCTGGTTGAGCTGGCCCACCTTCTCGCGCAGGGACATCTCAGCCAGCAGCCGGTCGACCCCGGATGTCCCGTCGGCCGGGGAGGCAGCGGCGCTCTGGACCCGCTCAGCCTTCGGCATGTACAGCCCTCCTTTCGAGAACCTCGGCGTCGCTGACCGAGCTGTAGAACGTGCGGCCGGTGGGCTCGGCGTGGACGAGGTGCTCGACACCACGAGCACTGAGCGCACCCGAATCGCCGGCGACCTTGGAGGTGACCAGGGTGGGACGGCCGCCGCGGCGGGTCATGTCCATCCACGTCTCGAAGACACCGCCCCCGGGTGACAGTTCGGCGCGCGAGAGGGGGACCTCATCGTCGTCTACGGGGACGACGACCGCCTGGTGCCGGGGCTCGGGGCGTGGCCGGCTGCGCAGCTCCGCGGCGAGTTCGGCGAAGCGGTGGCCGAGCGGCTTGACCGAACCGTCGGCGTCGATCAGTCCGAGGCTGTGTTCCAGGTCGGGGAAGTCGGCCAGTCGGCGTTCGACATCGTGGGAGCACCACCAGGTGACCCCCCACAGCATCTCGCTGTCGGCTGCCGCCCGGACCGTCTGTGCGCAGAAGTCGGGGGCCTGCTCCTCGGTGAGGTGGTTGAGCGGGGCGCCGACCTCCTGCAGCCACACCGGCCGCGCCGTGTCGACGGCGAAGGCCCGCGACAGCTCGATGAGGTAGGCGGCGTGGTGGACGCTCTCGTGGGACATCGCTCCATATCCCTGAGCGGTGCCGTTGAAGATCCAGGAATGGATGACGCTCATCTGGCCGTAACGGGCGGAGTGGGTCGGTACGAAGGCATGGTCGTCGGCGTACCAGACGGCGTCGTACTCGGCGTTGAGCCGGAAGTGGTGTTCCTCCCGCGAGCCCGCGCCGTGCAGTGCCTCGAGCCAGGCGGTCACCTGCTCCGTGGAGGCGGGCATCGGGCTCGGGTGGAGCGAGGACGTGAACTGGTTGACCTCGTTGCCCAGGGTCAGACCCAGGAAGTTGGGCAGGTCGCGCAGACGCTCGTCGAGCGCCTCGACCAGGCGTGCCTGCGCCGCGATCGCGCCGGGGTCACTGAACATGCTGCGTCGGTGCCAGTTGGCCAGCCAGCTCGGGACGAAGTCGAATCCGGACAGGTGTCCTTGCAGGACGTCGACGCAGGCGTCGAGCCCGGCCATACCGGCGATCTCCACCATGCGCCGGACCTCGTCGAGTGCGCGGCGGCGGATCAGTGACCGGTTGGGCTGGATCACGGGCCACAGTGGCAGGATGCGGACATGGTCCAGACCGAGGGCGGCTATCGCCTTCATGTCGCGACGAGCGGCCCCCCAATCCGGGTCGAGCCAGGAGTAGAACCAGTCCTGGGAGGGGGTGTAGTTGACACCGAATCTCAGCATTTCAGCCTTTCAACCCGCCCTCTTCGAGGCCGCGGAAGAAGTAACGTTGCAAGATGGCGAAGAACGCCACGATCGGGATCAGAGCGATGATCGTGCCCGCCGCGACGAGGCGCGGATCGGAGTAGAAGGTGCCGCGCAGCCGGTTCAGACCGACGGTCAGGGTGTAGTTGCTCTCGTCGGACAGGACGATGAGCGGCCACAGGAAGTCGTTCCACGAGCCGATGAAGGAGAAGATCGCCACGACGGTGATGACGCCTTTGACCTGGGGCAGCGACACACGGATGAACCGCTGCCACACATTGGCGCCGTCGACGATCGCCGCCTCGTCGAACTCGGCGGGCAGGCTGGCGAACGCGTTGCGCATCAACAGCACGTTCAAAGCCGCGACGATGGTCGGCAGGACGACGCCGACCAGGGTGTTGGCAAGGCCGGCGTTGCGCACCAAGAGGAACTGGGAGATCAGCACGATCTCGCCCGGTACGAGCAGCGCTGCCACGAAGACCGCGGTGGCCACACCGCGCCCGCGGAAGCGCAGCTTGCCGAGTGCGTATCCGGCACAGGTGGCGCCGACCACGTTGCCGATCACGGCCATGCCCGCCACCAGCAGGGAGTTGAGGAAGTAGTGCGGGACGGGGATGCGGTCCAGGACCGCGACGAAGTTGTGCCACGTCGGATGCTCGGGGAGGAGCCGCGGTGGCCGCTCGTACAGTGACTCGCCCGAGCTCTTGAGCGACAGAGATAGCTGCCACAGCAGCGGGCCTGCCATCAGTACGGTCATCAGGGTGAGGATCAGGTACTGGGCGATGGTTCCCAGCCGCTTGGGGCGACGACCGCGGTTGCCCTTGGCGGGCGGCGCGTGGGAGGAGAAGGAGAACATCACGAGGTCCTCTGCTTGCGTTGCATGATGAGTTGCACGAGCAGCATTCCGCCGACGATGACGAACATGAACACGCTGATCGCGCTGGCGTATCCGGTCCGGGCCTGTAGGCCGGTGCCCTCACGCTGGATGAGCATGGTCATGGTGATGTCGCCGCCGCCCACGCCGCCGGTCCCGCCGGTGAGGACGTAGATCTCGCCGAACACCCGGAAAGCGGCCACGGAGGACAGCACGGAGATGAGCGCCATGGTGGAGCGCACTCCGGGGACCGTGATGCTGAGAAAGGTGCGCACCACTCCCGCGCCGTCCACGGCGGCGGCGTCATAAAGACTCCGGTCGATGTTCACCAGGGCCGCGAGATAGACGATCATATAGTAGCCCAGCCCTGTCCATATGGTGACGAACATGGCGCTGAACAGCAGGAGCCAGCGGTCGCTGAGGAAGGGCACGGGCTCGGTGACCGCATGGAGCGTACCGAGCACCTCGTTCACCAGGCCGCGCTGGTCGAGCATGTTCGTCCAGATCAGGCCGACAACGACCGGCGACATGATCACGGGAAGATACATGGTCGTGCGGAAGAACCCGGCCAGGCGTTCGGCCCTGCTGACCAGCGTGGCCAGTATGAGGGGCAGTACGACCATGAACGGCACCACACAGAGCGTGTACAGCGTGGAGTTCAGCAAGGCGGTGCTGAACCGCTCGTCGGCGAACATCTGCCGGAAATTCTCCCAGCCGACGAACTGGCCGCCGCGCAGCAAGGTGGCGTCCGTGAACGAGATTCCCAGCGTGTTGACGAACGGCAGGAGAACCATCAGCACGACGGCCGCCAGGGCCGGCAGCAGAAACAACCAGGGGGCCAGGGGCCAGCGGTGAGTCGCCAGTCCGTGCCGCACGCGGCGGGCCGAACGTCCGGTCCGCCGCGGGGTTTCAGTGCGCTGAGCGGTAAGCGTCATCGCTGCGAGGCCAGACGGTCGTTGGAGAACTTCACCGACGTGTCCAGCGCATCCTTCACGCTCTTTTTACCGATCACAGCCAGGGCGAGCTGCTCTCGCAGCGTGTCCTGGTCGGCGCCGCCGGAGAAGGCAGCCGGCCAATACACGACCGCCTTCTTGACCTGAGCGGCGCTCTGCAGGCGCACCTTGGTGGACGGTTGCCCGTCGTCCTTGGTGAAGTACGGGTCGTCCATTGAACCGACGGTAGAGGGGAACACCGAAGCCTTCTTGCCGAAGGCGAGCTGGTTGGCGGGATTGGTGACGTACCTGGCGAATGCCTTGGCCAGCGTTTTGTGCTTGGATCCCGCGTTCACCACCAGCGACTCCATGTACGTGTTCGGGGCTCCGTTGGTGATGGCCGGTCCGATGCCCAGCGTCTTGTAGACGTTGGGCGCGGTCGCCTTGAGGTCGTCCAGCGTGTAGGAGCTGCCCCCCATATAGCCCAGGCGGCCTGCCTTGAACGTCTCGAGCTCCTTGGTCTGGAGGTTGTTCAGCGCCTCCTTGGTCAAAGCTTTGCCGGCGTACAGCTTGCGGAAGTGCTCGACGAGCTCGACGCCCTTGGCGTCGTTGTAGGTGAACTTCGTGCCGGCCGAATTCATGAGGGGTACGCCATACGCGCCGAACAGCTCGATGGAGGGCATCCTGGCCATCATCGGGGTGTCCTTGCAGTTTTTGCCCATGATCTCGGCTTGGTCGAAGAGTTCGTCGAAGGTTTCGGGCAGGTGCTTCGGGTCCAGTCCGCACTTCTTGAACAGGGCTGTGTTGAAGAATGAGGGCCCCGTGTTGAGGTACCAGGGGTAGCCGTAGGTCCCGCCGAGCTTTTTGAACGTCATGGCCTCCCACGCCTTGTCCAGGTACAGCTTCCTGGCTCCGGGGTCGTCCTTCTCGAGGTTGAGCAGGACGCCCGCCTGTCCCAGGGTGTAGGCGGACTCCGGCCCCATGTCGATCACATCGGGAAGGGACCCGGCCGCGGCGTCCGCGGACAGCTTGTCCTGGTAGCCCTCGGCCGGCTGGTCCACCCACTTGATGTCCGTGCCGGGGTGGGCCTTCTCGAACGCGGCGATGAGGGTGTTGAAGTACGACGTGAACTTGTCGTTCTTCAGGTTCCACGTCTGGAACGTGATCTTCCCGGCGACCTTCCCGTCGTCCGAGGGCTTCGACGATGAGTTCATGTCACTGCCGCAGCCGGACAGCACCAGGGAACCAATCGCCAGCCCCGCCATGAGGGCGAGGCGACCGCGTCGTGAGATCATGGTCATGCACTTGCTCCTTCTACTTGCTGTGGGTGTGCTCTCTCGCGTGGGGGTGGGGGATGGGGGTAGTGGGATTCAGCGCGTGATCCGCAGGGTCGCCACCTGGAAGGGACCGAGCTCGAGGTGCGCGCCGTCCGCGGGGCGGGCATCGCCGGACGTGCCGGACAACGCCAGGGGAGGACCATCGGCCGCGGGCTCGCGTTCGAGCAGGTCCGTCTCCCGGACGACGGCGTCCGGACCGAGGGCGTCACACAGGTGCAGCAGCGCGCGCGCCGGGCCTCCTTGGGTCTCGTACACCCGCACGACGAGGTCGCCCGAACCGTCGTCGGCCAGCTTCACCCAGTCGACGATCGCGTGACCGGTGAGCAGCTTCAGACCCACCAGCGGGGCGAGGTGAGGCAGCACGGCGATGTCGGGGGCGTTGAACGAGGCGGCGCTCTCCACTGCCGTTGGCACATCGGCCCCCGGCAGCACGGCCCAGCGGAAGGTGTGCCGGCCCACATCGGCGTCCGGATCGGGGAAGCGCGCGCCGCGCAGCAGCGACAGCCGGAACACGGTGCTGTCCGACTCGGCGCGGGCGTCGGCACCGTACATGGTGTTGTTGATGACCGCCAGACCGTAGTGGCCACCGTCGGAGACTTGCACGTAGCGGTGCATCGCAGCCTCGAACATCGCCTCCTCGGCCTCGGTGTTCACCAGCAGCGGCCGCTCGACGTACCCGTACTGGGTCTCGAAGCGCGCGGTCCTGGCCATGATGTGCACCGGCACTGCGGTCTTCAGGAGGCGTTCGCGTTCCTGCCAGTCGACGACGCACTCGGTCTCCAGCCGGGCGGTGCCCGCTCGCAGCCACATGGTCAGAGTGATCGTCGAGGTGCCGACGCGCCGGACCACCTCGATGCCGGCATCCGGCCCCTCGTGGAGGACACGGCGGGCGGTGACATCGTCGATGACCTCGGGGTGGCGCAGCGCGTGTCGGTCCACGTCCCACGCGTCCCAGCACACCGGTTCGTCGCGGAAGAGCTGCAGTTCGTTGAGGCGTCGACCGGGTGGCACGACCTCACGGCCGTTTCGTGTGTCGACGAGTGAGGTGACGTGTCCTGTCTTGTCGATCACCACCCGCACGACATCGTTGTCCAGCACGGTGCCGGCGTCGCTGTCGATGACCTTGACCGGGACTCCGTCGCTCGCTGACGGGGTGGACCAGTCCGGGACGAAGGGCGGCAGGACGCCAGTGGCCGGTCCGGACCGCTCGCGGCCGAATGCCGCGACGGACTGCTCGATCAGTGCGTGCAGACGCGTTTCGAGGGACTGGTAGGTGTCGCGGGCCTCGCGGTGCACCCAGCTGATCGAGGTGCCCGGCAGGATGTCGTGGAACTGGAGCAGGAGCACGCTGCGCCAGATGTCATCGAGCTCTTCGTGAGGATAGGGGCTGCCCCGCAGGAGGCTCGCCGCCGCACTCAGGTACTCCGCCGCCCGCAGCAGTGACTCACAGCGCCGGTTGTGCTGCTTCATGGCCGTCTGCGACGTCAGTGTGCCCCGGTGCAGTTCGAGGTAGAGCTCGCCCCGGTAGACCGGTGCCATGGATGGTGTGGTTTCGCTGACCTCTCGCAGCTCGGCCTCGGCGTCCTCGAAGAACTCATGCGGTGTCCGGGGAGTCACCTTGGGGGCTCCCTCCAGATCCGCGAAGCGGCGCAACCGCTCGGCCATTTCGCGGGTCGGTCCACCACCTCCGTCGCCGTAGCCGTAGGGCAGCAGTGAGTGGGATGCGATGGCCTTGTCCTTGAAGGTGGCCACTGCGTGGCCGAGTTCCCGTGCGGTGACTTCGGCGGCGTAGGTCTCGGCGGGCGGGAAGTGC
>NZ_JAHLEM010000232.1 GCF_018883605.1 Streptomyces niphimycinicus | reverse complement strand
CGTCGCCGTAGCCGTAGGGCAGCAGTGAGTGGGATGCGATGGCCTTGTCCTTGAAGGTGGCCACTGCGTGGCCGAGTTCCCGTGCGGTGACTTCGGCGGCGTAGGTCTCGGCGGGCGGGAAGTGCGTGAAGATCCGGGTGCCGTCGATCCCCTCCCACCAGAAAGAATGGTGCGGGAACGTCGTGGTGTCGTTCCACGAGATCTTCTGGGTCAGGAACCAGCGGGCTCCCGCGCGGCGTGCAAGCTGCGGCAGGGCCCCCGAGTAGCCGAAGGAGTCGGGCAGCCACAGCTCGCGCGTGTCGATATCGAATCGGTCGAGGAAGTAGCGTTTGCCATAGGTCAGTTGACGCACCATTGACTCGCCCGTGGGTATCACGCCGTCCGGCTCCACCCACATGCCTCCCACCGGTATGAACCGGCCTTGCTCCACGTACTGGCGCACCCGGGCGAACAGGTCCGGGTAGTGCTCCTCGAGCCACGTGAAGTGCTGCGCCGCTGACATGGTGTACACGAGGTCCTGGTGGGCGTCGAGCAGGGCGAGCACGTTGGAGACCGTGCGGGCGAGCTTGCGTACCGTCTCGCGCAGCGGCCACAGCCAGGCCGAGTCCATGTGAGCGTGCCCGACGGCCGTGATTCGGTGGGCGCTGGCGTGTGCCGGCGAGGCCAGCAGCGGCGCCAGGACCGTGCGCGCCTCCCGGGCGCTCGCCTCGGGGTTCTCGGCGGTGTAGACGTCGAGCGACTCCTCGATCGCGCGCAGCAGCCGCCAGCGACGGGGCTCCTCTTCGCCGAGTTCGGCGGCGAGGCCGCCCAGCACGTCCAGGTCGCAGGAGAGTGCGTGGACGTCCGGGGTGAACACGGCGGTTTCCGCCCGCCGCAGCCGGAACTGTTCGAACGGCTCGCGAGCCCCCTTCTCGCCGTGCTCGGTGACCACGAACGGCGGCAGTCCGAGCAGCAGCGGGTTGGCTGCCGCTTCGACGTAGAGCAGGAACCGGCCCTCGGAATCGAGCAGTTCGTGCCCGGTTCCGCCACCTCGCAGCCGGATCTGGGACTGGCGTGGGTGCAGGCCCTTGACGATTGTGCCGTGCCGGGTGAAGACCAGCGCCTCGCAGTGGCCTCCTACGGAGTGGTCGAACCAACCCAGGTCGAGGAGAAGGTCGACGGGTCCTTCGACGCAGGGGGCCACGCTGCCCTGGATCCGGAACCAGGTCGTCGACCAGGCAGGTCCCCATGAATCGCCCAGTGCAAAGGGCTGGTAGTCGGGGATGCCGCGGCCGGCGTCCTGTCCCAGCCCCAGAGCGTGCGCCACGCTCACCGGTTCTCCGGCATCGGGAACCGCCCACGCCTCCACCTCGACGTCTGCGAGGCGGGTGTGCATGCCGGGAAGTATGCGGTCTCGCCGGACGCGGGCGAGCCGTTCGAGGGTACGCCTGTAGTGGTTGTACACGGGGTGCTCTCTTCCGAGCGGGGAAGCGAAGGTAGTAATACGTTTTAGTGCTATCGCGAGTGGCTGGACGGTAGTACGTTTTAGCCGGCGAGGTCATCAGGAAGTTAAGTCAAGTTTTGGTAACGCTGCCGGCCGGTTGCCTGGCGCCTGTCAGGCCGGGGAGCGGCTTGGGCAGGACCTTGGGCTCATGGCTTGCCGGGAGTCCGCCCGAAGGGGAACGATGCCGAACGACCAGGTCGCGTCAGAGGTACGCACCAGCTCACCCGTCACCGACTCCTCCGGCCCTCCGACACGGTTGCGGAGCACGGACATCGCCCGGTTGGCGGGCGTATCGGTATCGGCGGTGTCCCTGGCGTTCAACGGGCGTCCCGGCCTCAGTGATGCGACGCGCCAGCGCATCCTCGACATCGCGGAAGAACTCAACTGGCGCCCGCATCGAGCCGCACGGGCGCTCAAGGGGGCCAGCAACGAGGCGATCGGAATCGTCATCGCCCGTCCGGCCCAGACACTCGGCGTCGAGCCGTTCTTCGCCCAGTTCCTCTCCGGGCTGCAGTCCCGTCTGTCGAGCAACGGCATCGCGACGCAACTCCTCATCGTCGAGGACGTCACGGCGCAGCTGGCGGTCTACCGGCGCTGGGCCGCGGAGCACCGGGTCGACGGTCTCGTGCTTCTGGACCTCACCGTCGACGACGTCCGCCCCCAACTCGTCGCCGACCTCGGGATCCCCGCGGTCGTCCTCGGCAGCCATGCCGATATGACGCCGCTGACCGGTGTCTGGGTCGACGACCATGCTGCGATGGTCAGTGTCCTGGAGTACCTGGTTTCGCTCGGCCACGGCCACATCGGATACGTCACCGGTGTCACGTCCTACCAGCACACCCAACGCCGCCTTCAGACGGTCGACGAGGGGCGCGCGACGCTCGGCATCGACGTGACCTGCGTCGCCACCGACTACTCGGACGCCCAGGGCGCACTGGCGACCCGCCGTCTGATGGAGGCGGCACCACGCTGCACGGCGATCATCTACGACAACGACATCATGTCGGCGGCGGGCCTGGGCGTCCTCACCGAAATGGGGGTTCAGGTCCCGGGCGAGGTGTCCATCGTGTCCTTTGACGATTCCGTCCTGATGAGTCTGACGCACCCCCCGATCACCGCGCTGACACGCGACACCTTCGCGCTGGGCGAGCTCACTGCCACCGAGCTGCTTCGTGTCGTGGCGGACCGCCCGGCACCCCGCGCCGTGCAGGCGCCCACTCCGCGACTGATCGTACGGGGCAGCACGGCCCCGCTGGAGAGTGCGCTGCGAAGGGAAGGCGCTGCAATCGTTTCGGTGGCGCCACGCACGTCCCGGGACGGCGTTCCGCCTGTTCGCTGACCACCGAACCGGGCCGCACCGCGGCTGGTGAGCCGGTCCCCATCGACGAGTGGGCCGGCCTGTCCCTGTACGGCACCGGTTCGGGTACCTCCACAGTCGGCGGTCGCCCCGGTCGGAAGCGGTGACCAAAGACCGGGTCCATGTCCGTCTCACAAACATCTCCGTCCGCCGCAAGCCTGCCGTGGCATCGACCAGGACGCCTAACCTCGCTGCCAACCCCCGGGAGAAGACACCCGACCGGGAAGGCAAAAGGAGGAAAACCATGATGGAAACTCAGGGCACGGCCGACCTGACGCACGCGGCCCGCCACTACGCCGAAAACGGGTATGTGCTCGTCAAGGGCCTGCTGAGCAGGGACGAAGCCGGGGCATATCGTAGGGAAGCCCACGAGCTGCTCGCCATGCTGGACCACAAAGAGGACGCGACGTGGGAGTCGGGTGCGGACATTTCGGCCGGTGTGCCGACTCGGCTGCAGCACCTGCACGACGTGCAGTTCTACTCCGGGGCGTTCTCCCGACTGCTGGTGGACGAGCGCTTCACCTCGGTCGCCGCCGCGGTGCTGGGCGGGCCGAATGTGCAGTTGCACCACACCAAGCTGTTCGTGAAGCCGCCGGAGAACGGATCGCCGTTCCCTCCGCACCAGGACCACCCGTTCTTCCCGCACACCTACCACCGCATCGGCGCCGCGATCTTCCACCTGGACGACGCGCCGGAGGAGAGGGGCTGCGTCCGTATCGTGCCGGGCAGCCACCTTCAGGGGCCGCGTGAGCACGACGAGGAAGGCGGCTACCACCTGCCCGACGTGCCGTTCGAGACGGCCGTACCGCTTCCCGCCGAGGCAGGCGACGTGCTGTTCTTCTCCTACTTGACCGTCCACGCCTCGGGCGTCAATGTGAGCAGCGAGGCACGTACCACCTGGCTGGTGCAGTTCCGCGACCCGGCGGACCCGCCGGCGATCCGGGCCCACGAATTCTCGTTGGGACAGGGCATGATGCTGGCGGGCGTCGACCCGACGGGCAGGAGCAGCGATTGAGTTTGCGGGACGTGGCGGGGGCCGGCCGGCTCGCGGAGCTGACCGGCCTGCTGGACACCTGCTCCGTCGGGGGCTTCCAGGCCGACTTCGTCGGCTGGGGCTTCTATCCGGCGTCGCCCTGGCGCAACTACTGGCACCGGCATTCGTCCTACGAGGTCTGCCTCGCCTACAGCGGCGCGGGTCGGTTCAGTATCGGTGCGGAGCACCATGACGTCGGTGCCGGCGATGTCTTCGTCGCCCGGCCCGGTGACATCCATGAGATCGAGTCGAGCCAAACCGACCCGCTGGGTATCGCCTTCTGGGGCTTCACTCTGAGGGCAGGAAGGGAGGGTCCTCTACCAGGGGAGCGCGGCTGGTGGTCCGGACTCACCGACACCACCGGACCGGCGGTGTCCCGGTCCATCGGTTCGCTGGCGTCCCTCGTCACCGCGCTCGCCGAGCAGGCGGCGCCTGTGCGGTCCGGGTACGAAACGGGACTGGCCGGCCTTGGCGCCGCCCTCGTGGTGGAGACCGCGCGTGCGTTCGCGGCAGAGGACGACCTGCGGACCGAGTCACCGGTCGGGGGCCGGCTGTCCCCGGCGGTGGCGGCGATGCAGCGATACCTGGCCGACAACCTGTCCCGGCCCATGACGGTCCACGATGTGGCGGCTGCCGTTCACCTGTCGGAACGGCATGCCGAGCGGCTGTTCCGGGAACAGACCGGTGCCTCGTTGATGACGACCATGCGCCGGATGCGGCTCGACCTGGCCGCGGCCCTGCTGCTCACCACCGACACCACCGTGACGGATGTGGCCCAGGCGTGCGGCTACCTCGACGTCCGTGCCTTCAGCACCGCATTCCGCCGTCGGCACGGCCACTCGCCGCTGGCGCACCGGTCCCTCCGGGGCACGCTGCACCTGTGACGACTAGGGTCCGTCTTCAAACGGATCTTGCCCCGAGCAGGAATGATGCGAGGGTGACCGCCACTTGCTACGAAGCGGCGGTCACCCTCGCATCATTCCTGCTCGGGTAAGGCGTTCAGTGCGGTCTTCCAGCGCATGGTCCAGCGGGCCTGGCCCTTACCGGTGGGATCGAGGGACATGATCGCCATGCAGACGCATTTCAACAGCGTCGGCGCACTCGGCGACCCGGTCCAGGGCGGCCTCTTCGGTGGGGGCGGTGTAGACGGGCTTGAGAAGTTTGGCGATCTTGTCCCAGTCCTGGCGGGCGGCATAGCGGAAGGAGTTCCGCGGCAGGTGCACTACGCAGGTCTGGACGATCGTCCTCGGCCAGACCGTCTCCACCGCCTCGGGTAAGCCCTTCAATCCATCGCAGACGAGCATAAGGACGTCGCTCACGCCGCGGTTCTTGATCTCGGTGAGGATGTGCAGCCAGTGCTTGGCACCCTCGCCGCCGTCGCCGGCCCACAGCCCCAAGATCTCCCGTCGGCCCTCGGCGGTGACGGCCAGGGCCACGTAGAGGGGCCGGTTGGCGACCGCGCCGTCACGGATTTTCACGTGGATGGCGTCGACGAAGATAACCGGGTAGACGGCGTCGAGCGGGCGGCTCTGCCATTCGGCCATGCCTTCCAGGACCTTGTCGGTGATGGTGGAGATGGTCTGGCGGGAGACCTCGGCGCCATAGACCTCCGCCAGATGGGCCTGCACTTCGCCGGTGGTCTGGCCCTGCGCGGCCAGCGAGATGACCATCTCGTCGACGCCGGTCAGGACGGTCTTGGAGCGTTTGCCGTTGCGGGAGTTGCCGCCGTCCTTGCCCGCCGGGTCGTGCTTGTCATAGCCGAGATGGTCGGTGATCTCGCCTTCCATGATCGGGAGTTACACCGAACGTCTTACAGTCCCGGCCGTAAGGGGAGACGACCGCTGAGGAGGAAGGTGGCAGCCGTCTGTCGTGGGCGGTCCGCCAGCACAGGCGGCCTGCCGCATCGCGGTAGTAGTTCTGCACGACAATTTGCCGCAGGGCCTCGGCCTGCGGGCCGGGCCGGTGACCCTGTCCGTGCTGGTGGAGGCGCTCCAGCAGGCGGCAGGCGTCGTCTCCGGTCGTGAGAATTCCCTCCAACCGAAGAAGGGGGAACAGCCCCACCCTCCCTGATAGCAGCCCCCTGCAAGCAAAAGGCGTTGCCCGCTGGCCGGTGCGGAGTTGGGTCGGCGTCGATGCGGGGAGGTCACCGTCTACGGCACCCAGGCGAAGAACGCCGTGGACGGCAGCTACATCGTCATGCTCAAGGGCGGCAAGACCGTGAAGACCGCCTCGGAGGGCAAGGACCTCCCCGGGGGTACGTTGGCAAGCTGCGCCGCAGCTACGACTCCGCCATCAATGGCCTCTCCGCCAGCGGGCTGTCCGACACCGAGGCCAAGCGGCTGGCCGCCGACTCGTCGGTCGGCAAGGTGGTCCAGAACCACCGCTACACGATCAAGGGCACCCAGGAGAACCTGCCGTCGTGGGGCCTGGACCGGATCGACCAGGAGGACACGGAGGGCGACAAGGCGTACACCTACCCCGACAGCGCGGGTGAGGGTGTCACCGCGTACGTCATCGACACCGGTATCCGCACCAGCCACAAGGGCTTCGAGGGCCGCGCCGACAGAAGTGCTCCGCCCCGCTACTCACTCGGTCACCGCGCTCCGGTACTCCGAAGGCGTGCTGCCGGTGTCACGACGGAAGGCGGTGGCGAAGTGCTGTGAGGAGGAGTAGCCGAGGTCAGTGGCGATCGTGATGATCGGCAGGTCGGTCTCGGCCAGCAGGAGTCGGGCCCGCCCCATCCGTAGCCGCGCTCGGAACCGGCCGGGGGTCTCGCCGGTCTCCGCGCGAAACAGTTCGGCGAGATAGGCGGGCGACAGGTGTACCTCGGCGGCGAGGGCGTCCACGGTCACGCCTTCGGAAAGGCGGTTCTCGATGAGTCGCCTGGCCATCGCGACAGCCGGGTGCACGGTCAGTTGGCGCCTTGGGCGCGCGTCGTCGGCCAGCCGCGACGCCTCGATCACCAGCAGGGCGGCCGCGGACTCCAACCCGGCCGTGCGCAGCGACTGATAGGTAGTCACCTCGCGCAGGAACAGCTCGAACGGGGGAACCATCGTCCCGGCATCCGTCACGACAAGCGGCTCATGCCGCAGCCAGGCCGGGTGCAGCGCCTCCGCCGACACGATCTGCGCGGGAGCGAGCGCGGCGAAGTAGAAGTGGTAGGGCGCCGTACTGGAGGCCGCCATCGCGTGCGGCAACCCCGGTGGCACGGCCAGCATCCCCCGCGAGGGTATGTGACAGGTGTGACCTGCCACCGTCCACTGCGTGGGTGGGCCGCTCAGTTGCAGATACAGCTCCCAGGCCTCATGGGTGTGCGTCCGGATCACCCAGCTGGTGGGCGCGTGCTGGTCGCCGGCGTGATGGAGCCCAGGAACACCTGCGTGCTGCAAGTGCGCGTGAAACCCGGCTCTCAGCCCTGTCGGACGTTCGATCGACACACCCGAGGATTATATACACGCCCCTGTGAATTCTGTACGCCTCTGCTGGTCCTCTTCTCCTAGCGTCCTGGGTATGGCGAACAACACCTTCACCTTCCTGCCGACCGACGACGATGTGGCCTTTTACCAGCAAAACGGCTGCTGGATCTCCCCGCCGATCCTCCCCGACGACGTGTTGGACACGGCCGAGCGGGGCATGCGCCGTCACTACGCGGGCGATGTCGACCGTCGCGTCGACGGCGACGAGAACGGCGAGAACTCGGGGTGGCGCCCTGAGGACGGAGACGTGCTGCGTAAGAACGACTACGCCTCACTGAGGGTGAGCGAACTGGCTCATCTGGTCCGTCAGTCCGTTATCGCGGCGTGCGCGGCACGACTGGCGGGCGCACCGGAGATCCGGCTCTGGCACGACCAGCTCCTGTACAAGCCGAGCGGTTCAGACCGCCTGGGCAATGTGGGCTGGCACACCGACCGGCGGTATTGGCGCTGCTGCTCCAGCCAGGACATGCTGACCGCGTGGGTGCCGTTCCACGACGTCACCGAGGCTCATGGGCCGGTGATGTTCGCGGCGGGCAGCCATCGCTGGAACGAAACGGCGGATCTCAATTTCTTCGATCAGGATCTGACCACCCTCGAACGTCACGCCGCGGAGCACGACCTGCGCATCGTCAGCGCCACTCTCGCCCGCGGGCAGGTCAGCTTCCATCACTGCAAGACCGTTCACGGCAGTGGTCCCAACCACAGTGGCGAGCCGCGACGGTCGATCGCGATCCACCTGCAACCCGGCGACAATCACCACGTCACGGCCCACAACCCAGACGGCACCGTCGCCACCCACCGCAACGACAACCTGACCGCCGCGCAGGGGAACGGCACTCCCGACTACGCCGATCCGGTCGTGTGTCCTCGGCTGTGGTCGGCCACATCGTGACGGCGCCTGTGTTTCACAGGGGGTACGCGCAGGAGGCTCATGTGGCGGCGATCCGGCTCGTGGAGTTGGCCGCCGGTACGGGACAGGCCGCCGCCCACGACGACGAGTTCGGGGCCGCGGGGTGCACAGCGCGACGCTGCCCGGCCGCCGTGAAGGCCGACGCGTCCTGCTTGCCGGGCCGGGGCCCCCAGGCGCCCGTGGCCGATTCGGGAGGCCCCAGCAGTCGGCGGCTTCCCGCCGGTGACAGCCGGTCAGCGGCGCGGGGGAGGGGAAGGGCCCCCGTCGAGTGTCCAGTGGGGGTCGGGTGTTATGCCCAGGGCCGCGTAAGCGTGGGCGGCGACATCGGCGTGACGGAGGCTGTGCGGCGTGGAGGCGGGGGTGATGCCTGGACCGCTCGCGGCGATCCAGGCGGTGCGCTCCGGTGCACTGCCTCCGCCGTGGCCGCCTTCTTCGCGGTGGCCGTGGTCGGTGACGATGATGATGGTCCACGCCTCGGCAGAGGCATCGGGCCGCTCGCGTACCGCGGCTAGGAGCCGCCCGAGGCGTCGGTCGGCGGTCTCGATCACGCGCCGGTACTCGGGGCCGCAGTCGAGGACGTGCGCGGTCTCGTCGACGGCGCCGAGGTGAAGGAAACAGGCGTCGAGGTCCTCGCCCGAGCCGAGCACCTTTACCGCCTCGGCGGTCACGCTCCGGTCGCACTCCTCCCATACCAGCGGAGGGCGCTGTCGGCGGCGAGGCTGTCGGGCTTCGTGCGCGGTCTGCCCGGCCCGGCCGTGGAACGCGGATCTTCTCCAGCACCGGCTGGAGCTGGGTGCAGTCGGCCCGCTGTCCACCGGTGACAAGCAGGGC
>NZ_JAHLEM010000231.1 GCF_018883605.1 Streptomyces niphimycinicus | reverse complement strand
GGCCGCCAGCGCGACCACGACGGCGGCGGCGGTCGGCAGCGGCAGCGCCCGTACGAGCACGGCCACGGCGACGGCGGCCGCCCCCACCACGACGGCGTCCGAGGACTCGGCGACGGCGGCAAGATGACCGGCCGCGAGCACCGTAAGGGCCGTGGACGCCACAGCGGCCGTCAGCCCGTACAGCCGCTCGTCCGCGGAGGCGTGGCTGCGCAACTGGAGGATCACCACCAGCAGCAGCCAGACGCCGATGGTGCCGATGAGGACCGTCGGGGCGTGCGCGGGCTCGGTGGCGAGCAGGCCGATGCTGGCGGCCAGACCGCCCGCGTAGGCGAGCGCGATGCCCTGCCGGGCGGGCCACATGCCGTTCAGCCGGAACCAGCCGGCCGCCGTGACCGCCTGGAGCACCGCCACCACGACGGCGACCGCCGGGCGGCCCAGCGGCGCGGTGGCCGCCAGCAGACCGGCGAGCACGGCGGTCAGCGCGGCGGGGACGAACCC
>NZ_JAHLEM010000230.1 GCF_018883605.1 Streptomyces niphimycinicus | reverse complement strand
CTCGTGAGCCCGCCGCGCGAGCGGCCCAGTCCCTCACCCCCGGCGCCCACCCGCTGCGCATCCACGACCAGCGGCTCACCCCAAAAGACGGTGAAAAGGGGGATACTTGGCTGGTCGTCGACCAGATGGAGGAGCTCTACACCCTCTGCACCGACTCGGAAGAACGCATCCGGATCCTCGACCGCCTCCTGACCGCCGCCGCCCCCGACAGCCGATTACGGGTGCTGATCGCCGTACGGGCCGACTTCTTCGGACACTTGGCCGGTCACCGGCCCCTCGCCGACGCGTTGCGCGAGGCCACTCTTCTGTCCCCCCCATGAACCGGGGCGAACTCCGCGAGGCCATCGTCAAACCCGCCCAAGCCGCGGGCCATACCGTCGAACGCACCCTGACCGCGCACATCATCGACGAAGTCGACGGTGAACCCGGTGCCCTGCCCCTGGTGTCCCACGCCCTCCTGGAAACCTGGCACCGGCGCAAGGGCCGAGCACTCACCCTGACCGCCTATGTCCCCGGGGGAAGGCGCACAGGACACCCGGCGGCCCGCGCCCCGGGAAGAACTGGAGACAGGGACTTCGTCCGCCACCGCTGAAGTATTGGAGCGGCTGGTGAGGGCGCGACTGGTCACCTTCGACGGCGGCACGGTGCACCTCGCCCACGAAGCCCTCATCGCCGCCTGGCCACGGTTGAGGGAATGGATCGACGACGCCCGCGAACGCCTGCGTCTGCACCGGCAGCTCACGGAGGCCGCACGCACCTGGAACGACCTTGGCCGCGAGTCCGGCGCGCTCTATCGTGGCACCCGACTCGCCGCTGCGGAGGAAGTCTTCCTCAACACCAACACCAACACCAACACCAACAGTGGCAGTGACCTGACTCCTCTGGAACGTGAGTTCCTCACCCACAGCCGTACCGCTCGCCGCCGCGAAGAGGAAGCGGTCGCCCGCACTGCCCGGCGCCTGCGCCAGTTCGCCGCCACCTTGTCGATCCTGCACGTATTCGCCCTGGCCGCCGAGCTGATCGCCTGGCAGCAATACCGGACCAGTGAGCAGGAGCGGCACCAGGCGCTCAGCGCCCAGCGGATCGTACTCTCCCGTCATCTGGCGGCACAGTCGGCCGGCCTCGTGGATTCCGTCTGGCTGGGCATGCCGACGCCGTGGAGTCCGTCGCGTTCAGTCCGGACGGCAATACCCTGGCCAGTGGTGGTGACGACAAGACACTGCGCCTATGGGACGCGGTGACCGGGAAGCCGCGCTCCAAACTGAGTTGGCACACCGATACCGTGGAGTCGGTGGTGTTCAGTCCGGACGGCCAAACCCTGGCTGTGGCGGGGGCGAAAAGATCCGATTGTGGGATGTTGATCTACCTGACCCTGCCTCCTCCATCAGGAGGATTTGCCGGGCGGTCCACAGGTCCCTCACGGCACGCGAACGGTCGCAGTACCTAGCGGGCCGCCCTTCCGTGGCCTGTCCGACGGGTCGGTGACGATCCGGGCTGCCGACCCTCGTCAACCGCCATCGCGCCGGCCGGACCGCAAGGTGGCGGTGGTCAGTAGATGATCGACATGGTCTGACAGGCGGCCTCGGCGAGTTCGCGGTCGCCGTCAATACGGGCACGTGCGAGGGCGGTGTCCGGCTGGATGCCGCGGGTGCACAGGCGCCAGGCGGTTTCCGCGTCCAGGCGGACGAGCGCGGTGGGATGTGCCGTGTCCGGTTGTGCCAGCGACCAGCGTGTTTCGGTGGCCGTCACGGTCCAGGTGCCGCCGGCCGGGCCGTCGACGTGCATCTGGATCTGCGTGCCGACCGGCGCATCGACGTCGCGCAGGGTGTGCGGCAGAGCCCGCATGAAGGTGTCCATGACCACGGACAGGAGCCGCGGATCGGCGTCGGTGACCTGTCCGGCCGCATGACGGATCTGCTGGCGGTGGGTCCAGAACTCGGTGAAGTCCCGCGCGGTGTCCAGCCACATCGGTGCCGGGTCGACACCGGCCCAGGACACGCCGAGTGACGGCGCACCGGGGTCGGTGCCCTCGAAGAACTCCGCCACCTGTCCGCCCACCAGCTCGAGGGTGTCGGTGAGCGCGGCCGGACTCACTCGGGAGAAGGCATCCACCCACTCCTGGTTGATGCGGTGGATGAACGACTCCAGCGTTTCGCCCGTCGCGAGTGCGGGGCCTTCGCGGTGACCGTCGCGGGCCCGGGAAATGCGCCCGTAGAAGTCGCCCAGAAGATGTGCGACGAGATCGCGGACGGTCCACCCCGGCACCGCTTCTCGGTGCCAATCGCCGGGCGTCAGGCCGCGCAGTGTGGCCATCAGCGCGGTGTGTTCCGGAGCGAACAGCGAGCGGGCGTCAATCGGGGTACCGAGCCAGGTATGGCTCGACATGTCATGGAGTTGGGAGTTCATGGCCGAAGCCTGCCAACCCAATGACTCGATGGCCATCGATTAAAGGTGCGGGGCGCCGTGGGAAATCGATGTGCGGCCATTGATCAGGCTGTTGGAGAGGGCTGGTAATCAATCCAGCCGGTCGCTGCACTGGGTGACATCAGCTCTTGGCGACACACGTCAGGAGCCACTCGGAAGAATCCTTCGACGACCGCACGAGCGGCCGTCGAAGGTGCCGAGACTGAAATGGAATGAGTACCGTGAACACAGGCAAGCGCATCATTCTGGCAGCGATTGTCGCCGTCTTGGCAGTGGCCCTGAAATTGGGCGGTCCTACCTATGCGGAAGGAAAGCCCACCGAAATGTCCGCCACGGCGATCAGATGGGTACACCACCAGCTTGCCGTGACCGGCGACCACCTGCCCGACAACAAGTGCTGTTAGCCGCCTGCTGAGTTCAGGAGAGAGATACCGAGTCCAGAGAGGCTGTGCAGCGCTGTATTGCGGTATCGACGGGTGATGACCAATCCGGCCGCGCGCAAAACGGTGGCGTGTTCGCTCGCGCTCTCCGGCGCGAGGCCGGTGAGGGACGCGAGGTCCTTGGTGGAGCAGCCCGGATGCTCGGCGATGACCCTCAGCACGATCGCCCGGGTCCGGCCCAGCAGCGCCGCCAGGGCCCTCGCGGAGGTGGGGGGACGGACTCGGGGGCGAAGGCGGTCAGCCGATCGAGGGGCTGTTCCTGCCGGACAGGGTATGTGACGGTGGGCTGCTCCCGGGGGCCGTTGTCGACGATGGAACGTACGCCGAACACCGATGGCACCAGCACGATCCCCTGGCCCTCCAGGCGCAGATCGTGGCCGACGCCGTTGGGCATCCGGATTTCCAGCACGGGGGGCTTCCACCGCATCCACTGGGGATTCGCCTGCGCGAGCAGGCACTCGACACCGCCGGTGAGAAGCTGGCGCGTACGCACCGTCCGGTCCACGGTGAACTGCCGGCTGAGGCGTTCCCAGAAGGGATCCATCAAGGCGGCGTAGAGCCGGCCGAGTCCGTCGTACAGCTCGTGGCGCAAGGACGCGTCATCGGGGAGTTGTCGTGCCCAGTCGGGCAGCGCCTGCTGCTCGGCTACGGCGGCCAGGTCGGCGCGGATCACCGCGGGTGCGGTGGCTCGCACCTGTTCCAGCAGTTCCTCGGGGCTCCCGGCGCGTACGGGGCAGAGAAATCCGGGGGACCAGCCGATGGGCGGGACGAGGGACATGGCCATGCGGGTCGGTGCGGACGACCGGAGCAGAACCTGACGCCGCCAAGGGCCGAGCCGTACCGGCCGGCCGCGGTCCTGAAACGCACGCACCGCGAGGTCCATCTCCGACAGCGGCATCGGCGCCTCCGCGACACGCGTGCGCGCCAGATCGTGAACGGTGAAGTGAATGCGGTAGACCACGCTCGCCCCGAACCCCACGTTGTACGGACCAGGGCGAGTCTCCCGAGAGTACGGAGGTTCGGTCCAGGCCGAATCAGGTCGAAGTGACGGCCACGGACCCGGAATCTGGATGCGGGTCCGGCGCCGGGACCAGTCGGCCCAGGGCCCGTGCGGGCGCCCAGACGGCGCCATTGAAGAGAGAAGGAGACGGTCATGAGGATGCGCGTGCTTTTGGCGACCGCGGGGCTGATGGCCTCGCTGGCAACAGTCGGGGGTGCGGTCGGCCAGGCGCAGGCCGCGCCGAGCGACTGCGCGAGGAAGTACCTGTGCGCCTACCCGCAGACGAATTACCGGGGAGGGGCGGGGCCGGTGGGGGACAGCAACCCGGACCTGCGGCGGTACCCGAAGTTCCGGCATGTCCAGTCGATCTTCAACAACGGGGCGAGCTGTACGGCCCTCCTGTGGTCCAAGCCGGGATACGGCGGAGTCAGGCACGCCCTGAGCCGGGGCGACGGGTACCCCAACCTGGACCACATCCCCGAGTACCGCACTACGGGCATCCAGAGCAACAGTTGGTCGTGCCTCTAGCGCTGACCGCCCCGTAGGGGACCAGTAGGGGAGCAGACGAACCGATGCGATGGCGATCCAGGCGTGTGCACTCTCTGTCGGCCGTGGTGCTGATGGTCATGGCGGCGATCGGCCTGTGGATCCTGACAGGCTTCTGGAGCGGGAAGGACCGGGACACGGCCATCCCCCCACCCGAACCCCTGGCCGACCTCCAGCTCTCCCCGGAGCAGCAGCAGTCGCTGCGTCACGCCGAGGACGTGCTGGTGAGGCGCTGCATGCGGGACCGCGGCATGGACTTCCACGTCGCCGGGACGGCGGAGGCGCCCGCGAGCCTGCCGAACCCGTACGGCTTGCTGGACAGTGCGGAGGTCGCGGAACGGGGCTACGGACTCCACGGGGCGGCCCCGGTCCCGTCGGATCCGCGGCTGACGGACCGTGAGCGCGACGCCCTGTTCGGGACCGAGGCCAGCCAGAAGACCATCCCCTTGGCGGAGGGCGGTGAACTCGTGGTCCATACCGACGGGTGCTTCTACCAGGCTCAGACCGAGCTGTACGGGGAGGATTGGAAGCGATTGCTCCACGGCGAGGAGACGCTCGCCGCCAAGATCGTCGCCCGGGTGAACCGCGACCCGCGCGTCAACGCCACGCAGCACACGTGGGCCAGGTGCATGGGCCGGGCCGGTTACTCGGTGACCACGCTGGAGGACGTACGACCCGACGCGATGCGCCGCATGGGTGGAGGCCTCGGACCGAGCGGACGGCGAGACCGAGTTCAACGCGCTCTTGGACCAGGCGGCCAGGGACGTCGCCTGCCAGAAGCGGGCACGCGTCGAGCCCGCGATCCGGGCCGCGCAGAAGGCTGTGGAGCGGTCGGTCGTCCGAGGTCACCAGCACGATCTCGGAGAGCTGAAGACGCTGCGCGCTGAAGCGCTGGCGACGGCGCGACGGCTCGGTGGCGCGACGGAATGACCTCCGCACTGCCGGAGCCGGGGCAGGCTCCGTTTAGTTGTGTCTGTATAATGATTGTGTAGACACAATTAAATGGAGGCCCTTCATGCCCGATCTCGCTCCTCGGCGACGATGGCTCGTGCTGGCCATCTGCTGTATGAGCCTGCTGATCGTCAGTCTCGACAACACGATCCTGAACGTCGCCCTGCCCTCCATCCAGCGCGATCTGCACACGTCGGTGTCCGGACTGCAATGGACGGTGGACGCGTACACGCTGGTGCTGGCGAGCCTGCTGATGCTGTCCGGGTCGACCGCCGACCGGGTGGGCCGTCGGCGAACGTTTCAGGCCGGGCTGGTGATCTTCACCGCGGCCTCGCTGCTGTGCAGTCTGGCTCCCGGGCTCGGCTGGCTGGTCGTCGCGCGGATGCTGCAGGCGGTCGGCGGGTCGATGCTGAACCCCGTCGCCATGTCGATCATCAGCAACACCTTCACCGATGCCCGGGAACGGGCCCGTGCGATCGGTGTGTGGAGCGGTGTCGTGGGCATCAGCATGGCCGCTGGGCCGATCATCGGGGGTGCGCTGGTGGAGTCGGCCGGCTGGCGGGCGATTTTCTGGCTCAACGTGCCCATCGGCCTTGCCGCGCTCTTCCTGACCCGGAGGTATGTGCCGGAGTCCCGGGCGGCGCGGGCTCGCCGTGTGGACCCGGTCGGGCAGGCGCTCGTCATCGTGCTGCTCGTCGCGCTGACGTACGCGATCATCGAGTCGCCGAACCTGGGCTGGACCTCTCCGGTGGTCGCCGGGTGCGCGGTCGCGGCGCTGGGCGCGCTGCTGGGGCTGCTGTGGTACGAGCCGAGGCGCGCCGACCCGCTCATCGACCTGCGGTTCTTCCGTTCCGCGCCGTTCTCGGGCGCCACGGTGATCGCGGTGGCCGCGTTCGCCGGTCTGGGTGGGTTTCTGTTCGTCAGCTCCTTGTACCTGCAGGATGTGCGGCAACTCGATCCGCTGCACGCCGGGTTGTTCATGCTGCCCATGGCCGTCATGGCGCTGCTGACCGCACCCGTGTCGGGCCGTATGGTGGCCTCGCGGGGGCCGCGTATGCCGCTGCTGCTCGCCGGGACGGCGTTCTGCGCGAGTGCCGTGCTCCAGGCGCTCACCTACTCCGCGCACCTTCCGGTGCCCCTGCTGGTCGTCTCGTATCTGCTCTTCGGCACCGGCTTCGGACTGGTCAACGCGCCCATCACCAATACCGCCGTCTCGGGGATGCCCCGTTCACAGGCCGGTGTCGCGGCCGCGGTGGCCTCCACCAGCCGGCAGACCGGACAGTCGCTCGGCGTGGCCGTCATCGGTGCCCTCATGGCCGGGGGAGTGCACGCGGACGCGGCGGAGTTCACGGACGCGGCCCGGACGGCATGGTGGATCATCGCCGGTTGCGGCGCCGCGGTGCTGGTCATGGGTACGCTCACTTCCGGCCGCTGGGCCCGGGCAACGGCCCAGCGCACGGCGAAGCGGCTCGCCGCCGAGGAGACCAAGGAGACAGTGAACGTCTGATGGAGCGCCCACCTGACAACGAGCCCCACGAGGGGGACGACCGGGACGAGCCGCACGAGCGGGACGACGAGACCGCCAGGACGGCGGCCCGGGCCTGGCTGGGGCTGAACACACTCCTGATGGAGCGTTACAACCGCCGCAAGGTGGTCGCGGAGAGCCTCGGCATGAGCTTCAGCCGCGTCAGGGCGCTGCGCCGGCTCGCCGCCGACCCGATCACCCTTCGCGAACTGGCCGAGCGGCTGGGCGCCGACCCGCCCTACACCTCCGTCATCGTCGACGATCTCGTACGGCGCGGCCTCGCCGAACGCATCACCAACCCGGCCGACCGCCGGTCCAAGCTGGTCCATCTCACCGAGGAGGGCCAGGCGCTGGCCGCCCGCGCCGTCGCGATCCTCACCACTCCCCCCGACGCCCTGCTCGCCCTGCCGGCCGAGGACATCCAGGCGCTCGACCGCGTCGTGGCCAAGCTCCTGCGATGAGGCAGCGGCGGCTGGTGGCTCTGTGTCAGTCCAGGCCGTGGTCGCGGGCGTAGCCGGTGGCCGCGACCCGGTCGCGGGAGCCGGTTTTGGTGAAGACCCGGTTGATGTGGGTCTTCACGGTGTTGCCGCTCAGGAAGAGGGCGGTGGCGATCTCCGCGTTGGTCATACCGCGCGCCATCAGCGTGAGGATCTCCGCTTCCCGACGGGTGAGGCCGTCCGGAAGCGGCCGGTCGGCGGCGTCGGGCCCTGAACGAGGGGTGTCCGACCCCGGGGGAGGGGTGGCGCCACCACCGTGCGGCCCGCCACGGCCCAGCCCATCGGGAGGCTCAGCTCGGTGCCCAGGTGCATGACGGCCATCAGCGAGAGCCCGATGAGCGCTCCGGCGGGCGGGAAGGCGCTGGCGTAGCCGCAGAGGCCGGCGGCCACGCCGAGCAGGACCCGCATCCGCGGCGCGCGCCGCGCGGCCTCGTCGCCGAGGGTGTGGGTGAGCTCCCACAGCAGCAGTGCCAGGCCGCCCAGCGCGTACGCGACGATGGCCAGGGCCACCGCACCGAGCCCCGGCCGGAGGGCCCGTGAAGGTGTGCAGGCCGATGAAGACGTACGCGCCGGCTCTCAGCCATGACACCGTACGCAGCACGGATGCAGGATAGCGACCCGCGGACCGCTCGGCGGCGGCGCCGTGGTGGACCTCTGTTTCGCCGTCGTGCGCGGGGGCCGCGGGAGCGCCTGCCGGGCGCCGTCCGGTCATCGCCGTCCCCGGCGGCGCCGGTCGCGGAGGAGGTCACGCGCCGAGCGGTCGTACGACGCCGTGGGGCGGGAATACCGCGGGGGCCGGGGCTGCCCCGTAGGGCGCTCCGCGTCGGGCCCCGGTGTGTCGCCCGACCCGCCCAGCAGCCCCGCCAGCGCACCCCGCACATCGAAGGGGCGGCCGTCCTTCTCCGGGGCGAACGGCACACCGGAGGCGAGGGCGCGCGGGGTGACGACGGCGGCCTGGCCGAGCCGGTTGAGGCCGAGCAGCACAAGGATGGGTGCCGAGGAGCCCGCCACGTGGGCGTGCAGCGCCACGGCGACGACCGTCATCACGACCCGGGAGACCACCAGCGCGAGCCACAGCCACAGCCCGTACACCGGCATCCGCGCCCACAGCACCCCGTCGCGCGGCTCCAGCCGCAGCAGCGCGCCCTGGGCGGTGCCGATTCCGGCCGCGATCACCGCGCTGATCACGAGGCAGGCGAGATCGGTCGTGGTGAGGTGGCGGCCGCCCTTGCCGAGGCTCGTGAAGCCGACGATGGCGAGGACCGCGGGAAGCAGGATCAGCCGCTTGCCGCGCAGCGGCTCGCCGCGTAGCTGACGTGCGATGACGAAGATCACGACGGCGATCGCGGCCAGCACTTGCAGCACGTTCACTGGAGGACTCCCGTCGGCCACGCTTCGGTTGCGCAGGCCTGTTGACTCGCCCCGAGGCTAGGAAGGCCCGCGGGGCACGGCGTCACCCCGAGCGGTGACCTCCGGGGTGATCCGCGGGTGGTACCGGCGCCGGGAACCGGTACCACCGGGCGGCCGACGCGGATCACCCCGGAGGTCACCCCCCGCTACGGCGTGCGGGAACGCGTACCGGAGCCAATCTGAGCGAGCCGGATCCCCGGCCAACCGTCCATCGAGAGGCTCGCCATCCCATGTCCACCATCGGTCAAGCCATGATCATCAACGCCGCGGTCCTGATCGCCGTCCTGGAGGCGGACCTCGGATCCCACCGCAAGATCGGGAAGCTGCGCATTCTGCGGCCGCTGCTGATGGCCGCCGCGATCGTCCCCCTCTTCATCAAGAGCCCGGCCGCCCACGGCACCGGCCTGGCGCTCGAACTGGCTGCCGTCGTCGCGGGGTTGCTCGTCGGCCTGCTGGCGATGACCTTCACCACGGTCTACGCCGGCCCCACGACCGGCAAGCCGGTCAGCCGCGCGGGCCTCGCCTACGCGGCGCTGTGGATCGTCGTGGTCGGCGCGCGGGCCGCGTTCTCGTACGGGTCGGAGCACTGGTTCGCCCGGCATCTGGGCCGCTGGATGGCCGACCACCAGGTGACCGCCGACGCCCTCACCGACGCGCTGCTCCTGATGGCCGTGGCGATGACGCTCACCCGCACCATCGGGCTCGCCGCGCGGGCGGCCACCGCCGGCCGCCGGGTGCCGGTCGCCGGGCCCGCGGCCGAGTAGCGGCCAGGTGCGTCGCGACACGACCCGACGGAAACCTCACGGGGAACACCACTACCTCACGGGGAACACCACTAGGACTTGTCCGGGCGATCATGTGCTGTCTCGTGTCCGGGTCGTTGATGTGGCATGGGGCGGGGTGATCTGAGCGATGCGGAGTGGGAACGGCTGCGGCCGTTCCTGCCGGTCAGCAACGGGCGTTGTGGCAGGTGGCGGGATCATCGGCAGGTGATC
>NZ_JAHLEM010000023.1 GCF_018883605.1 Streptomyces niphimycinicus | reverse complement strand
CGCTCACAGCACGCGTGCGAAACGCGTCAGGTGTCGGTGGCGATGCGCTGCAACACTGTGGTGAGCCGACTCAGGTCCTCGCCCTGGACATGGTCGAGAACGTGTCGGCGCACGCTGGCGAGGTGGATCGGCCAGGACTCGGTCAGCGCGGCGAACCCGGCATCGGTGAGGACGGCGTTCCAGCCGCGGCCGTCCTCGTCACACCTCACACGCTTGACAAGACTCCGCCGCTCCAGACGGTCGACGATGCGTGTCATGCCGCTGAGGGAGAGGTTGGACACGGAGGCGAGTTCACTCATCCGCATCGTCCGGCCCTGAACTTCGGAGAGATGCATGAGTGCCGTGTACTCGCTGAGCGGTAGCAGCCCCCCGCGTGCCATGTCGTGCTCAACGGCGCGCGGCATCGCCAGCAGCACCCGGCTCAAGGCGCGGATGAAGGCGTCCTCGGCCGCACTCATCGGCTCGGCTCGCTCCTTGCTGCTGCTCATGGCCACATGGTAGCGCTTGACTCTGCAAGTAGAAAGTTGATTGGCGTAGCAAGTAGGTCGACGCGGAGGTGCCGCGGGTGTGGGGTCCGTCGTCGGAGGCTTCTGCTTGGCACGTCAAATACATAGGTCAATGCTTGACGCGTCAATCAAATCGCTTGGACGGTCGGCTGTCTGCGGGACCACATGAGGAGGAGACCATGACGGCTTCTACATTCGAATTCGGGCTCGACTCGTTCGGGGAGGTCGCGACGGACAGCGGTCGCGTGCTCGACGACGCCGAGACGGTCCGGCTGCTCGTCGAGGAGGCCGCGCTCGCCGAAGCCTCAGGGCTGGACGTCTTCAGCGTCGGCGAGCACTACCGATCGGGACATGTCGACAGCGCCACCCCCGTACTGCTCTCCGCCATCGCCGCCGTCACGGAACGCATCCGCCTCGGAACCTCGGTGACCGTACTGAGCACCAATGATCCTGTGCGGATCTACCACGACTTCTCCACCTTGGACGCCGTATCCGACGGCCGTGCCCAACTCGTGCTCGGGCGTGCGTCGGCCACGGAGTCGTTTCCCCTGTTCGGCTACGACATCGCCGACTACGAAGCGCTCTTCGACGAGAAGCTCGACCTCTTCATGCGTCTCCAGCGGGAGGAGGCGGTGACGTGGTCCGGGGCGTTCCGGGCGCCGCTTGTCGAGCAGCGGCCGCGTCCCCGGATGCGGCCCGGCGGGATCCCCACCTGGATCGGCGTGGGCGGCAGCCCGCACTCCGTGGTCCGTGCCGCCCGCTACGGACTGCCCCTGATGCTGGCCATCATCGGCGGACGCCCGGAGCGGTTCGCCGGCCACGTCGATCTCTACCACCGGGCGCTCCAGCAGTCCGGACACGATCCGCAACCGATCGGCCAGCACTCGCTGGGACTCATCGCCGACACCGACGAGGAGGCGACCGAGATCTGGTGGCGGTACTGGGAGCCGGTCGTCACCCAACTGGCCGCGGAACGCGGCTTCTACAAGCCGACCCGCGAACGCTATCTGGCGGAGATCGACAGCGGCGCGCTCACGAGAACTGCTCGGCAAGGAGCCCACCCATGTTCCGAAGGTGATCCCGGCGGTCCGCGGCATCCTCGCCGACTGACCCCGCGAAAGGAGACGTAATGAACATCGAGGACGTCCGCACGATCGGCATCCTGGGTGCCGGAAAAGTGGGGACCGTATTGGCGCGGCTCGCCCTTGCGGGCGGCTACCGAGTACTGATCGCGGGATCACGCGAACCCGACGACATCGCTCTTACCGTCGAGGTCCTCGCGCCCGGCGCGACAGCGGTCACCGCGGCCGAGGCCGCGGCCCGGGCGGACATCGCGATCCTGGCCCTTCCCCTGGGCAAGTACCGCGGCATCCCCGTCGAGGCGCCGCACGGCAAATTCGTCATCGACGCGATGAACTACTGGTGGGAAGCCGACGGCGTACGCGACGACCTCACCGACCCGCGCACCTCCACCAGCGAGATCGTCCAGGCGTTCCTGCCGGGATCGCGCGTGGTCAAGGCGTTCAACCACATGGGCTACCACGACCTGGAGGACGAGGCCCGGCCCGCCGGGGCGATGGGCCGCAAGGGGATCGCCATCACCGCTGACGATCCTGGCGACCGGGCCACGGCCGCCCTCCTCGTGAACGCCTTCGGCTTCGACCCCGTCGTCGCCGGCCCGCTCTCCGAGGGCGTGCGCTTCGAACCGGGAACCGAACCCTTCGGGGCCAACACCAGCGCCGACGAACTGCGCGCCATGCTTGACCGCTTCCCGGCGTCTGAGCGCGGCCGGACGGTCAGCGGGGCTCGAGCCGCTGCTCCGCGCCGACCATGATGGCGGCTCTCCCCATGAGCCCATGAACCACTCACCACTCAGCAGGTACTTGACGAAGCAATCACCCGCGATTAGGTTGCTTGGCGAAGCAAATATTTCCCGGATGTGCGCCGGGAGCACCTTCATGAAGGGTTTTGGCATGATTAAGATCGGAATCATCCTCGGCAGCACCCGTCCCGGACGCAACGGCGCGGCCGTGGCCCGCTGGGTACGCGACATCGCCTCACAGCGCACCGACGCCGAGTTCGAACTGGTCGATCTGCTGGACTACAAGCTGCCGCACCTCGACGAGGCGCTCCCGCCGTCGCTGGGCCAGTACGCTCAGCCGCACACGCAGGAGTGGGCGAACAAGATCGACTCGTTTGACGGCTTCATCATGGTGACGCCCGAGTACAACCACTCGACTTCCGGGGTGCTGAAGAACGCGATCGACTACCTCTACGCCGAGTGGAACAACAAGGCGGTCGGCTTCGTCAGCTACGGCTCCCTGGGCGGCGCCCGTGCGGTGGAGCACCTGCGCCTGGTGGCCGGTGAGTTGCAGATGGCAGACGTGCGCTCGCAGGTCGCGCTGTCGCTGTTCCACGACTTCGAGAACTTCAGCGACTTCAAGCCCGGCCAATTCCAGGTGGACGCGCTGAACGCCACCCTGGACCAGGTGCTGGCCTGGAGCGCGGCCCTCGCCCCGCTGCGCGCCGCGTAACGGACACACCTGCTCGCCTGAGCGCTGTCCTGCGGAGAGCAGCCGGTCAGGCGGACACGGGCCGGGCCGGTGGGCCCCTGGCGGTGATGACGATGTCACCACGGGGGACCCCACCGGCCCGACCTGCTTGTGCGGATATCGGCAACCGGCCGTGCGATACACGTCCCTCCGGGCCGGGCCACCGCCGAGCTTCACCCGGGGCCGCGGACACCCCCAGGCCGGGCCAGGTGCGCGGCTATCGGGCGTGGAAGCGGCACGTCACCCTGGCCATGGTCGGCTACGCACTGCCGGCCGTGGCCGCGGCCCGGGGAAGAGGACCGCGTATGCCGAGCCGTGCCCACGTGATCAACTATCCGCAGCACGGACGCAGAGGACACCAGCCCGTCATCTGCTTGGCACCGGTCGTGCTCGGCGGAGCGGGTATCCCTCTCGGTCTCGGCCTGGCCGGCAGTGTCACAGCGATCGTGGTCTTCGGCTACGACGCCCTCCGGGCGGAATGAGGTCGCGCGGGGCGGTCATGGGGTTGAGGCCGTGGTTGCGGGCTGTGAAGATGGCCGCGGCGCTGACACCGGGTTCCGGAGGGTCAGCCCAATATCCTGCGCGAAGTATGGACTGGAGGTTCCGGTCGGTGGCGGGGGCACAACGCTAATGATCACCGGAGTCACCAGGGAGCCCGCGGCATGACCGGCACCACAAAGGCCCTCAGCGGGTCGGTTGCAGTCGACAATGCTGCACGAAGTGTCACGCGCCCGTTCTACGTATACGCCGTGCTCGCCAACACGCTGTTCCAGCGCGGCGTATTCGTCCTCTTCCTTCAGCATCGAGGCTTCTCCGCCGGGCAAGTGGCCCTATTGCAGACACTGCTCTACCTGGTCAGCGGACTTGCGGAGTTGCCGACGGGAGTCATCGCCGACCGAATCGGCAGGCGTGCCGGCATCGTGATCGGCCAGATGCTGATAGCTGTATGTCTGCTCGGCCAGGGGACGTTCTCCAACTACTGGGTGTTCCTGACGCTGTTCATCGGCCAAGGCGTGGGCATGGCATGTGTATCCGGCTCGGACACCGCCCTGCTGTACGACCTGCTCGTGCGTCGTGGTGCAACGGCCAACTACGTCAAGATCAAGTCCCGGTTCACCATGCTCGGGACGGTCACCTCGGGAGCCGCCATCGTCCTCGGCGGCCAACTGCAGCGGATCTCCTGGGGAGTCGTCTACGTCGGTTCGGCGGCGTGCCTCGTCCTGGCCGTGGTGGTGCTGATGTCACGGGTGCCCGAGATCCGCGGCGCGGACGCGGTGGACGAGCAGGACGGAGCTAAGGAGCACGGCGACGCCACAGCATGGCGGGCGATGCTTCGGGTCGCCACGCCGGCGCTCGTGACGCTTGTCGTGGTGTCCGGATTGATGCATGCAACTTTGACGCCGTACATCATTTTTACGCAGAAGACCCTCTCCGGTCAGGGAGCGGGCACCGCATTGGTCAGCGTGGTCATAGCGGCGGGATTCTTCGCCGGCGGGCTCACTCCGCTGCTGTCGGACCGCGCGGACCGGCGCATCGGGTATCGGGTCATAGTCCCGGTGTCCCTCCTGACGCTCGCCGCGGCACTCGGGCTCAGCGGCCTCGGCCTTGTCTGGGTCACCATCGCCGCGTTCCTGGCCCTGGTCGGGATTCCCGAGATCACCGCCGTGATCGTGGACAACGTGTTCAACGAGGCCGTGCCGTCGCGTCACCGGGCGAGCCTGCTGTCGATGATCGCATTCGTGGAGTCGGCGCTCATCGGCATCGGCTATCTCGTCCTCGGCGCCCTCATGGACGGGCTGGGCTCCAGTGTGGGCATGGCCACCTACGCCGCGGTCCCCCTGCTGGCATGTCTCCTGTGGCTCCCGGTGCTCTTCCGAGGTGCACGGGTGACCAGCGAGATCGAGAAACCCGCCGACCAAAAGGCATCCTGAAACGGACCATCTCGAGCACCCCCGCCCGATGGCAGCACCTCTCCCGGTTGCTCGCCGCGCATCGCCGGCGCCTCAACACGCCCCGTGGGTCGCGGGTCCCGGGCACATTCCGGCAGGCGGTCACGGTGCTGCGCTGGTGATGGCGTCTGCCCCGCACCCGAAAGGGTTCGCAACGCCGGGTGCGGACCCGGCCGGGCCCGCTGCGGGCCCGGCCGTCGGCAGACCTGCCACCTGGTGGCTGGTTGGTGGGGGAGAGCCGCATCAGGCGCGTCGCTACGCGGTTCCCACGCCCGCAAGAAGCTTCGCCGTGCCTTCGGGTGCCTCCACCGGGAAGTGGTGGCTGCCCAGGTCGACGGGCACGATGTCGAAGCGGTCGCCATAGCGGTCGATCGCTTCTTGCGTCACCAGGTCACGTATCGCGAACACGGTGATCGGCTGCTTTGTCTCCCGCAGCGCCGCGTCCATGTCCCAGCGGATCAGGCCCTCGATGGAACGCAGACCCGCGGGCTGCCGCACCGCGACCATCTTCTCGAAGTACGCGTCCTTGAGGGCAGGGTCGGTCCCGGTCGGCGAGCCTCCCTCCACGAGCCCTCGCACCCCTGCGGCGAAGTCCTCGCGGAACATGCTCAGCATCGCATCGGTCTGCTCTTCGCTCAGTGCGGGGAACAGGGACAAGTAGTGCAGCGCGTCGAGCGTGACCACATGCGAGACCGTGTCGGGGAGCAGCCGGCCGACCTCGACGGCGACGGCCCCGCCGAGCGAGTGCCCGGCCACGACGCATGTGTCCACCGACTCGGCCTCCAGTACCGCCGCCACGTCGCGGGCGAACTCTTCCATGGTCCAGACGTCCCGCGTCGACCGGGACTCGCCATGCTCGGCGAGGTCGATGGCGAGGACGCGGTAGTCCGCGGGCAGATGGTCGGTCACCGCGTCGTAGTCGCCGCGGTCGCACGCCCAGCCGTGGATGAGAGCCAGCGTCGGCCCTCCGGCCGGACCGCCGGCCGTGTACCGGATCGTCGTGTGGTCCGATCGCTGAACCTCAAGGTGCTTCCTGGTCCTGCTCGTGTTCGTCACGGCGTCTCCTTGTGCTGTTCCGGAGGGTAAACGGGGGATCGGTTCAGTGGCATGAAACGGCGGTGGCCGGAGCCTCCGCGGCGGCGGGAGCCTGAGCCGCAGGGGCCAAGGCGGCACGGCGCTCCGCCCGTATCTGGTTCAGGCTCAGGGCGAGGGCGGTGGCGGCGATCACCGCGATGGCCAGTGCGTAGATCCCGGTGGCGGTCCGCACGCCCAGGACGGTGACCGCGATGCCGCCGAGGACGGAGGGCACGCTGTTTCCCAGATAGGCGATGATGTTCGCCAGGGCGAAGACCTCGCTGCGCTCATGCGGCTTGGCGATCCGGGCGAAGGTGCCGAACGTGGCCAGCACCGACGCGCCCATGCCGAGACCCGAGACGACGGTGCCGACGGCGGCGAGCCAGGCCAGGTCATCGGCGACTCCGGCAAGCGATATCAGGGTGCCGAGTCCGAGCAGTGCGGACGAGGGGGCCAGCAGCGAGGGCGCGGGACGGGAGCGGAGCAGGAAGACCGCGAGCGCTCCGGTGCCCGTCAGGAGCGTCACCACGACGCCGCCGACCAGATGGCTGCGCAGCCCCAGCAACTCGGCGGCGACGGACGGGCCGAGCGAGAGGTACATCCCGGCCAAGGCCCAGCCGGCGATCATCGCCGGCACCACCGGCACGATGTCCGCGCGCAGGTGTGCGGGCATCGCGACCCGCGGGCGCAGGGAGGCGACGGCTCCCGGCCGTCGGAGCGACGTTTCCGGCATGACGGCGACGATCACCGCCGCCAGCGCCATTCCGCCGAACAGCAGCGTGTAGACCAGCCGGGTCGGGGCGGGGCCGAACTCCACCAGCACACCGCTGCCGAGGGCACCCAGGGCGAGCCCGGTCAGGGGAGACACCGAGGTGATGACGCCCGCGCGACCGCGGGCATGCGATGGCTCGAGATCGACAAGGGTGGCGCTCAGAGTGGTCGTCGCCGCCCCGGTCGCGATGCCCTGGAGCACCCGGGCGGCGGACAGGACGAACACGTCCCCGGCGACGTAGAACATGACGAGCGCGACCATCTCCAGCCCGATCGCCGCGGCGAGTACCGGCCGGCGGCCGAGATGGTCCGACAGCGCTCCGACGACGAGCAGCGAGCCCAGCAGGCCGACCACGTAGAGGGCGAAGACGACGGATAGCACCCACGCCGTGAAATGCCATTGCTGCTGGTAGATCGCGTAGAGCGGGGACGGTGCGCTGGAAGCGGCCAGGAAGAGGACGAGGACGGCGCCCACGTAGGGGAAGGCACCCGTCCATGGTGCGCGGTGCGGATCCCCGGCGGGCGGCCTGGCGGTGACTGCGGATGGAGCAGACATGTGATTCTCGCAGTGATCGATGCGTTAATGGCTTCACGCTACCGTAAACGCATCGATCGCTGCTTTCAAACGCAGTGATCGATGCCATACTGGTCACATGTCCACGCGCGCTGCCCCTCCGCCCCACACCGGTAGCCGGCCCGGCGGCCGCTCCGCCCGCATCCGCGCGGCGGTCCACCGGGCGGTCGAGGAGCTGCTCACCGACGAGGCCGACGAACCGCTGACGATCCCGGTCGTGGCGGCCCGCGCGGGCGTGCACGCCACCACGGTCTACCGCCGCTGGGGCTCCGTCGGCGAACTGCTCACCGATGTCGCGACCAGCCGTTTCTCGGGCGACATCGTGGTGCCGGACACCGGAAGCCTCCGCGAGGACCTGGAGCGCTACGCCTCCGACCTCGCCAAGGACCTCAACGACCCGGACACCCTCCCTCTGGTGCGCGCCACCATCGGCACAGCCGGAGATCAAGGCGCCAGCGCCTGCACGGGAGAGCGCCGGCAACAGCTCCAGGCCATGCTCGAACGGGACCAGGCCCGGGGCAATCAGACCCCGACCGTCGAACGCGTCACGGACGCCGTGATCGCCCCCCTCTACTACCGGGCGGTCTTCACCGACCAGGCCCTGACCCCCGAGTGGACACGCGGCCTGGTGACCAACCTGCTGCCGGACTGACAACCCCCACACCCCGGTGCCCGATAACCGATGCCAGGTGAAGGGCGCCCAGCCCAATGCCCGGCGTCGGCGCTGAGCGCGTGCGGGTGGTCCTGCCGGTGGGGGTGCCGGCAGGGACTCTCATGGTGGGCGGGGTCATGCCTGCTCTGGCGGCATGGACAACCGGGCGCAAATGACGTCGGTGGGACTGTCACCCTCCAGGCGCGTTCCACAGCTCGCTGAGCTCCGCCCAGTCCGGGGCCGGTCCCGGCAGGATGGTGGCTTGATCGGCGGCCGGGGCGCGCAGTCCGGCGAGGACCAGGTCCAGGTAGCGCAGGTGGAGCGCGGTGGCGCGCCCACCGGTGACGGGAATCCGCGCAGCGAGATGTTCGAGCAGCAACGGGATGTCGGCGGAGGTGAAATCCGCACGTAGCACCCCTGCCCGGTGCGCGCCTCCCACCAGGGCGTCCAGAGCGGCCCGCAGCCGGTCGGCGGCGGCCACGACTTCGTCCGTGGCCGGCAGCCGCCCGCCGACCTGGGGGAGAAGTGGACCGCTTGACCCCTGGGCCGACAACGCGTCGTGCAGGAAACGGGCGAAGGCGGCCCACGCGTCCGGTTCTTCGGCGAGTGCCGTGTGCGCCTGGGTGACGAGCTGCTCCATGCCCGCGAGCCGCATGCGCTGGGCCAGTAGTTCCTTGCTGGGGTAGCGGCGGTAGAGACTGCCCATGCCGATGCCCGCTCGACGGGCGATCTCCGAGACGGGGGCGTCCCAGCCGCGCTCGGCGAAGACTTCGCGTGCGGCCTGCATGAGACGGGCGTCGTTGCGGTCCGCCTCACGTTGGCGGCCTCGCGGTTTGGCTGCGTGCGTGTCACCCATGGCGCAGCATTCTCCCTTAAGGGCGGGCCACCCCGTGCCCACCGTCGACGGTGAGCACCGAGCCGGTGACGAAACCGGCATCGTCGCCGACGAGCATCGCGATCGCCCGGGCCACGTCCTCCGGTTCCGCGACCCGTCCGAGCGGGGTGCGCTCCACCAAGCGCTGCTGGAACTCCTGCGGCATACCGGCGCTGGCCTCGGTGCGCACGAATCCGGGCGCCACCACGTTGACCTTGATGCCGAGTGGGCCGGCCTCGTAGGCGACGAAGCGGGCGAAGGTGTTCAGAGCGGCCTTGGCGGTGCCATGGGCGGCCATGCCCGCGGTGGGTGGACCGTCGGCCACGGCACTGGAGACATACAAGATCCGTCCCTGCCCTCGCGCGCCCATGATCGCCAGGGCCTGCTGGGTGAGGGGGTAGACGGACGCCAGTTCATCCGTCACCTTCCTCTTGAAGTCGTCCCAGGGCAGGGCCTGCACGGGGGCCGGGGTGAAACGGGCGCCGGCGTTACAGACAAGGACGTCCAGGCGTCCGTCGACGGTGGCGCTCTCCAGCAGTTCGGCTGCCTGGCCGGGGTCGTACACATCGGCCTGCACGGCGAAGGCATCGCCGCCGTCGGCCTCGATGAGCTTGACCACCTGGCCGGCCGCCTCACGGTTCGAGAAGTAATTGACCGCCACGCGGTATCCGCGAGCCGCGAGTTCACGCGAAGTCGCCGCGCCGATTCCCCGGCTGCCGCCGGTCACCAGAGCCGTCGGTCTGCCTGTCGCCTTCATATGTCCTCCGTGTCGGCGGAACGAAGTGTGTGGCGTTCAATCTATCGGAGCGGAGCGCTCCGTTCAAAATTGTCGTATATGCATGCACTCGACGCATCCGGGCGTGCTCTGCCGCTACGTGGACTACCTGCGCACCTCCAGCGCTCTTTGTCGCTGAGCGCGATTTCCACCGTCCCCGGGAGCGCTCGGCGCCTGGTGGGGCACCGACCGGTTCTCGGGCGGCTCCTGGCAGGACGCGGGCGACGGACTTCCCGTACTCGGCGGAGTACCGCCCCGTCCACCACGACGGCGCGTTCGCCACCGCCGTCGGCCTCACGTCGTCGACCGCCATCTGACAGGGAGCCACACCATGCCGCTGACCTCGAAACCCCTACGGAAGCTGGGTTTCCTGACCATAGGGCTGTTCGACGAGGCCGACCCTCACCGGGGCCATGAGTCGACACTGCGGATCATCGAGATGGGCGAGCGGCTGGGCTTCGACAGCGCCTGGGTGCGCCACCGGCATCTGCAATACGGCATCTCCTCCCCGATGGCCGTTCTCGCGGCGGCCTCGCAGCGCACCAGCCGCATCGAGCTGGGCACCGCGGTCATACCCATGGGCTGGGAGAACCCGCTGCGGCTGGCCGAAGACCTGGCGACCGTCGACATCCTGTCCCGGGGCCGCCTCAACCCGGGGGTCAGTGTCGGTCCGCCGAACCACTACGACCAGGTCAAGGGCGTGCTCTACCCCGACACCGCCGACCTCGAGGACTTCGGCCACGAGCGGGTGCGACGACTGCTGGACTTCGTACGCGGCGAACCGGTCACCGACTTCAGCGGGGTCGAGGGCTTCGAGGTGTTCTCCGACCGCGTCCAGCCGCACTCCCCGGGGCTCGGCCGCCGCATGTGGTACGGCGGTGGCAGCCTGCGGTCGGCCCGGTGGGCCGGTGAACACGGCATGAATCTGCTCACCAGCAGCGTCGTGAAGGCGGAGGAGTCCGAGGACTTCGCCGAGATCCAGCTCTCGCACATCCGGACCTTCCGCGCCCACCACCCCGACGGCGACCGTGCCCGGGTCTCCCAAGGGCTCGTCGTCATTCCCACCGACACCGCCTCGCCGCAGCAGCGCGCGAAGTATGAGCGGTACGCCCTGCAACGCATGCCGCGTACCGCCACGCCCCAGGGACCGGCGCGCATGATGTTCGCGCCCGATCTCGTCGGCACCTCCGGGGAGATCGCCGAACGGCTCGCCGCCCATGCCGCCTTCCGGGAGGTCGACGAGGTGGCGTTCGCCCTGCCCTTCACCTTCGACCACGAGGACTACGTCCAGATCCTCACGGACATCGCCACCCGGCTCGGCCCGGCCCTGGGCCGGCAGGCGGCCCCGTAGCGCGCATCACCTCCACGCCGCCCGGCGCGGGCGCGTCACAGCGGGCGCAGCACCCATGACCAGCGGTACGTGCCGGGGCCCAGCCGGTAGCGCGGGAGGGTGTCCGGGCCGCAGGACGCGGTGCCCAGGCCCCGGTGGGCGGCGTCGAGCTGGACCACGCACCGTGGCCTGGGGGTCAGCTCGTCGTGGTGGGAGGCGGTGGCGAGGTCGGCCGCGCGGTACCGGGTGACCGAGACCTGGCGGGGCGCGTCCAGCCGTACACCGAGACCGGTGCCGGTGTCCGACAGCAGCGCGAAGCGGCGTACGCCGGACCGGCCACCGCTCTCCTGGGGGCGCAGATAAGGGGTGAACAGGCTGTCCACGCGGGCCCGGTGGTGGCCCACCGGACCGCCCGTCCGCCGGTCCGGGTAGGTCTCCCAGGGGCCCTGGCCGTACCACTGGAGGTGGTTCAGCCCGGCCACCGTCTCGAAGACCGTGCCCACGCGCGCGACGTCGGTCAGCCCCTCGGGGAGGACGGCGCTCTCCTCGATCAGCAGGCCGTCGTCATTGAGGGGGGTGAAGACCTGCTGGTGCTCGACGAGGCCCGCGCCGGTCGGGTAGACGGAGCGCACGCGGATACGGCCGTCCGTCCGGTCGACCGAGACGGGCTCGCGGACGAGCCGGTCGAGGCCCAGCCCGCGCCAGTGGTCCGCGGCGCCGCCCAGCAGATCGTTGTCGGTGGGCGCCCGCCACAGGCTCAAGGCGGGCGGGCAGGTCAGCAGCGGATGGCGCAACAGCCCTTCCGCGTCGACATCGGGGGAGTGGGCGGAGACCACCACGGACACCGGCGCCGGAGCGGGCCGTTCGCGCACCTGGATCTGGGGCGCGCACACTTCGGTGCCGCGCGGTGCCCAGGGCTCGTCGTGGCGCGTGGTCACATGCAGCGTCAGCCATGCCTCGCCGCCGCCGGCGGCGCCCGCGGCGGGCAGTTCGGCCAGCAGCCCGTGGGGCAGGGGCAGGTCCGCCGAGGCCCCGGGCGGCAGGTCGGGCAGTACGGCCGGGGCGGTGCGGGTGCCGCCGTCCTCGACGGACAGCCGCCACTCGGCCGTCAGCCAGGACATATCGCGGAAGTGCTGGGCGTTGGTGACACGGGGCGGGCGGTCAGGATCGCTCCGGGTCAGCCGCAGCGGGGCGGCGATCTCGCGGTGCTCGTACATCGCGGGCTTCGGGGTGCGGTCGGGGAAGACCAGACCGTCCGCGCAGAACGCGCCGTCGTTCGGCATATCGCCGAAGTCCCCGCCGTACGCCCAGCGGTAGCCGTCGGCCGCCACCCCATGGGCGTAGGCGCCGGTCGCGGTGGGCCCGGCGGGGCGGCCCGTGGCCCGGCGCTGGAGGATGCCGTGGTCCCAGAACTCCCAGATGAAGCCGCCCTGGAGACCCGGGGTGGTCTCGATGGCCGCCCAGTGGTCGGCGAGGGTGCCGTTGCTGTTGCCCATGGCGTGCGAGTACTCGCACAGGATGAGCGGCTTGGCCTGCTCGCCGGAGGCGGCGTGCGCGGTGATCTCGTCCAGTGACGCGTACATCGGGCAGAGGATGTCGGAGGCGATGTCCGCCCCGGACCAGTCGGTCTTGGCCGCCCCCTCGTATTGCAGCGGGCGGGTCGGGTCGTAGCGGCGCAGCCAGCCCGCGGCCGCGTCGTGGTTCGCGCCGTAGTCGCTCTCGTTGCCCAGCGACCAGACGATGACGCACGCGTGGTTCTTGTCCCGCAGGACCATACGCGAGACCCGGTCCACGAACGCGGCCAGATAGCGGGGGTCGTCGGCGATCTCGTGGGCGTGGTCGTGGCTTTCGATGTCGGCCTCGTCGACGAGGTAGAGGCCCAGCTCGTCGGCGAGGTCCAGCAGTGCGGGGTCGTTCGGGTAGTGCGCGGTGCGGACGGCGTTGAAGCCGAAGCGCTTGATGGTCTCCAGGTCGGCGCGCATATCGCCGGGGGTGACGGTGCGGCCGGTGAGCGGGTGGAAGTCGTGCCGGTTGACGCCCCGGATGAAGACCCGTTCGCCGTTGATCAGCAGGTCGCGGCCGTTGATCTCGACGGTGCGGAAGCCCACGCGGTGGCGGGAGGTGTCGGCGATGGATCCGTCGGGGCGGTGCAGCCGGATGTCCAGGCCGTACAGCTCGGGTGTCTCGGCCGACCAGCGGCGTACGCCGGGCACGGTGGCGAACAGGCGCGCCTCGCCGAGGAAGTCCGAGACCCGGTCCTCCCGGACGCACCAGGCGGCGTACTCCTCGTCTTCGGCGAGTTCGCCGACTCCGTCGAGGTGTCCGGACACGCGCCAGCCCGCGGGCAGTGGCCCGGCCGCGTGGCGCACCTGGACCTCCACGCGCAGCCGTCCGTCGGCGGGGGCGCTGATCCTCACATCGGCCAGATACAGCGGATCGGTGGCGTAGAGGAGGACGGGGCGGGTGATGCCGCCGTGCCACCAGTGGTCCTGGTCCTCGATATGCGAGGCGTCGGACCACTTCACCACGGTCAGCCGTACGGTGTTGGCCGCGCCGATCCGTACCGCGTCGGTGATGTCGAACTCGGACGCGAGATGCGAGTCCTTGCCGATGCCCACGGCCCGGCCGTTCACCTCGGCGATCAGCACGCTGGTCGCGGCGCCGACGTGCAGGATGACGCGGCGCCCGGCCCAGTCGGCCGGGATGTCGACGTCGCGCTCGTGTACGCCGGTGGGGTTCGCGGCGGGGGAGTGCGGCGGGATGTCGGGCCAGGGCATCCGCCAGTTGGTGTACTGCGGCAGGTCGCCGGTGTCCTGTGTGGTCCAGGCGCCGGGCACCTTCAGATGCCGCCAGTTCTCGGACGGGGGCACTTCCGGCGCGGGCAGCAGTTGGAAGCGCCAGTGGTCGTCGTCCAGCGAGATGGCCCCCGCCCCGCGGTCCACGGCATGCATCGGCAGCCGTCGCCAGGAGGTGAGCTCGGGGGATTCCCACGGCCGGAGATCCATCAGAGGGATGCCCATCATCGGATGGCCCCCTTGGCGAGGTCCGCCATGATCTGGCGGGCACCGATGAAGAACACGACGAGCAGCGGGATCAGGGCGAGCAGCGCACCGGCCATCACCATGCCGTAGTCGGTGGTGCCGTTCACGCTGTTGAGCTGCGAGAGGGCGACCTGGAGCGTCACATGGTCCGGGTTGATCAGGGCGATCAGCGGCCAGGCGTAGTCGTTCCACTGGGCCATGAAGGTGAAGATGCCGAGGAAGGCGAGGCCGGGCCGGACCACGGGCAGCGCCACGTGCCAGTACTGGCGGAGGAAGCCGCAGCCGTCCAGCCGGGAGGAGTCCATGAGTTCGTCGTGGATGGAGCCCTTCATGTACTGGCGCATCCAGAAGATCCCGAAGGCGTTGGCGGCCGCGGGGATGACGAGCGAGGTCAGGGAGCCGATCCAGCCGAGCTTCGCCATGATCACGAACTGCGGGATGGCCTGGAGCTGGGCGGGCACCATGAAGATGCCCATCATGATGACGAACAGCGCCCGGCGGCCCGGGAAGTGGAACTTCGCGAAGACGAAGGCCGCGAGCGAGTCGAAGAACAGCACGAGGAAGGTCACCGAGACGGCGACGACCAGGGTGTTGAACATCGACCCGAAGAAGTCGATCTTCTGGAAGAGATGGTGGACGTTCTCGTCGAAGTGCGAGCCCGGCAGCAGCTTCGGCGGGTACTGGAAGATCTCCGCCGACGAATGGGTCGACATCACGATGGTCCAGTAGAACGGGAAGAGCGAGCCGAGCACACCGGCGATCAGCGAGATGTGCAGGGTCAGCCCTCTGGCGCGGGTACCCTTCATGCCTTTCACGATGGTCTCCCTCTACTTTTCCCCGCGCTGTACCAGGCGCCAGTTGACGATCGAGAAGATGGCGACGACCAGGAAGATGCCCCAGGCGATGGCCGCGCCGTAGCCGAAGTCGTTGTTGTCGAAGCTCTGCTGGAAGAAATAGAGGACCATCGTCTGGCCGGAGTTGCCGGGGCCGCCCGCGAAGGTGGAGGTGTTGTTGGTGTTGGCCAGCAGCACCTGCGGCTCGGTGAAGCTCTGTAGTCCGGTGACGGTCGAGACGACCAGGGTGAAGAGGATGATCGGCCGCATCATCGGCACGGTGATCCGGAAGAAGGTATGCACCGGTCCGGCGCCGTCGACGCGGGCGGCCTCGTACAGCTCGCTCGGAATGGTCTGGAGCCCGGCGAGGAAGATCAGCGCGTTGTAGCCGGTCCACTGCCAGGTCATCAGCACGGCAATGGAGATCTTGATGCCCCAGTCCGTGTTCAGCCAGGCCACCTGATCGAGCCCGAGCCCTTGCAACACGGCGTTCGCGAGGCCGAAGTTGGTGGAGAAGATCGAGGTGAAGATGATCGCCACGGCGACGACCGAGGTGACGTTCGGAAGGAAGTACGCGAAGCGGTAGAAGTTCTTGAACCGCACCGCGGAGTTGAGCATCACCGCGGTCACCAGCGCGATGAACAGCATCGGCAGGGTGGCGATCGCCCAGATGATCAGGGTGTTGGTGAGGGAGTTCCAGAACTGTGCGTCGCTGAGGAGATAGCGGTACTGCGACAGGCCCGCGTACTCCATCGAGCCGAGCCCGTCCCACCGGTGGAAGGACAGATAGAGCGAGAAGCCCACCGGGATCAGGCCGAAGCACAGGAAGAGCAGATAGAAGGGCGAGATCGCCAGATACAGCCGCCAGTACCCGAGCACCGAGCGGGCCTTGGCCCGCGCGGGGACGGACCTGACACCGTCGTCGGCGGGCGCGCCGAGCGTGGGAGCGGCTCCTATTCCGGTCATGTCAGGACTCCCAGGTGGTCCGCTATGCGCCGGCACTTGGCCATGGCGTCCTTCCACGCCCGGCGGGGATCCTTGCCCAGGGCGTTCACATTGCGCAGTTCGTCGGAGACCGCCTGGTCCAGGGGGTAGTCGTACGGGCTGTGGTAGGCGATCGGGATCTTCTCGGCGGTGGGGCCGAAGACATCGATGGTGGCCTGGCCGCCGAAGAACGGGTCCGGCGCGCGCATCGCCGCCTGTTGGTAGGAGGCGGGGGTGGACGGGAAGAGCGTGGCGTCGGTGAAACCACGGGTCTGGTTGTCCGCGTTCAGCAGCCAGGTGACGATCTCGAAGGCCAGCTCGGGCTTCCGGCAGGACTTGGTGATCGCCAGGAAGGAGCCGCCGTTGTTGGCCGGGCCGCCGGGCAGGGCGGCCACCCGCCACTTCCCCTTGGTCTTGGGCACGGTCAGCTTGAGGTCGCCGGCCACCCAGGAGGCGCCGATCTGGCTGGGCAGCAGTCCGTTCTCGATGGCCGCGTTGCCGTCCGGGGTGCCGGACTGGTACCGGGAGCACAGGCCGCGCTGGTACGCGTCGATCGCCATGTTCCAGGCGCGGCGCACATGTTCGTGGTCGCCGATGAAGCGCCGTTCCGCATCGACGTAGCGCAGGGTGCCCTGCGCGATCATGTACTGGTAGATCGTGAGCGCGTCGATGACCATATGCGCGCCGCGGACCTTCTTCTTCAGCCGCTCACCGGCCGCCAGGTACTTCTCCCAGGTGTCCATCTCCTTGCCGACCTCCGCCGGATCGGTCGGCAGCCCCGCCCGGTCGAACACCTCGGGCATGAAGTAGTGGGCGACCGGCCCGGTGTCGATGGGAAAACCGATCATGCTGCCGTCGGGAGCGATGCCCTCGGCCCACTTCCAGGGCAGGTACCGGTCCTTGAGCTGCTCCGCGCCGAGTGTGCGCAGATCGATGAACTGCTCCGCGTTGGGCAGGTACGAGGCCATGTCCTCGCCCTTGAGACCGGTGATGTCGGGCACGTAGGCGCGCCCGGTCATCGTGGTGAGCAGCTTGGATTTGAAGTAGCCGCCGATCTGGGCGGGTTTGAGCGAGACATCGGTGAAGCGCTTCTTGGCGTCCGCCACGACCTTGTCGCTCAGCCCGCCGGTCCAGTACCAGAGGGTCATGTTCCGGCCGGTCGATCCGTTCGGAACCGAGCAGCCTGCCGTGGTGCCGCCGAGCGCCGCGGTCGCCGTGGTGGCGAGGCCCGCGTACAGCAGTGCTCTTCGCGAGAGGGGCACCGCTCCCACCGCCTTTCGGGTAGTACGCACTGCGATTACAGGGTGTGGGGGGTGACGGGTGTGGTGTGCGGGGCGGGGCCGGGGTCCTCGGGGATGCGGTCCGCCAGGAATCCGTAGTCGCTCCGCAGCGCGGGGTCGCGGCTGCCGGTGGTCCGCCACCACTGGTCGACGCCGTGCCAGCCCGGGGCGGCGAGCGCGCCGCCGTGCCGGGTGACGGACAGGCCCGCGGCCAGTACCGCGAAGCGCAGCCGGTCGGCGAGCGGCCAGCCGGCGAGGGTCGCGGCGGTGAAGCTCGCGCCGAAGACGTCCCCGGCTCCCGTCGCGTCCACGACATCGATGTCGAGCGCGGCGACCTCGGCGGCCTCGCCCGTCGTCTGGTCCACGGCGAGGGCTCCGTGCGGGCCGCGGGTGACGACGGCGACCGGCACGATATCGGCGAGCTTGCCGAGTGCGGCCCGCGCGCTGTCGGTGCGCGTGTAGCCCATCGCCTCGCCCTCGTTCGGCAGGAAGGCGTGGCAGCGGGAGAGCTGGTCGAGCAGCTCGCCGGACCAGGCCCCGGTGGGGTCCCAGCCGACATCCGCGAAGATCTTGGTGCCGGTGGCGGCGGCCTTCGCGATCCATGCCTGGGGCTCGGTGCCGAGGTGCGCGATGGCCGCCCGTGCCCCCGGGGCGTTCGCCATCAACTCGTCCTGCGGATAAGGGGGTTCCTGGCCGTGTGTGATCAGTGCGCGGTCGTGTCCCTGGGCGATCGAGACGGTCACGGGCGTGTTCCAGCCGGGTGCCGTGCGCGAGAGCGCGAGGTCGACGCCCTCCTGCCGGGCGAGGATGTCGCGGCAGTACGCCCCGTAGAAGTCGTCGCCGAAGACGGTGGCCAGCGAGGTGGTGAGGCCGAAGCGGGCGGCGGCCACCGCGAGGTTGGCGATGCCGCCGGGGCCGCAGCCCATGCCCTGGGTCCAGATCTCCTCACCCGGTGCCGGCGGCCGGCCGAGCCCGGTCATCACGAGGTCGTAGAAGAGCAGACCGGTCACCAGGACATCGGGTCCCGTGGCGTCGGGAGCCCGTTCCCCGGGCGGGGGAGGTTCGGCCACGAGCTCCTCCTCTCGTCAAAAGTGTGCAGAAGTGCAGCGCATTGCAGAGGATCGTGCGGGCTCTGCGCAAAAATGGCAAGAGGGGTGCACTCGGATGCATAGAAATGATTGAGATTGACGAGTACGCTGCTCGCCGTGCTGGCTGAACGACGACATCAGATGATCCTCCGCGCCCTGCGGTCCGGCGGCCCGGCGGCCGTGACCGACCTCTCCGAACAGCTCGGGGTCTCCGCCGCGACCGTCCGGCGCGACCTGCTGAAGCTCGAGGAGGAGGGACTGCTCACCCGGGTCCACGGCGGCGCGGTCGTCGAGGAGGGCGATCAGCCCTTCGCGGAAGTCGCCGGGGTGCGGGTGGCCGAGAAGGACGCCCTGGCGGTGGCCGCCGCGGGCATGATCGAGGACGGGCAGTCCGTACTGCTGGACATCGGCACCACCGCCTACCGGCTCGCCCGGCAACTGCACGGCCGACGGCTGACCGTGATCACCAGCAATCTGGTGGTGTTCGAGGAGCTGGCCGATGACACCGCCGTGGAGCTGGTGCTGCTCGGCGGGGTGCTCCGGCGCGAATACCGCTCCCTGGTCGGATTCCTCACCGAGGACAACCTCCGCCAGCTCCACGCCGACTGGCTCTTCCTGGGGACCAGCGGCGTCCGTCCCAGCGGGCAGATCATGGACACCACGGTCATCGAGGTCCCGGTGAAACGGGCGATGATCGCGGCCAGTGACCAGGTGGTGCTGCTCGCCGACGCGGGCAAGTTCCCCGGCACCGGCATGACCAAGGTCTGCGGCCCCGAGGATCTCGACGCAGTAGTGACCAACGCCCCCTCGGACTCGGCCACGTGCTCGGTGTTCGAGCAGGCAGGAGTAAAGGTGGTGCGGGTGTGAAGCTGACCATTCTCGGCGGCGGCGGGTTCCGGGTGCCGCTGGTGTACGGGGCGCTGCTCGCCGACCGCTCCCCGGGCCGCGTCACCCATGTCACCCTCCACGACCTGGACGCCGGCCGGCTGGGCGCCGTCGCCCGGGTCCTGGCCGAACAGGCCGCGGCGAGCCCGGGAGGCACCGCCCGGCCGGAGGCCGGGGGAGCGCCGACGGTCTCCCACACCACCGACCTCGACGAGGCGCTGCGCGGCGCCGACTTCGTCTTCTCCGCGATCCGCGTCGGCGGCCTGGATGGGCGCGCCGCCGACGAGCGCATCGCCCTGGACCACGGTGTCCTCGGCCAGGAGACGGTGGGCGCGGGCGGCATCGCCTATGGGCTGCGCACCGTCCCCGTCGCCGTCGACATCGCCCGGCGGGTCGCCCGGCTGGCCCCCGACGCCTGGGTCATCAACTTCACCAACCCCGCGGGCCTGGTCACCGAGGCCATGTCCCGCCACCTCGGCGACCGGGTCATCGGCATCTGCGACTCGCCGGTGGGCCTCGGCCGCCGCGTCGCCCGCGCGCTCGGCGCCGACCCGGACCGCGCGTGGATCGACTACGTCGGCCTGAACCACCTCGGCTGGCTGCGCGGCCTGCGCGTCGCCGGGCGCGACGAACTCCCGCGGCTGCTCGCCGACCCCGAGGCCCTCGGCTCGTTCGAGGAGGGCAAGCTCTTCGGCCCCGAGTGGCTCGCCTCCCTCGGCGCGATCCCCAACGAGTACCTGCACTACTACTACTTCAACCGGGGGGCGGTACGCGCCTACCGCGAGGCCGAGCAGACCCGCGGCGCTTTCCTCCGCGACCAGCAGGCCCGGTTCTACGAGGTGATGGAGCAGGGCCACGCACCCGCGCTCGCGACCTGGGACCGCACCCGCGCCGAGCGCGAGGCCACCTACATGGCGGCCAACCGCGAGGCGGCGGGCGCCGGCGAGCGCGACGAGTCGGACCTGGAGTCCGGCGGCTATGAACAGGTCGCCCTCGCCCTCATGCGCGCCATCGCCCGCGACGAGCGCACCACCCTCATCCTCAACGTCCGCAACCGCACCACGCTGGGCGCGCTCGACGAGGACGCCGTCATCGAGGTCCCCTGCCTGGTGGACGCGAGTGGCGCGCACCCCGTCTCCGTCGACCCGCTGCCCGGCCACGCCACCGGCCTGGTGTGCGCCGTCAAGGCCGTCGAGCGCGAGGTCATGAACGCCGCCGACAGCGGTTCGCGCGCCACCGCCGTCAAGGCGTTCGCCCTCCACCCCCTCGTCGACTCGGTCGCCGTCGCCCACCGCCTCGTCGACGGCTACACCACGGCACACCCCGGACTCGCCTACCTGAACCGCCCGTAGGAGCCCTCGCCATGCATGACGAACGCCGCCGCATCGAGGACCGCGTCCAGCGCGTCCTCACCCAGCGCATCCAGCCCGCCGCCCACTCGGCCTCGGTGCCCTTCACGATCGAGGCATGGCAGGCGCCCGACGAACCGGTGCCCTTCGCCGAGGCGGCAGGGGCCGCGTACGAGCCCTTCACCACCGGAACCCCCTGGGGCCCGCCCTGGGGCACCACCTGGTTCAAGGTGCACGGCCAGGTCCCGGCCGCGTGGGCGGGCAAGCGCGTCGAGGCCGTCTTCGACCTCGGCTTCGTCGGCGACTGGCCCGGCAACCAGGCCGAGGCACTGGTCCACACCCCGGGCGGCGCCCCGCTCAAGGCGGTCAACCCGCAGAACCAGTACGTGCCGGTGGCCAACCCCGCCGAGGGCGGCGAGCACATCTCGTACCTCATCGAGGCCGCCTCCAACCCCGACATCCTCGCAAACGACTTCAGCCGCCCCACCCCGCTCGGCGACAAGCTCACGGCGGGCCGCGCCCCCCTCTACACCTTCGCCCGCGCCGACCTGGCCGTACTGGACGAACAGGTGTGGCACCTGGGCCTGGACCTCACCGTGCTGCGCGAGCTGATGCTGGAGCTGAGCGAGCACGAGCCCCGCCGCCACGAGATCGCCCACGCCCTCGACCGCGCCCTGGACCGGCTGGACCTGGACGACATCTCCGGCACCGCCACCGACGTACGCGACGCCCTGCGCGGTGTGCTGGAGCGCCCCGCCAACGCCAGCGCCCACACCCTCTCGGCCGTCGGCCACGCACATATCGACTCCGCCTGGCTATGGCCCATACGCGAGACCAAGCGCAAGACCTCGCGCACCTTCTCCAACGTCACGGCGCTCGCCAAGGAGTACCCGGAGTTCATCTTCGCCTGCTCGCAGGCGCAGCAGTACGCCTGGGTCAAGGAGCACTACCCCCAGGTCTGGGACCGCATCCACGAGGCCGTGCGAGGCGGGCAGTGGGCACCGGTCGGCGGCATGTGGGTGGAGGCCGACGGCAACCTGCCCGGCGGCGAGGCCCTGGCCCGCCAGCTCATCCACGGCAAGCGCTTCTTCCTGGACGAGTTCGGCATCGAGACCAAGGGCGTATGGCTGCCCGACTCCTTCGGCTACAACGCCTGCTTCCCGCAACTGGCCAGGCTGGCGGGGAACGAGTGGTTCCTGACCCAGAAGCTCTCCTGGAACCAGACCAACAAGCTGCCCCACCACACCTTCTGGTGGGAGGGCATCGACGGCTCCCGGGTCTTCACCCACTTCCCGCCGGTGGACACCTA
>NZ_JAHLEM010000229.1 GCF_018883605.1 Streptomyces niphimycinicus | reverse complement strand
CGCCGGTCCACCGCGGCCGGGCCCCCGGCCGGGAGTGGCCCGCCGCGGTCGGCGGCCCCGTGGGCGAGGGCGTCGAGGACGGTGTCGACCATCGGGCGGAGCGCGCCCGGTCCGCCATGGCCCCCGGCGAGGAGGCGGGCGGTTCCGGATGCGGGCACGGGCATGGGTGTGCCCCTAGGGGGTGTCTGGGAGTCGGGCAGGTGGCAGCGGTCGGGCGGCGGTCAGGGCTGCCCAAACTACTTCGCACACCAACGCTCCGGTCCGGGGTCCGCGGGAAGTGCACCCATACGTGGTACGGCCCGGTCACCCGGATTGATCCGCCCGCCCGGCTACTCGATATACCCGGTGTCGGGGTCCACCTGGCCGAGGAACTCCCGTGCGGAGTCCTCCAGTTGCCGTGTGCTGAGGGAGTCGGCTCCATGGACCCGGGTGGTGAAGCCGTAGTCGGGGTTCGGCCCGGTCAGCCAGGTGAAGTCGTAGGTTCCGGGTTCGTCGGGGCGCTCGGCGACTTCGAACCTCTCCCCGTCGACGGTCAAGGTCCGCTCAAGAGTTTCTCGATCCATACCCGTCAGTCTGCCCCCTGCCCGAACGGACGCCGATACCTGCCCGGTCCAGACGGTGGGCGGTTCGGCGGGCGTCGTTCAAGAGCTCGGAACTGTCGACGACAGGCCGACCGGAATGGATGTGTTCCCGCCCGGCGACCATGACCGTCTCGACGTGCGAGCGGTCCATATGAAGGACGACGGTGCTGTACGGGTCGTGGACGGGGGCCACATCGGGCTGGTCGGCGCGCAGGACCAGGAGGTCGGCCTGTTTGCCGGGGGTGAGGGAGCCGGTGCGGTCGGCCAGGCCCAGGGAGCGGGCGCCGTCGAGGGTGGCCATCCGCAGGATGTCGTGGACCGTGACTCCGGTGGAGGCTCCGTCGGAGTGCTGGGCATGTCGGCCTGCCTGGTAGGCGGCGCGCAACTGGGTGAACATGTCCGCGGAGACGGTGACTTCGACGTCGGCGCTGAGACTGACCGTGAGGCCCGGCCGGGCGAGCGCCGGGGCGATCATCGGAAGGACAACCGCGAACTGCACAGCTACCTCACCGGGCCGATCGCCGCCCTCCCCGGCATCACCCACATCGAGAGCGCCCCCGTCACCCGCACCTTCAAACGCGCCGAACGCACCCTGCGAACCCCGCATATCCCGTAGGGCCCCGTCTCGTTCGGCTCCCAGGACACGACGGCATGGTGCGGTATTCGGGGTGCAGCGGCAGCGCCACCCGGTACCGGGTGATGAGGGCGTGCACCGGGGAGCGCCGGGCGGCTTCGATCCAGTCGTTCGGGATGCCGGAGTCGGCGGCGGCGCGGGCCACGGCGGGGTCCTGGGGGTCGAGGAAGCAGCCGAGCTGTGCCTCGTAGAGGTCCTTCTCGTCGGTGGTGGCGGCGGCCTCGCCGACCTTGTCGGGGTCGTAGAGCATGACGCCGAGGTAGCGCAGCCGTCCCACGCAGGTCTCGGAGCACACGGTGGGTTCCCCGGCCTCGATGCGCGGATAGCACAGGGTGCACTTCTCGGCCTTGCCGCTGCGGTGGTTGAAGTAGACCTTCTTGTACGGGCAGCCGCTGACGCACATGCGCCAGCCGCGGCAGCGGTCCTGGTCGACCAGGACGATGCCGTCCTCGATCCGCTTGTACATCGCGCCGGAGGGGCAGACGGCGACGCAGGAGGGGTTGAGGCAGTGCTCGCAGATGCGCGGCAGGTAGAACATGAAGGCTTGTTCGTACTCCAGCCTGACCTTTTCGCTCATCTTCGCCAGGACGGGGTCGCCGGCGATGTGCTCCGGCCCCCCGCCGAGGTCGTCGTCCCAGTTGGGGCCCCAGGTGACGGAGGTGGGCCGGCCGTCGATGAGGGAGCGGGGTGGGGCGGTGGGCACGTCGTCGCCGAGCGGGGCGGTGGTGAGGGTGTCGTAGTCGTATGTCCAGGGCTGGTAGTAGTCGTCCAGCCGGGGCAGTTCGGGGTTGGCGAACAGCCGGGCGAGGCGGCGGGCCCGGCCGCCGGTGCGGGGCACCAGCTTGCCGCCCTTGAGGTGCCAGCCGCCCTTCCAGGTGTCCTGGTCCTCGTAGCCGCGGGGGTAGCCCTGGCCGGGGCGGGTCTCGACGTTGTTGAACCAGACGTATTCGGTGCCGGAGCGGTTGGTCCAGGTCTGTTTGCAGGTGACCGAGCAGGTGTGGCAGCCGATGCACTTGTCGAGGTTCATGACCATGGCGACCTGGGCCATGACGCGGGGGCCGGGTGGCGGGCGGCGCGGCATGTCAGTACTCCACGTTCTGGGAGCGGCGCCGGATGACGGTGACCGCGTCCCGCTGGTTGCCGGTGGGTCCGTAGTAGTTGGGGGCGAAGGAGAGCTGGGCGTAGCCGCCGATGAGGTGGGTGGGCTTGATGAGGAGTTTGGTGAGGGCGTTGTGCACTCCGCCGCGGCGGCCGGTGGCCTCGGATTTGGGCACGTTCACCAGCCGTTCCTGCACGTGGTACATGAACACGGTGCCGGTGGGCATGCGGTGGGAGACCACGGCCCGGGCGACCACGACGCCGTTGGCGTTGACGGCCTCGATCCAGTCGTTGTCGGATACGCCGACGGCCTGGGCGTCGGGGACGCTGAGCCAGATGACCGGGCCGCCGCGGGCCAGGGTCTGCATGATCAGGTTTTCCTGGTACTCGGAGTGGATGGACCATTTCGAGTGCGGGGTGATGTAGCGGACGGTGACCGTGCGGCCGGTGTCGCCGTCCGCTTCCCGCGGGGCCTCGCCGAGGGCGGCCAGGTCCAGCGGCGGCCGGTAGACGGGGAGTTGTTCGCCCAGCTCGGCGATCCAGGAGTGGTCGAGGTAGAAGTGCTGGCGGCCGGTGAGGGTGTGCCAGGGCTTGCGGTGTTCGGTGTTGATGGTGAACGGCGCGTAGCGGCGGTCGGGAGCCTCCTTGCCGGACCATTCGAAGCTGGCGCCGACCTGGACGGGTCGGGCCTGGGTGTCGGAGAACACCACGCGTCGTTCGGCCACCGAGGCGCCCAGTGCGGTGAGGTCCGAGCCGGGGCCGCAGCGCTCGGCGAGCCGGGCGAACCCTTCGGCGGCGATGCGCCCGTTGGTGGTGCCCGACAGGGCCAGGATGGCTTCGCACAGCTTGGCGTCGGTGTCCAGCAGGGGCCTGCCCTCGGCGGCCCCGCGGGTGGCGGTGCCGCAGCGCTCGGCCAGCCAGGTGGCTTCCGGGTCCGGGTGCACGGTGATGCCCTTGACCTGCATGCCCGCCTGTTGGGCGAGGGGGCCGAAGGCGGCGAGCCGGTCGGCGACGGCGGTGTAGTCGCGGGTCACCAGGGTGACGTTCGGCAGGTTGACGCCCGGTACGGCGGGGGTGCGGCCGTCCCGCCAGTCCGGGACGGTCCCGCCGGGCTGGGCCGTCTCTCCGGGGGTGTCGTGCATCAGTGCGGTGGCGACCAGGTCGTGGGCGGTCTCCAGGCGTCCGGCGGCCAGTTCGCTGAGCTTGCGGGCGAGACCGTGGAAGATGTCGAAGTCGGTGCGGGCCTGCCAGGGCGGGATGATGGCCGGGGAGAAGGCGTGCACGTACGGGTGCATGTCGGTGCTGGACAGGTCGTGTTTCTCGTACCAGGTCGCGGCGGGGAGCACGAGGTCGGCGAAGAGGGTGGTGGAGGTCATCCGGAAGTCCAGCGCGAGCAGCAGGTCGAGCTTTCCGCGGGGCGCCCGGTCCTGCCAGGCGAGGTCGGCCGGCCGGCGGTCCGGCGGAATCTCCTCGGCGGTGGCGTTGTCCTGAGCCCCCAGCAGATGGCGCAGGAAATACTCGTTGCCCTTGGCCGAGGAGCCGATGAGGTTGGCCCGCCAGACGGTGAGCACACGGGGCCAGTTCTCCGGCGCGTCGGGGTTCTCGCAGGCGAACTCCAGCCCACCGGAGGCGAGTTGCTCGGCGACCCACTCCCCCGCCGGGCGCCCGCTCTCCCGCACCCGGCGGCCCAGCTCCAGGGAGTTGGCGGAGAAGGTGGGGTAGGAGGGCATCCAGCCCAGCCGCATCGACTGGGCGACCAGGTCCGCGGTGTGGCGGCCGGTGAACAGTCCCCGGCCGGTGGGGGAGGCGAGCGCGTCCACTCCGTACCGTTCGTAGCGCCACTGATCCGTGTGGAGGTACCAGTACGGGGTGCCGGCCATCTGCCGGGACGGGCGGGTCCAGTCGGCGGCGGTGGCGAGTTGCTGCCAGCCGGTGTACGGGCGCACCTTCTCCTGGCCCACGTAGTGCGCCCAGCCGCCGCCGTTGACGCCCTGGCAGCCGGTGAGCAGCAACAGGGTGAGGAAGGAGCGGTAGATGGTGTCGGAGTGGAACCAGTGGTTGGTGCCCGCACCCATGACGATCATGCAGCGGCCGCGGGTCTTCTCCGCGGTGCCCGCGAACTCGCGGGCGGCGCGGATCACGGCGGCGGCCGGGACCGAGGTGATGGCCTCCTGCCAGGCCGGGGTGGACGGTGCCGAGGCGTCGTCGTAACCGGTGGGCCACTGCCCGGTGAGGCCGGGGCGGCCCACCGCGTACTGGGCCAGGAGCAGGTCGAAGACCGTGGTGACCAGCCGCCCGCCGATCCACCGGGCCGGGACGGCGCGCCGGATGGTGGCGCCGGGTTCGTCGAAGCGGGGCAGTTCGACCTCGGCGGTCTCGGCGCCGGTGGTCCGGTGGAAGGTGAGCCGGGGGGTGATGCCTCGCAGGTCGAGGTTCCAGCGGCCTTCGCCGCCCTTGCTCCACCGGTCGCCCAGGGTGCCGTTCGGTACCACGGGGCGGTCGGTCTCGGCGTCGTGGAGCACCGGCATCCAGCGCCGGGCCGCGTCGTCGGCGTGGGCGGCCAGGCCCGGGTCGGTGGCCTCCAGGTCTGCGGCGGTGAGGAAGGCGCCCGGGGTGCGGCGCCCGTTCCGCTCGGTCAGTTCCACCAGGAAGGGCAGGTCGGTGAAGCGCCGTACATAGTCGGTGAAGTAGGGGACCTCGCGCTCGACGAAGAACTCCTTGAGGATGACGTGGCCCATGGCCATGGCGACCGCCCCGTCGGTTCCGGGGTGGGGGTGCAGCCATTCGTCGGCGAACTTGGTGGCGTCCGCGTAGTCCGGGGAGACCACGACCACCTTCTGTCCCCGGTAGCGGGCCTCGGCCATCCAGTGGGCGTCGGGGGTGCGGGTGACCGGCACGTTCGAGCCCCACAGCATCAGATACGCCGCGTCCCACCAGTCCCCTGATTCGGGTACGTCGGTCTGGTCGCCGAAGACCTGCGGGGAGGCGATCGGCAGGTCCGCGTACCAGTCGTAGAAGGAGATCATCGGGGCGCCGATCAGCGCCATGAAGCGGGCGCCGACGGCGTGGGAGGCCATGGACATGGCGGGGATGGGGGAGAAACCGGCGATCCGGTCCGGGCCGTGGGCGCGCAGGGTGTGGACATGGGCGGCGGCCGCGATCTCCAGGGCCTCCTCCCAGCCGATGCGCACCAGCCCGCCCTTGCCGCGGGCGGACTGGTAGCGGCGCCGCTTGACCGGATCCTCGGTGATCTCGGCCCAGGCGGCCACCGGGTCGCCGAGCCGGTCGCGGGCCTCCCGGTAGAGCTCGACCAGCACTCCGCGGGCGAGGGGGTGGCGCACCCGGGTCGGCGAGTAGGTGTACCAGGAGAAGGAGGCGCCGCGCGGGCAGCCCCGTGGTTCGTACTCGGGGCGGTCGGGGCCGACCGAGGGGTAGTCGGTCTGCTGGGTCTCCCAGGTGATCAGGCCGTCCTTGACATAGACCTTCCAGGAGCAGGAGCCGGTGCAGTTGACGCCATGGGTGGAGCGCACCACCCGGTCGTGCGCCCAGCGTTCGCGGTAGGGGGAGTCCTCCACGGTCTGGTCGGTCCGGTAGACGGCCCGTAGATCCGGGGTGGTCGGGAGTCGGCGGAGCGACGCCCCGGCGGCGAGCAGTCTCTCCGTCACCGCCGAGGCGGTGGCGACGGCCCTTCGTGCTGTGCGGCGCACCACGGTCCAGCTCCTTTGGCTGTGGCTCCGTGCCGTACGGCCGGCCGGGGCCCTGAATCGCATGTCGCGACAGCATCGCTCGCGCATCAGCCGTGTCGTATGACCCGTTTAAGTCGTTTAGCATCACCTGGACCTGTTTTTCCTTGCGGTTTGGCATTGGCATGTCGGACCCGCGTATCGACGGATGTGCTGCGGTGGACAGAAGTTGACGAAGTGTCACCATTGCCTGGCAGGCAAGTGGGGGGCGATCACCATTTCGATGAAGAGCGTCCGCCGGCCGGGCTTTCACATCTCTTGACCCGGCTTCTGGCTTGAATTCGACGCCGGCGGCCGATGCCATCGCGCCCGCACCAGCCCGGCCGCGACCAGCAACCACGCACCCAGCGCCACCCAGACCGTGAGATGTCCGAGGAGCACCAGGCGGTGGACCCCCTCGGCCTCGCCGAGAGCGGCGGTGGACACGGCGTACATGCCCGTGGGGAAGACGATGGTCCACCAGGACGGCTCGTACTCCAGGGGCACCCGATGCAGCAGATGCCGCCAGACCCCGGCGGCCAGCAGCGGTGGCAGCAGGCAGGTGGCCCAGCCCCACAGCGCGATCAGGACGACGCGGATCACCGCCCGGAGCTGGGGGGTGTCGAGCCCCTGGTGCACCAGCCGGGCACCGGCGAGGAGGCTGATCGCGCAGGCCCCCATCGTGATCCAGTAGGGCGGCGACAGTTCCCGGGGCCGTATCCCGAACCGCACCAGCCGGCAGGCGACCACCGTGGCCACCGCCGTGTACAGCAGCACCCCGGCCACCCAGCCGAGCGCTTCGGCGGGCCGGGCGCGTCCTGGTGCCAGCGCGGCCGTGGCCAGGACGGCGGACTGGATCCCCACCACGCACAGGAACCAGGTCCCGTCCGCGCGCCGCACCATCCCGCCCGCGCCGAGCCGGCGCGCCATGAGCGCCCCGCACCCCAGCAGGAGGACGGCGACGGGTACGGCCAGCGCCGGCAGGGCCGACGCGGCCGCTCGCTCAGGCCCCGGGGCCAGCCGGACGGCGAGCACATCGGAGCCGGCGACGAAGGTGAAGAAGCCGAAGAGCCGTCCGGGATTCCGCAGGTCGGCGGCCACCTCGCCCGGGTACCGCACCACCCGCCACACCAGCCCCGCCAGCAGCCCGCTGTAGAGCACCACGGCCACGGTCAGCAGGGCGTCCGAGAGCCGCCGGGCGCCCACCACCGCCAGCCCCTGGGACACGATTCCGGTCGCCATCACTGGGGCGAAGGCACTGGGCGGCAGGTTACGCGCCGTCACCCCGTTCATCGTTCGCAGCACGTCAGCAGGCTGCCATCACACCGGAGTCCGGGTGCCATGACCGGGACGGGCAGTGTGGCGGCGGGGAAGATCTTTGGCCACCGGTTCCCAAGAGACTCCCTGGTCCTGCTTGGTACGCGCTTGAACCAACGCAGACCGTTCCGATAGCCGAGGGGTCTCGGGCCGACCGTGGAAAAGGGGCCACCATGGCGTGAAGACCCACCCCGAAACACCTGTCCCCGGCCCCGGGACGGGCCGGGGGCGGTTACTCCCCCTGCTTCTCCCGTACGTGCAGGGCTCGGCGCAGGTCGTCGAGCTGGTCGGCCAGGCGGCGGCTCAGGGCGGGCAGGGCCTCGGGGTTGGCGAGGCATTCCTCGCCCTGTCGCAGGGTTTCGGCGTCCACGGTGCTCGGGAAGCCGAAGCGGGCGACGGTGTCGGCGATGGCGGGGCCGCGGCGGGTGCCCAGGGCGACGGCGGCCGGGAAATAGCGCGGCACATAGTCGGCGAGGACGTCGTGGTGCTCGGGCTGCCAGAAGCCGGCGACGGTCGCGGTGACCAGGTAGTTGGAGAGCTCGGGCCCCTGGCCGTCCGCTTCAGGGCCGAAGAGGGTCTGCCACGCGGCCTCCTTGGCGGCGGCGTCGGGCAGGGCGGCCCGGCAGCGGGCGGCGCCCTCCTGGCCGGTGGCGCTGGAGTCACGGGCGAGTTCGGCGTCGATATGGGCCGGGCCGACGGCGCCGAGGACGGCGAGCCGGCCGAGGATCTGCCAGCGCAGTTCGGGGTCGAGGGCGGGGCCGCCGGGGACGGTGTCGCCGTCGAGCCAGTCGGTGAGCTCGGCGGGGTCGGTGGCGCTGCCGATGAACGTGCGCACGGCGGCGAGCCGCAGCCCGGCGCCGGTGCCGTCCTCGGTGCGGCGCAGCAGATCGCGGCAGGTGGCGCGGATGGTGGCCAGGGCGGCGGGGCGCCGGTCGGCGGGCAGGTAGCGGTCGGCGATCTGGGTGCGGGCGAAGGCGAGGACGCCCTGGACGATCGCTATGTCGGTCTCGTGCGGCAGATGGGCGCGGGCGGCCTCGAGGAAGTCGGCGGGCGGCAGGTCGCCGTCGCGGACCATGTCGCGGGCGGCGTTCCAGACCACGGCGCGGCTGACGGCGTCGGGGAGGCCGGACAGGGCGCGGTGGACGGCCTTCCAGGAGCCGGGGTCGAGCCGGATCTTGGTGTAGGTGAGGTCGCCGTCGTTGAGGAGCAGCAGATCGGGGCGGGGCCCGGTGAAGGAGAGGCTGAGGGCGGGCTCGGCGCCGTCGAGTTCGGCCTCGACGCGTGTCCGCAGGACCAGTTGGTGCGGGGCGGCGGGCGCGTGGTCGTAGAGGCCGATGGCGATGCGGTGCGGGCGGCGGGTGGGGGCGTCGCCGTCCGGGCCGCCGCCCTGGTGGCGGATCTCGGCGCTCCACCGGTCGCCGTTCGCGGTGACGACGGGGGCGAGGGTGTCGACGCCGGTGGTGCGCAGCCAGCGGTCGGCCCAGGCGTGGACGTCGCGGCCGGAGGAGCGGGCGAGGGAGTCGATGAAGTCGGCGAGGGTGGCGTTGCCGAAGCGGTGCCGGGTGAAGTGGTCGTTGATGCCGTCGAGGAACGTCTTCTCGCCGAGCCAGGTGACGAGCTGGCGCAGCGCGGAGGCGCCCTTGGCGTAGGAGATGCCGTCGAAGTTGAGCCGGGCGGCGGCGGTGTCGGGGACCAGCTCGGGCGCGGGGGCGACCGGGTGGGTGGAGGGGCGCTGGTCGGCGTCGTAGCCCCAGTTCTTGCGGCGGACGCCGAAGTCGGCCCAGGTGTCGGTGTAGCGGGTGGTCTCGGTGAGGATCTGGTAGCCCATGTACTCGGCGAAGGACTCGTTCAGCCAGATGTCGTCCCACCACTTCATGGTGACGAGGTCGCCGAACCACATATGGGCCATCTCATGGGCGATGACCATGGCGCGGGTCTGGCGCTCGGCGTCGGTGACGGCGGAGCGGAAGACGAATTCGTCGCGGAAGGTGACCAGGCCCGGGTTCTCCATGGCGCCGGAGTTGAATTCGGGGACGAACGCCTGGTCGTAGGAGTCGAAGGGGTACGGCTCCTCGAAGATCTCGTGGTAGCGGTCGAAGCAGCGCCGGGTGATGTCGAACAGCTCGTCGGCGTCGGCCTCGAGATAGGGCGCGAGGGAGCGGCGGGCATGCAGCCCGAAGGGGAGTCCGGCGTGCTCGGTGCGCACCGAGTGGTACGGGCCGGCGGCCAGCGCCATCAGATACGTGCTGATGGGCGGGGTGGGCGCGAGCTGCCAGCGGCCCTCCTCGGGGGCGCCGACGCGGGTGGCGATGCCGTTGCCGAGGACGGTCCACTGGGGCGGGGCGGTGACGCGGACGTCGAAGACGGCCTTGAGGTCGGGCTGGTCGAACCCGGCGAAGACGTCGTTCGCGTCCGACATGCAGCACATGGTGTAGAGATACGTCTCGCCGTCGGCCGGGTCGGTGAAGCGGTGCATGCCCTCGCCGGTGTGGGAGTAGCGCATATCCGTCTCGACGCGCAGCTCGTGCTCGCCCTCGGTGAGGCCGGTGAGCGGAAGCCGGCCGCCCGCGAGCGCCTCGGCGGTGTCGCCGGTGAGGTCGAGCTCGCGGCCGTCCAGTACGGCACGGTGGACCGCGGCCGGCGCGAGCTCGGCGAAGGTGTCCGCGCCCGCCTGGCGCGCGCTGAAGCGGATGGTCGTGGTGGAGCCGAAGAGCTCCTCCCCGCGGGTGAGGTCCAGGTCGATGGTGTAGCGGTGGACCTCGATGAGGCGGGCTCGGATCTGCGCTTCCTCGCGCGTCAGTACGGACATGGGGACATGCTGCCCTACGTGCGGCGGGCCGCACACGGGTGGGAAGTGGTCGACCGGGGCGGACGGCCGTACGGGCGCACCGCCGGAGTGCGCCCTCGGGCCGGTGTCAGGAGCGGGCGATGGTCTCGTGGTGCCGGATGACCTCGGCGATGATGAAGTTGAGCAGCTTCTCGGCGAAGCCGGGGTCGAGCTTGGCGCTCTCGGCGAGCTGCCGCAGCCGGGTGATCTGGCGCGCCTCACGGGACGGGTCGGCCGGAGGGAGCCGGTGGGCGGCCTTGAGGTGGCCGACCTGCTGAGTGCATTTGAAGCGCTCGGCGAGCATATGGACCACGGCCGCGTCGATGTTGTCGATGCTGTCGCGCAACCTGGTCAGCTCGTCGAGGACGGACGGGTCGATCCCCTCGGGGTCTCCCGGCGTCGCCGGCCGGCCGGCGGTGTGGTCGCTCATGCTGTGCGTCATGCCTCCCGAGACTACTTTTTCTCGGGGCTCGGTTCCTCTCCGGGGCGCATTGGCCTGCGCTCCGGATGTTTCCGGCCTGCGCAAGCCCCCGCGGCGCCGCGGCACCCTGTGCCGGGCCGGTCGCGGCCCCGGACCGCCCCGACCCCTGTGGGGGGTTTCGGATCCGGCCCTCGAGGGGCCGGAAGGGGGCGGGGCGGTCATGGTGGAGGGCCGCTCCCGAGGCGGTGTCTCCACCGTGGAGGAGTCGCCTGGGCGGGGGGAGGTTCCACTTCCGGATCGACTTTCCCACGGCTCGTACCGGACGGAACCGTGGCGGGCGCGGCCCCTCCAGGTGGAGCCGCTCCCGGGCCGAGCGGTTCCGGGCGCAGCCGTTTCGGGCGGGGCCGTTTCGGGCGGGGCTGTTCCGGGCGGGGCTGTTCCGGGCGCAGCCGTTTCGGGCGGGGCCGTTCCGGGCTAGGGTCCGCGACATGATCGCGACGCTTCAGTGCACCGTCCTTGACTGTCCCGACCCCGCCGCGCTGGCCGCCTTCTACGGACGGATCCTGGGCTGGCGGGTGGACGACAGCGATCCCGAGTGGGCGACCCTGACGGCCGAGGACGGCCGACGGCTGGCCTTCCAGCTCGCGCCGGACCATCAGCCGCCGCGCTGGCCGGATCCGGCGTATCCGCAGCAGATCCATCTGGACTTCGACGTGGACACGATCGAGGACGCGGAGCGGGCGCAGCAGGAGCTGATCGAGCTGGGGGCGACGTTCCTGCATGACAGCGGCGGGGAGCGGTCGGGATTCCGGGTCTTCAACGATCCGGCCGGGCACCCGTTCTGCATCTGCTACGGACAGACCTGACAGACCTGACAGAGCTGAGAGCGCCGACACTGCTCGGAGCACCGACAGAGCCGACAGAGCCGACCGGGACCGGCCCGATGGCCGGATCCCGGTCGGCTCCTGGCGGAGGCGAGGCTGAGGAGGCGTCAGCCGCCGAGCTGGCCCGCGGCCGCCTTGATGTCCTTGGCGAAGGTGCTCACCTCGGTGTAGACGCCGGGCTTGCCGGGCCGCGCGCAGCCCTCGCCCCAGCTCACGATGCCGACCTGGATCCACTGGCCGCTGTCGTCCTTGCGGAACATCGGGCCGCCGGAGTCGCCCTGGCAGGTGTCCACGCCGCCCTGAGCCATCCGGCCGGCGCAGATCTCCTCGCCGGGCACCAGCTCGTCGTACGCGGATTTGCAGGTGGCGTCGTCGACGAACGGCACGGTGGCCTTGAGCAGGTAGCGCTGCTGGCCGCCGCCCTCGACGGCCGCGCCCCAGCCGGCGACGGTGAAGTCGCCCTTGTTGTACGCCGTGGTGTCGGCGATCTTCAGGGTGGGCTGGTTGATCGGCTTGGCGAGCTTGATGAGCGCCCAGTCCTTGCCGGTGCCGTTGTAGCCCGGGGCCTGGAGCACCTGGGTGGACTTGACCTTGACGGCGCTCGAGCTCTGGAGGTCGACGACGCCCGCGGTGGCGGTGATGGAGGTGTTGGCGCCGCTGCCGTCCACGCAGTGGGCGGCGGTGAGCACGATGTCCTGGGTGTAGAGAGCGCCGCCACAGCCCATGGACAGCCGGACCATGAAGGGGAATTCGCCCTGGGCGGCGCGGGTGCCGCCGACGACGGAGGGGCTCGGCTCGGGGCCGGTGGTCGCGGCGCCGGCACTGCCGGGGGTGAGGCTGAAGGCGGCGAGGGCGACCGCGCCGGCGGCCGAGGCTCTCTTGAGGTGCTTCAGGGTCTTCCGCAACGGACTGTCCTTTCGTGGGGGGTTCGGCGGCGCATGTCAGGCTCATGCCAAGCCATAAAATCCGGAAACCTCTCCGAAATCCCATGGATGAGCCGGTAAAACGCCCTGTGATTATGTGGAGCGGGTGAACGGGGTGACAAGGGTCGGTTTTCAGCCAGCGCGGCCTACCCGCCGCCCCGCCGAACGACCGTAAGGTTGAGATGAGACAGGGCTCACGGCTGGCGACGGGCACGGGGTGACGGCGTGGCGGCACCGGGCAGCGACATCGAGCACGGCTTTCCCCACCTGGACACCGTCCGGGCCTCGATCACCGCGCTCTACCGCCGGCTGTCCCGCGACACGGTGGACACCTTCGGGCTCAGCGTGGTCCCCGGCGATGTGGCCTTCTCCGACCAGGACGACCTCTACCTGGGCGTTCAGCGGGTGGCCGGGGCGATGGTGCGGCATCTGCGGCTGCCCGACGCCCGGATGATCGTGAGCTTCCGGGAGATGCGGCATGCGGGAAACGTGGAGCTCGCCGCGGGCCCGGAGTACTTCATCGAGCTCAACTCCCGCTTCAAGAACCACCGTCGGGACATCGGCGCGGCCCTCGCCCATGAGGTCACGCATGTGTATCTGCACCGCCTCGACCTCTCGTTCCCCGGCACACGCGACAACGAAATCCTCACCGACACCACCGCCGCCTATCTCGGCACGGGCTGGTTGCTGCTCGACGCCTTCCGTCAGGACTCGCTTTCCAGCCAGAAACTGGGCTATCTGACGCCGGAGGAGTTCGGCTACGTACTGGCCAAGCGGGCGCTGCTCTTCGATGAGGACCCCTCCCCCTGGTTCACCTCTCCGCAGGCGTACGAGGCGTACGCCAAGGGGCTGGAGCTGGCGCGCCACGACCAGGCCCGGCCGCCGCTCGCCGCCGCCGGGTGGACCGGCCGCCGCCGCTACGCCAAGGACCGCCGGTCGGCCCAGTCCGGCGACCCCTCCCCCACCGGAGGCGACTACGCCTTCGACAGCGGTCCTCCGCTGAGCGTCTCCTTCCCCTGCCCGACCTGCCGTCAGCGCATCCGGGTCCCGGTGCGCGGCCGGGTGCGGGCCCGCTGCGGGCTGTGCCGCACGGTGCTGGAGTGCGACACCTGACGGGACACCTGACGGGACACCTGACGGGACACTGACGGGACATGTCACGCGACATGTGAAACGGCAGCTCACGACAGATCCGACGCGGCGCCGGTCCGGTCCGTGGCCGTGCGGGCCTGGAGTGCGCTCGACGTCGTACGCTCGCCTGCATGAGCCCCTCCATCGCCACCAACACCCGTGTCGGCCTCGACGAACTGCTGGAGTTCGTCCGCCCGCGCCACCGTGCGCTGCTGATGACCCGCCGGGCGGACGGCTCGCCCCAGGCGTCCCCGCTGACCTGCGGAGTCGACGACTCCGGCCGTATCGTCATGTCCACCTACCCCGAGCGCGCCAAGGTGCGCAACGTCAAGCGCGAACCGGCCGTGAGCCTCGTCGTGCTGTCCGACGAATGGAACGGCCCCTGGGTGCAGATCGACGGCGCCGCCGAGGTGGTCGACACCCCGGAGTCCGTCGAGCCGCTGGTCGAGTACTACCGCAATATCGCGGGCGAACACCCGGACTGGGACGAGTACCGCGAGGCCATGCGCAAGCAGGGCAAGTCGCTGATCCGGGTCACTCCCGAGCGCTGGGGCCCGGTCGCCACGGGCGGCTTCCCGGCCCGGCTGGTCGAGAGCTGAGCGCTCCGCTGGAAGTGTCGCGATGCCTCGTCGGCCGGCTGCGGCGCCGTCGTGACTGGTCCCACGCGGCGGAGCCGCACATTGACACAGGCGCGGCGGAGCCGCACATCGACACAGCCCCGCAAGGCGTAGGCGCTCAGCACCGCCCCGCGCGCCCGTAGAGCACGATCCGCATCCCGGTGACGTCCCTGACGGCACAACGGTGGAAGTGCTCGGCGAGCACCTCCCGTTTCACCCGCTCCTGAGGGGTGTCGTCCAGCGGCTGGCCGGGCGGGTCGTTCACCGTGACGATCCGCCCGGCCGTCAGCATCCGGGCCCGGATCCCCGGTGCGGGCAGCTCGATGCCGTGCAGTGTGCCCGAGGGGATCGCGCGCCGGGCCAGCGCCAGCTCCCGCAGCCCCCGGAACTCCTCCAGGCTGGACATGATCGGCTCCCGGCGCCGCGCGGGCAGGAAGAGCACCCCGTCTCCGGGCCGCCCCAGCTCCCGTACGGCGCGCGCGGCCGCGAGGGTGTTGTCGAGCCGGCTCCCCGGGGTCCTCAGGTGGAGCGAGTACGGCAGCAGGGCCGCCACGGCGGCCACCGCCAGTCCCCCGGCCAGCGCCCGAGGAACGGCGACGGTGCGCGACAGCGCGTCCAGCCGGGCGCCGATCAGCAGTGCGAGCCCGACATGGGCGTAGAGCACATACCGGTCGACGTAGAGCGGATGGAGATACGACACCGCCATCAGCGCGGCCGGTGGCAGGATCAGCAGCGCCAGGGCGAGGTCGCGCAGCGGGACGGGCCCCCGGGCGGGCAGTGGTCCCCGGGCGCAGCCGAGGCCGGTCAGGGCGAGCGCCCCGAAGCCGAGCAGTTCGGGCGGGCCCGGCGCGGAGATCCAGTCGACCAGCGCCGCCTGCTGCTGACTGACGATCACCAGCGGTGCCAGCACCACGGCCACCACGGAGGCCGCCTGCCCCCACGCCCAGCCGGACCGCGCGCCCACCCGGGCCCGGTACAGCGCGACGCCGTGCGCGGCGACGGCCAGGATCGCGAACTCGTGCAGCAGACAGGCCAGCGAGGCGACGGCGGCGTATCCGGCCCAGGTGCGCTTGCGGGGCCTGGCCACCGCGCTCAGCAGCAGATGCGTGGCCGCGACGACGGCGGCGCTGACCAGGGCGTACGACCGCCCCTCCTGTGCGTATCGCTGCACCGCCGGGGCCAGCGGGAAGACCAGCCCGGCGATGAGTCCGGCGCGGGGCCCGGCGAGCCGGTGGCCGAGCAGTCCCACCCCGGCCGCGGTGGCGGCCATGGCCAGTACGGAGGGGAGCCGCAGGGCGAGCAGTCCGCCGTCCCAGAGGGCGAAGACGGCGTGCATCAGCAGGTAGTAGAGGCCGTGCGCCACATCGGCGTTGCCGAGCAGATGGCCGATCTCGCCGACGCTGCGGTGCGCGACCTGGTACGTCGTCGACTCGTCCCGCCACATGCTGTGCTCCCGGCGGATCCCCCACAGCCCGAGCGCCAGCGCCAGCCCGGCCGGGGCGAGCGCGACGACGGCCAGGCCGGGGCGGCGGCGCACCGGGGGCGCCGGGTGGACGCGTGGGACGCCCCGGGCGGTGTCGAGGGCGGGCGAGATGGCCATGGGGAAGGGGACTCCGATCGGAGCGGAAGGGTGAGGAGCCGCGGGAGGGCGCGGGAGCCGTGGAAGGGGCGGAAGGGGCGGAACCGTGGTGGCGGGGGCGCTGGTCAGGCCCGTCTGCGCCCGATCCACCACACACAGAACGCGGCGAGCGCGACGGCCACGGCCAGGCAGATCCCGGCCTGCATCCACTGCATGGACCAGAAGTGCCCGATGGGGTGGTAGTCCTCATACTCTTGGGGCAGGTGGCGGCGGTCGAGGCAGCGGAAGATGGCCGGCCACCCGCCGAGCAGCCCCTCGCAGGCCGACCCGTCGACCCTGGCACCGGTCCCGTCGAGATACCCCGAGCCGATGTACCACCCGCCGAACGGCGCCTCCGCGTGGACGTGGACGCCCGCCGTCACGGTGAGCCGGGGCAGCAGATGCGGGCGCAACTGCTGGAGGCCGTACACGACACCGGCGGTGACGGCGAGGGTGCAGGCCATGGCGGGCAGCGTCCGCCGGAGCACCAGGCCGAAGGCCGTGCCGAGCAGGAGGGACAGCAGGGACAGCGATACGAAGGCCGGGCCCACCACGTCGAACGGCAGGGTGTCGCCCCAGTGGACGTCCGGGAAGGTGCCGCGCACCGGCCACCACCACCAGGTGAACAGCGCGGCCAGCAGGCTGGTGGCGGCCAGGGTGGCGACGACGGGAAGGGCGAGCGTGGCGATGAGCCAGCGCACCCTGCCGACCGACTGGGACCAGACCAGCGCGGCGGTGCCGCTCTCGAATTCGCGCGCGATCAGCGGTGCGCCGACGAAGGCCCCGATGACCGCGGGGATCGCGAGCAGCAGCCGTGCGGCGTCGAGCAGCGCCGCGCGGTAGCTCTCCAGCCGGACGAACGCCTCGGACAGCTCGTCCGAGGAGTCCAGGGGCATCCCATTGCACTCGCGCCATATCCGGCAGTCGGCGACACCCCGGTCGTGGATCAGGGCGGCCATGCCGGTGCGCTGGTACACGAGATATCCGGCGAGGGCGAGGATCAGCACTGCGCCCGTCACCAGGACGGTCCGCTGGCGGCGCCAGGCCAGCCAGAGCGGACCGCGCGGGCTCAGCGGGGAGCGGGTGTGTCGCGGCCTGGGAGGGGAGCCGGTGTGCGGCGGGCCCGGGCGGGTGGCGGTTCCGGTCTTCACGCCGTCTCCTTCACCGTGGGTCGCCGCCGGATCCACCACACGCAGAACGCGGCGAGTGCGACGGCGACGGCCAGGCAGATCCCGGCCTGCATCCACTGCATGGGCCAGTAGTGGCTCGCCGGGTGCAGCTCCTCGTACTGCTTCTGGGTGGCGCCGGAGCGGGCGAGGCAGCGGTTCCAGTCGTCCTGGCCGATGGCGGACGAGCAGTGGTCCGAGGGGATCTTCGCCCCGGAGCGGGTCAGATAGCCGTCGCCGATACCGCGCCAGGAGGTGTAGAAGATCTCGAGGGGGGTGTGCGCGAAGTCGCCGCTGGCGTCGGAGACGATCGTCCGCGGGGTCATCAGGTGGGGGCGCAGGGCGCCGAGCCCGTACTGGACACCGGCGGTGACCCCCAGGGTGACCGCCATGGCGGGGACGGTGCGCCGCAGCAGCAGCCCGGCCGCCGCGCCCACGAAGAAGGCCAGTGGGGCGAGGGCGACGGCCGCGGGGCCGGTCGCGTCGAACGGCGCGGCGGTGCCCCAGGCAATGTCCGGGAATTGGACCCGGGCCGCCCGCCACCACCAGGTGTAGAGGGCCGCGAGGATGGCGGTGCCGGCCGTGACGGCGACCAGGGGCAGGGCGAGCTTGGCGATGAGCCAGCGGGTCCGGGTGACGGACTGGGTCCACACCAACTGGTGGGTGCCCATCTCCAGTTCCCGGGCGAACAGGGGCGCGCCGATGAAGACGCCGATCAGCGCGGGCAGTGCGATGAGCAGCCGTCCGGTGTTGAGCAGCGGTGCGCGGTAGGTGTCGCCGAGGTGGCGGAGCGCCTCGATCGTGGGGTCGGATCCCCGCTCCGGATGGATCCGCCTGCCGTGGCAGAACCGCTTCCAGCCCGCGCAGTCCTGGATGTCGTGCGCCCGCAGATAGCCGACCATCCCGGTGCGCTGCCAGACGATGTACGCGGCGATCGCCACGACCACGGCCAGGCCCGCCCAGAGGGCGGCCCGGTGCTGGCGCGCCACCAGCCACACCAGTCCTCGGGTGCGGGGCCGGGCGCCGGGTGCGGCGAGCCGGATGCCGGCCGTGCTCATGCCCCCACCTCCGTATCGGCCGTCCGCGGGTCGTCCGCGAGCAGCGGCGGGGCGTCGGGAGCGCGCAGATAGCCGAGCAGGACCTCTTCGAGGGAGGGTTCGGTGACGATCCAGCCGTCCCCGGCCGGGGTGCCCTCCGGGCGTATCAGCGCGGTGAGCTGACGGCCTGTCGTGCGGGTCTCGACCACGGTGTGGCGGGCGAGCGCGGCCGGTGTTCCGCCGCCGGTCGCGCTCGGGCCGGTGATGACGCGGTGGGCGGCCTGGATCTCGTCCGTCCCGCCCGCCAGGCGGATCCGGCCGCCGCCCATCAGCAGCAGGTGGTCGCAGACTCCGTCGAGTTCGGCGAGCACATGGGTGGAGATGACCACGCCGGTGCCGCGCTCTGCGGCCTCGGCCATCAGCACGCCCATCATCCGGTGGCGGCGCAGCGGGTCCTGATCGGACATCGGCTCGTCCAGGAGGAGCAGATCGGCGCGTTTGCCGAGGGCGAGGGCGAGGGCCACACAGGTGCGCTGGCCGCCGGAGAGCGAGCCGACGCGGGCGGACAGCGGCACCTCGGCCTCCTCCACCACCCGTTCGGCGGCCTTCTGGTCCCAGCGGGGATTCAGCTCCCGGCCCAGGCGCAGGGTGTCGGCGACGGAGAAGCGCGGGTAGAGCGGCTTGTCCTGGGCGACGAAGGCGACGCGCTCGCGGGCGGCGGGCGCGGCGGGCGGCCGGCCGAAGACCCGCAGCGTGCCGGTGGTCGGGGTCAGCAGACCGGCGGCGAGGGACAGCAGGGTGCTCTTACCGGAGCCGTTGGGGCCCACCAGCGCGCAGATCCGCCCGGCGGGCAGGTGGCAGGCGACATCTCTCAGCGCCCAGCCGCGCCGGTACTTCATGCCCAGCCCGGACGCCTCCAGTGCGCCGGCCGCGTCGATCTCGTCGGTCACCGGTTCTCACCGTCTTCCTCGTGGCCACTCTCGCTGAGGGTGGCGGTCTCGCCGAAGCGCTCTTCGAGAACCGAGGCCACCAGCGCCGTCACGTCCTCGCGGTCGAGCCCGGCGGCGCGGGCCCGGTCGGTCCAGTCGGCGAGCTCCGCGCGCAGCGGTGAGTCCGCGGCGGCGCCGGGCCGGGCCAGCGACCGGCGGACGAAGGTGCCCAGGCCCGGCCGGGGCTCGACCAGCCCTTCGCGCTCCAGCTCGCGGTATGCCTTCAGGACGGTGTTGGGGTTGATGGCGGTGGCCGCGACGACCTCCCTGGCCGTGGGCAGCCGGTCCCCGGGCTGAAGCAGTCCGAGGCGGAGCGCCTGTTTGGTCTGCTGGACGATCTGTAGATAGGTGGCGATGCCGCTGCGCCGGTCGATGCGGTACTCGACCATCCGTCCACCACCCTTTCACTAATCAGTTAGTGGAATGATGGTGGAGCGCGCCCGAGACAATGTCAACTCCTGAGCGGACGCCGACCACTGAGCGAAGGTCAACCACCGAGCGGCTGCCGACCGCGAACGCCACGCGGCGCCTCCCCCCTGGTCGGGTAGGGGGAAGGCGCCGCGCGGCCGGCCCGTACGCCGTTGTACGGGCGGAGATCCAGGAATCCGGGAGTCCAGTCCCGGAAGTCCCGGGAGTCCCAGGAGACCGAAGCCGGGAAGACCGGCAGGGGGCGGACCGGTCAGACCATGAGGGCCCGGTCGGTGGGGCGGATCGGGGCGGGCAGTTCGCTGGCCCCGGCCAGATAGCGGTCCACCCCGCGCGCGGCGGAGCGGCCCTCGGCGATGGCCCAGACGATCAGCGACTGGCCGCGGCCCGCGTCACCGGCCACGAAGACACCCGGCACATTGGTGGCGAAGTCGTCGTCGCGCGCGATGTTGCCGCGCTCGTCCAGCTCCAGGCCGAACTGCTCGACCAGGCCGTTCTTCTGGTCGGTGCCGGTGAAGCCCATGGCGAGGGTGACCAACTGGGCCGGGATCTTCCGCTCGGTGCCCGGCTTCTGCTCCAGCTTGCCGTCCTTGAACTCCACCTCGATCAGATGCAGCCACTGGACGTTGCCGACAGTCTCTCCCTCTTCAGGGGCGGAGCCCTCGAAGTGGGTGGTGGAGACGGAGTAGATCCGCTCGCCGCCCTCCTCGTGCGCCGAGGTGACCTTGTAGAGCATGGGGAAGGTCGGCCAGGGCTGGCCCGCGCTCCGCTCATCGCCGGGCCGGGGCATGATCTCCAGTTGGGTGACGGAGGCGGCGCCCTGCCGGTGGGCGGTGCCGACGCAGTCCGCGCCGGTGTCGCCGCCGCCGATGACCACGACATGCTTGCCCTCGGCGGTGATGGGGGCGGTGGTGAGGTCGCCCTCCTGCACCTTGTTGGCGAGCGGCAGATACTCCATCGCGAAGTGGATGCCGTTCAGCTCCCGGCCGGGGGCCGGCAGATCGCGCGAGGTGGTGGCGCCGGCCGCGATGACCACGGCGTCGTACCGCTTGCGCAGCTTGGCCGCGTCGATGTCGCGGCCGATCTCCGTCTCGGTGCGGAACTTGGTGCCCTCCGCGCGCATCTGCTCGATACGGCGGTTGATGTGCCGCTTCTCCATCTTGAACTCGGGGATGCCATAGCGCAGCAGCCCGCCGATGCGGTCGGCCCGCTCATAGACGGCGACCGTGTGACCGGCCCGGGTCAACTGCTGGGCGGCGGCCAGGCCCGCCGGGCCGGAGCCGATGACGGCGACGGTCTTGCCGCTGAGCCGCTCGGGCGGCTGCGGGGTGACATCGCCCGCGTCCCACGCCTTGTCGATGATGGTGACCTCGACGTTCTTGATGGTCACCGCGGGCTGGTTGATACCGAGCACACAGGCCGACTCGCACGGGGCCGGGCACAGCCGCCCGGTGAACTCCGGGAAGTTGTTGGTCGCGTGCAGCCGCTCGCTGGCCTCGCGCCAGTCCTGCCGGTAGGCGTAGTCGTTCCACTCGGGGATGAGGTTTCCCAGCGGACAGCCGTTGTGACAGAACGGGATGCCGCAGTCCATGCAGCGTCCGGCCTGCTTGCTGATGATCGGCAGCAGCGAGCCGGGGACGTAGACCTCGTTCCAGTCCTTGACGCGCTCGTCCACCGGGCGGGTCTCGGCGACCTCTCGGCCAGTGGTCAGGAAGCCCTTGGGGTCAGCCATTGGTCGCCGCCTCCATCATCTTCTCGGTGGTCTCGGACTCGGAGAGCCCGGCTCGCTCGGCGGCGTCCTTGGCGGCGAGCACGGCCTGGTACGTAGCGGGGATGATCTTGCTGAAGCGGGTGAGGGCGGTCTCCCAGTCGTCGAGCAGCGCGCCCGCGACGGTGGAGCCGGTCTCCTCGTGGTGGCGGCGCACCGCGTCGTGCAGCCACTGCTTGTCGGTGTCGTCCAGCGCGCCGAGGGCGCTGCGCAGATCGACGTTGACGTTGTCCGGGTCGAGGTCGATCACATACGCGATGCCGCCGGACATACCGGCCGCGAAGTTGCGGCCGGTGGGCCCGAGGACGAGCGCGTGGCCGCCGGTCATGTACTCACAGCCGTGGTCGCCCACGCCCTCGGAGACGACGGTGGCGCCGGAGTTGCGCACGCAGAACCGCTCGCCGACCCGGCCGCGCAGGAACATCTCACCGCCGGTCGCGCCGTACGCGAGGGTGTTGCCCGCGATGGTGGAGTACTCGGCGAGGTGGTCCGCGCCCCGGTCCGGGCGGACGACGATCCGGCCGCCGGACAGGCCCTTGCCCACGTAGTCGTTGGCGTCGCCTTCGAGCCGCAGGGTGACGCCCCTGGGCACGAACGCACCGAAGGACTGGCCGGCCGAGCCGGTGAAGGTGATGTCGATGGTGTCGTCGGGCAGGCCCGCGCCGCCGAAGGTCCGGGTCACCTCATGGCCGAGCATGGTGCCGACGGTCCGGTTGATGTTGCGGATCGCGACCTGGGCGCGGACCGGCTGGGCGGCCTCGGCGCTCTCGGCGTTCAGCGCGTCGGCGGCCAGCTTGATCAGTTGGTTGTCGAGCGCCTTGGCCAGGCCGTGGTCCTGCGCGATCGCCTGGTGGCGGACGGCGCCCTCGGGCAGCTCGGGCACGTACAGCAGCGGGGCGAGGTCCAGGCCCTGTGCCTTCCAGTGCTGGACGGCGCGGGCGGTGTCCAGCAGCTCGGCGTGGCCGATGGCCTCGTCCAGGGTGCGGAAGCCCAGCTCGGCCAGGATCTCACGGACCTCCTCGGCGATGAACTCGAAGAAGTTCACCACGAACTCGGCCTTGCCGCTGTAGCGCTCGCGCAGCACCGGGTTCTGGGTGGCGATGCCGACCGGGCAGGTGTCCAGGTGGCAGACGCGCATCATGACGCAGCCGGAGACCACCAGCGGCGCGGTGGCGAAGCCGAACTCCTCGGCCCCGAGCAGCGCGGCGATGACCACGTCACGGCCGGTCTTGAGCTGGCCGTCGGTCTGCACCACGATGCGGTCGCGCAACCCGTTGAGCAGCAGCGTCTGCTGGGTTTCGGCGAGGCCGAGCTCCCAGGGGCCGCCCGCGTGCTTGAGCGAGGTGAGCGGCGAGGCGCCGGTGCCGCCGTCGTGGCCGGAGATCAGCACCACATCGGCGTGGGCCTTGGAGACGCCCGCGGCGACCGTGCCGACGCCGACCTCGGAGACCAGCTTGACGTGGATCCGGGCCTGCGGGTTGGCGTTCTTCAGGTCGTGGATGAGCTGGGCGAGATCCTCGATCGAGTAGATGTCGTGGTGCGGCGGCGGGGAGATCAGACCGACGCCCGGGGTGGAGTGCCGGGTCTTGGCGACCCAGGGGTAGACCTTGTGGCCGGGAAGCTGGCCGCCCTCGCCGGGCTTGGCGCCCTGCGCCATCTTGATCTGGATGTCATCGGAGTTGACCAGGTATTCGCTGGTCACACCGAAGCGGCCGGAGGCCACCTGCTTGATCGACGAGCGCCGGGCGGGGTCGTGCAGCCGGTCGGAGTCCTCGCCGCCCTCACCGGTGTTGGACTTGGCCCCCAACTGGTTCATGGCGATGGCGAGGGTCTCGTGCGCCTCCTGGGAGATGGAGCCGTACGACATGGCGCCGGTGGAGAACCGCTTGACGATCTCGCCGACGGACTCGACCTCGTCGATCGGGATCGAGGGCCGCTCGCCCTTGAAGGAGAACAGACCGCGCAGCGTCATCAGCCGCTCGGACTGCTCGTTCACCCGCTCGGTGTACTTCTTGAAGATGTCGTAGCGACGCGACCGGGTGGAGTGCTGAAGCCGGAAGATCGTCTCGGGGTCGAAGAGATGCGGCTCGCCCTCGCGGCGCCACTGGTACTCGCCGCCGATCTCCAGCGTGCGGTGGGCGGAGGGGACGCCGGAGGCGGGGTACGCCTTGGCGTGGCGGGCGGCGACCTCCTTGGCGACGACATCCAGGCCCGCGCCGCCGATCTTGGTGGCGGTGCCGTGGAAGTAGGTGTCCACGAAGGACTCGTCCAGGCCGACGGCCTCGAAGACCTGCGCGCCCCGGTAGGAGGCCACGGTCGAGATGCCCATCTTGGACATGACCTTCAGGACGCCCTTGCCGAGCGCCTTGATGAGGTTCTTGATCGCGGTATCGGCCTCGACACCCGGCAGGAACGTCCCTGCCCGGACCAGGTCCTCGACCGACTCCATGGCCAGGTACGGGTTGACGGCCGCGGCGCCGTAGCCGATCAGCAGCGCGACATGGTGCACCTCGCGGACGTCGCCCGCCTCGACCAGCAGCCCCACCTGGGTGCGCTGCTTGGTGCCGATGAGGTGGTGGTGGACCGCGGAGGTGAGCAGCAGCGAGGGGATCGGGGCGTGCTCGGCGTCCGAGTGACGGTCGGAGAGCACGATCAGCCGGGCGCCGTCCTCGATGGCGCGGTCGGCCTCGGCGCAGATCTCGTCCAGCCGGGCGGCGAGCGCCTGACCGCCGCCGCCGACCCGGTACAGGCCCGAGAGATTGGCCGCCTTGAGGCCCGGCATGTCCCCGTCGGCGTTGATGTGGATGAGCTTGGCCAGCTCATCGTTGTCGATCACCGGGAAGGGCAGGGTGACGCTGCGGCAGGAGGCCGCGGTCGGCTCCAGCAGATTGCCCTGCGGGCCCAGCGAGGAGATCAGCGAGGTGACCAGCTCCTCGCGGATCGCGTCCAGCGGCGGGTTGGTGACCTGCGCGAACAACTGGGTGAAGTAGTCGAACAGCAGCCGCGGCCGCTCGGAGAGGGCGGCGATCGGCGAGTCGGTGCCCATCGAGCCGATCGGCTCGGCACCGGCCTTGGCCATCGGCGCGAGCAGGACGCGCAGCTCCTCCTCGGTGTAGCCGAAGGTCTGCTGGCGGCGGGTGACCGAGGCGTGGGTGTGCACGATGTGCTCGCGCCCGGGAAGGTCGGCCAGGTCGATCAGACCGGCCTCGAGCCACTCGCCGTACGGCTGCTCGGCGGCCAGCTCGGCCTTGATCTCGTCGTCCTCGATGATGCGGTGCTCGGCGGTGTCGACCAGGAACATCCGGCCCGGCTGGAGCCGGCCCTTGCGGACCACCTTGGCCGGGTCGATGTCCAGGACGCCGACCTCGGAGGAGAGCACGACCAGGCCCTCGTCGGTGACCCAGTAGCGCCCGGGCCGCAGACCGTTGCGGTCCAGCACGGCGCCGACCTGGACGCCGTCGGTGAAGGTGACACAGGCCGGGCCGTCCCACGGCTCCATCATCGTGGAGTGGTACTGGTAGAAGGCGCGCCGGGCCGGGTCCATGGCGGGGTGGTTCTCCCACGCCTCGGGGACCATCATCAGCACCGAGTGCGGCAGCGAGCGGCCGCCGAGGTGGAGCAGCTCCAGGACCTCGTCGAAGGTCGCCGAGTCGGAGGCGTCCGGGGTGCAGAGGGGGAAGATCCGCTCCAGCCCCTTCTCCCCGAACAGGTCGCTGACGAGCTGGGACTCCCGGGCCCGCATCCAGTTGCGGTTGCCCTGGACGGTGTTGATCTCACCGTTGTGGGCGACGAAGCGGTACGGGTGGGCCAGCGGCCAGCTCGGGAAGGTGTTGGTGGAGAACCGGGAGTGGACCAGCGCGACGGCGGTGGCGAAGCGGCGGTCGGAGAGGTCCGGGAAGAACGGCTCGAGCTGGCCGGTGGTCAGCATGCCCTTGTAGACGAGGGTGCGGGCGGACAGCGAGGGGAAGTAGACCCCCGCCTCGCGCTCGGCGCGCTTGCGCAGCACGAACGCCGTGCGGTCCAGGGCCACGCCGGTGCTGGTGCCGTCGGCGACGAAGAGCTGGCGGAAGGCGGGCATGGTGGAACGGGCGCCGTTGCCCAGCAGCTCGGGGGCGACGGGCACCTCGCGCCAGCCGAGGACGGTCAGGCCCTCCTCGGCGGCGAGCCGCTCGATGTGCTCCGCGGCGGCCGCGGACTCGCTCTCGCCCTCCGGGAGGAACGCGATGCCCACCGCGTAGGCACCGGCCTCGGGCAGCTCGAAGCCGGTCACGCTGGCCCGCAGGAAGGCGTCCGGAACCTGGACGAGGATGCCCGCGCCATCGCCCGAGTCGGGCTCGGAACCGGTGGCGCCGCGGTGCTCGAGGTTCCTCAGCACAGTGAGAGCCTGCTCCACGAGCTCATGGCTGGCCTCGCCGGTGAGGGTCGCCACGAAGCCGACGCCACAGGCGTCGTGCTCATTGCGTGGGTCGTACATCCCCTGGCGGGCGGGGTGGGATGCGGAACGCATCGGCTCTCCCGTCGTCGTCATGGCATTTTGCGTGTGCCGAGGGACGACGTTGGCCCTCCGCGAGAATTTCGTGCAGGTTACATGATGGGTTGAATCTCGGGAAGTGGAAATTCCATTCCACCATGCGGACACCCCAAGGGTGGGGCGATATCAGGCAATACGGGCGGTAGCGGATGGGGCGACCAGCGTCGCCATAGCGCGGACCGGGCGACTCTGCCCAAGCGCTTTCGGCTTATGCCCGCCTGCAAAAGGATCGAAACCGAGGAGTAACGGCGTAGTTATGCGGCTCACCGTATGCCTGTCATCCTACGGCCGTTCCGAACAAAGCGCCCAGGGCATAGGTCACACCCGCTGCCGCGCCGCCCAGCGCGAGCTGCCGCAGCCCGCTGTACCACCAGGAACGGGCGGTCACCCGCGCCACCGCCGCACCGCAGCCGAACAGCCCGATCAGCGCCAGCACCACGGCCGGCCACAGCGCCGAGGCGCCCAGCAGATACGGCAGCACCGGCAGCAGCGCGCCCAGTGCGAAGGAGCCGAACGAGGACACCGCCGCGACCAGCGGTGAGGGCAGATCGTCCGGGTCCACGCCCAGCTCCTCGCGGGCGTGTATCTCCAGCGCCTGCTCGGGGTCGCGGGAGAGCTGCTCGGCCACCTCACGGGCCAGCGCCGGCTCCACCCCGCGCGACACATAGAGCGCCGCCAGCTCCTCCAGCTCGTCCACCGGGTGCTTGCGCAGCTCGCCCCGCTCCACCTCCAGCTCGGCCTCGACCAGCTCACGCTGGGAGGCGACGGAGGTGTACTCCCCGGCGGCCATGGAGAAGGCGCCGGCCGCCAGCCCCGCCAGACCGGTGATCACGATGGTCTGCCGGTCCACCGCGCCGCCGGCCACGCCGGTCATCAGCGCGAGGTTGGAGACCAGTCCGTCCATGGCTCCGAAGACGGCGGGGCGCAGCCAGCCGCCGGTCACATCACGGTGGGTGTGGTTGTCGCGGTGGGCGATGTGCGGGGGCTCGGCGGTATCGATGACGGACATATGAAGATGTGCTCCCTTCGAGAAGGGTGCGGCGATGCGGCCCCACCCCAACGGTTCGAAGGTACGCACGAATTACCCCGCTCCGCCAGCAAGGAAGGCCGAACTTACCTCGCTGACCTGCGGAAACGTAAAGAAGCCGCCGAATCCCGAGGGGTCCGGCGGCCTATGGGACGTCCTAACGTCTCATTGAACGCGACGCGGCGCGCGTCAGGGTTTCTTGGAGGGCTCCGCCTCGGCGGCCACCGCACCGGCTTCGTCCGCCCCGCCGGTCCCGGCCGCAGCGGCGTCGCCCGCCTCGGTCTTGGCGGCCGGGGCCGGTCCGTCGCCGCTCGCGTCCGCGCCGTCCTCGGCCGCGGCGGGCTCGACGACCTCCTCGCGACCGGGGGACTTCTTCGCGGAGATCACCAGATAGGCCACCGCGGCCAGGAAGACCACGACGGACGTCCAGTTGTTGAGCCGCAGCCCGAGCACATGGTGGGCGTCGTCCACCCGGAGGTACTCGATCCAGAAGCGGCCCACGGTGTACGCCGCGACGTAGAGGGCAAACGCACGGCCATGCCCCAGCTTGAAGCGACGGTCCGCCCAGATCACCAGCAGGGCCACGCCGATGCACCACAGCGACTCGTACAGGAAGGTCGGGTGGTACGTGCCGGCCACCCGGCCCGCGTCGGCGTCGCCGTCGATCTTCAGCGCCCACGGCAGGGTGGTCTCCTTGCCGTACAGCTCCTGGTTGAACCAGTTGCCCCAGCGGCCGATCGCCTGGGCGAAGGCGATCCCGGGCGCGATGGCGTCCGCGTAGGCCGGGAGCGGGATGCCCCGGCGGCGGCAGCCGATCCAGGCACCCAGGGCGCCCAGCGCGATGGCCCCCCAGATCCCGAGGCCGCCCTGCCAGATCTTGAACGCGTCCACCCAGTCACGGCCGTCGGTGAAGTACAGCTCGTAATCGGTGATGACGTGGTAGAGGCGGCCTCCGACCAGGCCGAAGGGCACCGCCCAGACGGCGATGTCGGCGACGGTGCCGACGCGGCCGCCCCGGGCGACCCAGCGCCGCCCGCCGAGCCAGACCGCGACGAAGACGCCGATGATGATGCAGAAGGCATAGCCGCGCAGCGGGACCGGGCCGAGATAGATCACGCCGGACGACGGGCTGGGAATGTAAGCGAGGAGGTCCATGACAGGACCGACGCTACCGTGCCGGGCGGGAGATGCGACAACCCACCCGGCAACGGCTGCGTAACAAGGATCAGTCCCGGGCCGCCGCGAGAACCATGCGCTTGAGCTTGTTGGGGCTCAGCGGCTTGTCCGGGTCGCCGTACACGGACTTCCCGCCCAGCAGCACCGTCGGCGTGGACGCGTAGCCGGAGTGCGCGAAGACATCGCCCGACTTACGCACCCAGGCGTCGTGCCGGCCCTCCTCGACGCACTTCCGGAAGGCGGCGGTGACCAGCCCGGGGACCTGGTCCGCGAGCTTGATCAGCCGGGCGTTCTTCGCATAGCTGTCCCGGGTCTCCGCGGGCTGATGGCGGTAGAGCACATCGTGGTAGGCCCGGAACTTCCCGGCGTCCTGGTCCTGGGCGCAGGCCGCCGCGTTCGCCGCGCGGACCGAACCGGTGCCGCCGAGGTTTCCGTCGATGATCGTCACCAGGTGGTACTCGACCTTCATCCGGCCCTCGTCCTGGAGCTCGTGGACGGTCTTGCGGAAGACGTCCTCGAACTGCTTGCACCCGGGACAGCGGAAGTCCTCGTACACCGTCAGGGTCACCGGGGCCGGCTTCCCGGCCTGGTCCGCCTGCCCGCCCCGCCCCGCCTTCTCCGCCATCCCCGAGGGGATCACCAGGTGCCCCTTGCCGATCGCTCCGCGCGGTGGCACCACGGAGCTGCCCGACTTGCCCGAGTCGTCTTCGGTCCTGGACGCGACCATGCCCACCCCCACGGCCCCGGCGAGGACGGCCACCACGGCCCCCAGGACGCCCAGCGTCCGCTTCCGCTTCGCGCGCGACCGCTCCCGCTCGCGCTGTTCCCGCAGGCGCTCTCGGGCGCCGCGCTTTCCCTCACGGTTTCTCTGACTCACGCCCTCGCCAACGAGGCGGAGGAGCACCGCTGGGCTCCTCCGCCCCGTTCTTCCCTCTAACGAGCGACCCTCCAACGGGCGAGCCGCCTGGCGGCGTCCGACCGGCGGCGCCGCTGACGGACGAGGCGGCTAACGGGGGGCGCGCACGCCTTCCGCCAGCTCACCCGCGAGTTCGCGCAGCCCCGCGAGACCGGCCTCGGTGTCGCCCTCGGCGTCCAGCAGCCGCTTGACGAAGGCCGAGCCCACGATGACCCCGTCGGCGAACGCCGCGACCTCGGCCGCCTGGGTGGCGTTGGAGACGCCGAGCCCGACGCAGACCGGAAGCGTGGTGGTGCCGCGGGTGCGCGCCACCAGCTCGCGCGCCTCCTGGCCCACCGATTCCCTCGTTCCGGTGACGCCCATCAGGGACGCCGCGTAGACGAAACCGCTGCCCGCCGCCGTGATCTTCGCCAGCCGCTCATCACGGCTGCTGGGCGCGACCACGAACACGGTCGCCAGACCGTGCTGCTCGGCGGCCTTCCGCCAGACCTCCGACTCCTGGACCGGCAGATCGGGCAGGATGCAGCCCGCGCCGCCCACCTCGGCGAGATCGGCGGCGAACCGCTCGACGCCGTACCGGTCCACCGGGTTCCAGTACGTCATGCACAGGATCGGGGCACCCGTGCGGGCATGCACCTCCCCCACCGTGCTGATCACATCGCGGATCTTGACCCCGCCGCGCAGCGCGATGTCGTCGGCGGTCTGGATCACCGGCCCGTCGAGCACCGGATCACTGTGCGGCAGCCCGACCTCGATGATGTCGCAGCCGCCCTCGATCATGGCGGTCATCGCGTCCACCCCGCCGTCGACGGAGGGGAAACCGGCGGGCAGATAGCCGACGAGCGCGGCGCGCCCCTCGTCCTTGGCGCCCGCCAGCACGGATCCCAGCAGCTCCAGATTCCCGGCCATCACTTCGCTCCCTGGTCGCTCTGCTGGTCGTAGAGCCCGAAGTACCGAGCCGCCGTGTCCATGTCCTTGTCGCCGCGCCCGGAGAGGTTGACCAGCACCAGGCCGTCGCTCCCCAGCTCACGGCCGAGGTCCAGGGCGCCCGCCAGCGCGTGGGCGCTCTCGATCGCCGGGATGATGCCCTCGGTCTCCGAGAGCAGCCGCAGCGCCCGCATCGCCTCGTCGTCGGTGACCGCCCGGTACTCGGCGCGGCCGATCTCCTTCAGATAGGCGTGCTCCGGCCCGACGCCGGGGTAGTCCAGACCGGCCGAGATCGAGTACGGCTCGGTGATCTGGCCGTCCTCGTCCTGGAGCACGAACGACCGGGAACCGTGCAGGATCCCGGGCTCGCCCTGGCTCAGCGTGGCCGCGTGCTCCCCGGTCTCCACACCGTGCCCGGCGGGCTCGAAGCCGACGACGCGTACGCCCTCGTCCGGCAGGAAGGCGTGGAACAGCCCGATCGCGTTGGATCCACCGCCCACGCAGGCCGCGACCGCGTCCGGCAGCCGCCCGGTCCGCTCCAGGATCTGCCGCCGCGCCTCCACACCGATCACCCGGTGGAAGTCTCGCACCAGCGCCGGGAAGGGGTGCGGGCCGGCCACCGTGCCGAAGAGGTAGTGGGTGCGGTCCACATTGGCGACCCAGTCCCGGAACGCCTCGTTGATGGCGTCCTTGAGGGTGCGGCTGCCGGACGTCACGGAGATGACCTCGGCGCCCAGCATCCGCATCCGCGCCACATTGAGCGCCTGCCGCTGGGTGTCGACCTCGCCCATGTAGATGGTGCATTCGAGCCCGAACAGCGCACACGCGGTGGCCGTGGCCACCCCGTGCTGACCGGCGCCGGTCTCGGCGATGACCCGGGACTTGCCCATGCGCTTGGTGAGCAGGGCCTGCCCCAGCACATTGTTGATCTTGTGGGAGCCGGTGTGGTTGAGATCCTCCCGCTTGAGGAAGATCCGGGCACCCCCGGCGTGCTCGGCGAACCGCCGCACCTCGGTCAGCGCACTGGGCCGGCCGGTGTAGTTGACCAGCAGATCCTCGAGTTCGGCCGCGAAGGCGGGGTCCGTCTTGGCCTTCTCGTACTCGGCCGCGACCTCGTCGACGGCGGCGACGAGCGCCTCGGGGATGAACTTGCCGCCGAAGGCGCCGAAATAGCCCTCGGCGCTGGGCACTCGACCCTCCGGGTCGGGAATGAAGAAATCAGAGGACATGGGTGGTACTCCTCGATCGGGGCAGCGCCCCGCAACGGATGTGATGGGTGGAAAAGCCATGGCCCGCCGGGCGGAAATCCCCCGGGCCCGGCCCACGGTTACGGCCCGCAGCGCACTGTCAGCGCGTTGCCGTCCGACGCCATCGCCGCCCGTTGATCTGCCCCGGCTCGCATCCGATGTGGTAGCGCACGCGCCGCCCCCGCACCCGCCTCGCGGGCGCGCGGCAGCCCCGGGGCCGACAGCCCCGGGCCAGGCGCGCGTACGTCTCCATGGTCCGCCGGTCCCGTCCGCTCAGTCCCGGCCGTGGCGCAGCGCCGGGTGGGCGCCCGCCGCCACCAGATCGGCCACCGCGGCCTTGGGGTCGCGCCCGGTCACCAGGGACTCGCCGACCAGCACCGCGTCCGCGCCGTCGTTCGCGTAGGCGATCAGGTCGTGCGGACCGCGCACACCCGACTCCGCGATCTTGACGATGTGGTCCGGGATCTCCGGGGCGACGCGTGCGAAGGTCGTGCGGTCCACCTGGAGGGTCTTGAGGTCGCGCGCGTTGACGCCGATCACCCGGGCTCCGGCGTCGACCGCCCGGACGACCTCCTCCTCGTCGTGCACCTCGACCAGCGGCGTCAGCCCGATGGACACGGCACGCTCGACGAGCGAGACCAGCGCCTCCTGCTCCAGCGCGGAGACGATCAGCAGGATGACGTCGGCGCCGTACGCCCGCGCCTCCCAGAGCTGGTACGAGGTGACGATGAAGTCCTTACGGAGCACCGGAATGTCGACCTTCGCCCTTACGGCTTCCAGGTCGGCCAGCGAACCGCCGAAGCGGCGCTGCTCGGTCAGCACGCTGATGACGGACGCGCCGCCCGCCTCGTAGTCGGCGGCGAGCCCCGCGGGGTCGGCGATCGCGGCGAGCGCGCCCTTGGACGGGCTGGACCGCTTGACCTCGCAGATCACATTGACGCTGTCGCCCTTGAGCGCCGCGACGCCGTCCTTCGCCGGCCGGGCCTTGGCCGCCCGCTCCTTGAGCTCGTCGAGGGTGACGCGCGCCTGCCGCTCCGTGAGGTCGGCACGGACTCCGTCGATGATCTCGTCGAGCACACTCATCGAGCGGGCCCCCTTCCGTGACGGGGATGAAGCTGGCTTTGAATCCGCCGGGTACGGCGGCAAGCCGCCTCACCTGGCACTGCGATGGTAGCCGCCGGGACGCCGAGGTCTCGCATCCGGTTGACGCGGGCGGCCCCCACATGCACATACACAACAGCGGTCACGGGGTCAGTAGTCCCCCGAACGGGAAATTCCGGACGATTGTGAAGACCAGGGCCACCACGCCGAGCGCCCCCGCATGCCAAGGCCGCGCCTCAGGGAAGCGTCCGCGCACACACCACATCACCCAGCAGACGGCGAAGAGCGCGTAACAGCCGACGGCGAGGGCGTTGTCCCGCAGCGCGGCCGCCAGCTCGCCATGGGCCAGGGCGTGGGCGCCGCGCAGCCCGCCGCAGCCGGGACAGTACAGCCCGGTGAGCCGCAGCAGCGGACAGACCGGGTAGTGACCCGGCTCCCCGGGGTCCACGGCGCCGACGTAGCCGAACGCGGCGAGAACGCCCGCGAGCACTCCGAGAGGTGCCGCGAGACGCCGCGCCACGGGGGCCGGGGCGGCCGACGGTGGTTCGCTCACACCGCCAAGTCTCCCCCGGGATCCTCGAAGGCGCGGCTCAGGGCCGGTGCGCCGGCCTCCGTACGGCTCAGAGCCGAGCGCGGTGGAGGCGGGCGCGGTGGAGGCGGGCGCGGCCCCGGGCCGCGCCCGGGCTCACTGCTGGGTCTGTGCCTGCGCCTGCGCCGTGGGCTGCGGCTGCGGGAGCGAGTGCTGCTCCTTGGGCAGGCCCAGCCCGGCCGCGCGCATCGCCGCGCCGACGACACCACCGAGGACGATGATCACCATGCCCGCCCAGAAGCCGAGCGGGTTGGCCGCCACGGTGAACGCGCCGGCGACGCAGAAGCCGATGAAGGCGATGGTGACACCGGTCCAGGCGGCCGGGGTGTGTCCGTGGTTGTGACCCGCCATGAATTCTCCTCGTAGCTGTACTGCGCCTGGTCCGGGCGCTCGGGGGCGAACGCTCCCAGGCCATTGTCCCCGACGCGCGAAATGCCCTTGAGCGGGGGTGGGCCTTGCGGTCCGGGACGGGACGGGGACGCGAGCCCCGGCGGCTCTCGGCAGATCGGCGGAGGTCCGATGCGGTTCGGGCAGCGCCCCGAAGGGGCGCGGGGCCGTGTCGATGTGCGGCTCCGCCGCGGCTGTGTCGATATGCGGCTCCGCCGCGTGGGACCAGCCACGGCGGCGCCGCAGTCGACCGACGGCACGGCGCCGC
>NZ_JAHLEM010000228.1 GCF_018883605.1 Streptomyces niphimycinicus | reverse complement strand
CGGCTCTCGGCAGATCGGCGGAGGTCCGATGCGGTTCGGGCAGCGCCCCGAAGGGGCGCGGGGCCGTGTCGATGTGCGGCTCCGCCGCGGCTGTGTCGATATGCGGCTCCGCCGCGTGGGACCAGCCACGGCGGCGCCGCAGTCGACCGACGGCACGGCGCCGCACATCCAGCGGAGCGCCTAGGCGCCCCGGTCGGCCTCCTGCCGCGTCGGGGTCTGTGTGGGGTCCTCGCCCCGGTCCAGGGCCTTCCACAGCTCCTCGGGGCGGTCCGGGTCGGGAGCGGGGCCGCCGCGCCGGGTGCG
>NZ_JAHLEM010000227.1 GCF_018883605.1 Streptomyces niphimycinicus | reverse complement strand
CGGCCGGAGCCGCGCCGGGCGGGTCGGCGGAGGGCGCGGAGGGCGGGGCGCCGGCCCAGTGGCGGGTGCGGTCGAAGGTGATGGGCGGCACGTCGGCGAGGGCGGCGTCCGCGTACAGCACGGACCAGTCGACGGGGACGCCCGCGCAGTGCAGCGCGGCCAGATGGGTCCGGAAGGTGGCCCGCTCGTCCTCGTCGCGGCGCAGCGTGGGCAGGACGACGGGGTCCTCGACCAGACCGGCGAGACCGCGCTGGACGGGGTGGGTGATGACCGGGTGGGGGGATATCTCGACGTACACCAGGTGGCGGTCGGCCGCGGCGGCGGCGATGGCCGCGGAGAACCGGACCGGGTGGCGCAGATTGGCGCACCAGTAGTCGGCGTCGAAGGCGGGCGCGGTGTGCGGATCGTCGAGGACGGTGGTGTAGAAGGGCACGTCCGGGCGGCGGGGGGTGAGGTCGGCGAGGGCGGTGCGCAGATCGGCCAGGAGCGGGTCCACCTGGGGTGAGTGCGAGGCGACGTCCACGGCGATCAGCGCCGCGGGCACGGAGCGGGCCCGCCAGCCGGCGACGAGCCGTTCGACGTGGGCGGTGTCCCCGGCCACCACGGTGGAGCCGGGTGCGGCCATGACGGCGACGGTGACCGCCGCCGCGGCGCCGCCGGTGTCGAGTTCGGCCTGCACCTCGTCGGCGCCGAGGCCCACCGTGGCCATGGCGCCGTTCCCGGCGACGCGGGTGAGCAGGGCGGAGCGGCGGCAGATCACCTTGGCCCCGTCGGCCAGGGAGAGGGCCCCGGCCACCACGGCGGCGGCGACCTCGCCCATGGAGTGGCCGATGACCCCGGCGGGCCGCACGCCGTGGGCGCGCCAGGTGGCGGCGAGCGCGGTCTGGAGGGCGAACAGCACGGGCTGCACCCGGTCGCAGCCGGTCACCGCGGCGCCGGAGCGGACGATGTCGAGCACCGAGAATCCGGACTCGGCGGCGATGAGGGCGTCGGCCTCGGTGAGCGCCTCGGCGAAGGCCGGTTCGCTCGCCAGCAGCCGCCGTCCCATGCCCGGCCACTGGGAGCCCTGTCCGGAGAACACCCAGACCGGCCGGCGGGAGACCTCAGCGCCCACGGCGCCGGTGACCACGGCGGGGTGGGCCCGACCGGTGGCGAACGCCCGCAGGGCGCCGATGAGTTCGGTGCGGGAGGCGGTGGTGACGCCGAGCCGCCCGCGCCCGGCGGCGCGGCGCAGCGCCAGGGTGTGGGCGATGTCGCGCAGCGGGGTGTCCGCGCCGTCGCCCTCCAGCCAGTCCGCCATCCGCCGCGCGGCGGATGGCAGTGCGGCCGGGGACCCGGCGGGGACGAGGAACACCTGCGGAACGGCGCGGGTGGCGGGCCGGGGGCGCGGTGCGGGGCGGGTGGCGGGTGCGGGGGGTTGTTCCAGCACCACATGGGCGTTGGTCCCGGAGAAGCCGAAGGAGGACACGGCCGCCAGCCGCGGTCCGGTGCGCACCGGCCAGGGGGTGAGTTCGCGGGGGATGAAGAGGCGGGTGCCGTCGGCGTCGATGGCGGGATTCCACCGGGTGAAGTGCAGATTGGGCGGGATCAGTCCACGGCCCAGGCACAGCACGGCCTTGATCAGGCCGGTGACCCCGGCGGCGGGCTCCAGATGGCCCAGGTTGGTCTTGACCGAGGCGAGGGCGCAGCGGTCGCGGCCGGTTCCGTAGACCTGGGCGAGGCTGGCGAATTCGACCGGGTCGCCGACGGGGGTGCCGGTGCCGTGGGCCTCGACCATCCCGACGTCGCCGGGGTCGACCCCGGCGCGGCCGAGCGCCTCCTCGTACAGGGCGCGCTGGGCGGTGGCGGAGGGTGCGGCGAGCCCGTCGGAGTGGCCGTCCTGGTTGACGGCGGAGCCGCGCAGCACGGCCAGGATCCGGTCCCCGTCGCGCATGGCGTCGGTGAGGCGTTTGAGGACGACGATGCCGCAGCCCTCGCCGCGGACGAAGCCGTCGGCGGCGGCGTCGAAGGCGTGGCAGTGGCCGGTGTGCGAGAGCATGCCCATCCGGTCGAACGAGCGGGTGATCCGCGGCTCGAACATCAGGGTGACCCCGCCGGCCAGGGCCAGATCGCATTCCCCTGCGCGCAGCGCCTGGGCCGCCAGGTGGACGGCGACCAGGGAGGACGAGCACGCGGTGTCCAGGGCCACGGAGGGGCCGTGCAGGCCGAGCAGGTAGGAGATTCGGCCGGTGGCGACGCAGTGCCCGTTGGCCAGGGCGGAGCCCTCCAGCTCGCGGGGGTGCCGGTCGAGCCGGTTCATGTAGTCGTTGTAGCTGAGCCCGGCGAAGACGCCGGTGGCGGTGGAGCCGAGCCGGTCGGGTGGCATTCCGGCGTGTTCCAGGGCCTCCCAGGCCACTTCGAGCAGGAGCCGGTGCTGGGGGTCGAGGATGTCGGCCTCGCGCCCGGAGACGCCGAAGAAGTCGGCGTCGAAGCCGGATACATCACGCAGATATCCGCCGTGGACGGGCGGTGCGGACTCGGGCGGGGCGGTCGTGGTGGGGTCGGCCGCCCAGAGCGCGGCGCGCTCGGCGGGCGGTTCGCCGACGGCGTCGCGTCCGTCGGCCAGCAGCCGCCACAGGGCGGCGGGCGAGTCGGTGTCACCGGGAAGCCGGCAGCCCATGCCGACGATGGCGATGCGGCTGGGGGAACGGCTGGGCGCGGGGGTGTGCTGACTCATCGGGGTCTCCGTGGGTGGTGCTCGGCCCGGGGTGGGGGCCGTGGGGGCCGTGGGGTGGAGATCGCCGCGGGGGTGTACGGACTCAGGTGGCGTCCGGGCCGCCCAGCAGCATCGCGTGCTTCACGCCACCGATCTGGTAGTTGAAGCTGAGTGCGTGGTCGAAGTCGAGGGGACGGGTGCGGGTGCCGGGCACGGGGTCGAAGGAGAGCCCGTCCGCGGGCTGTTCGCAGTTGGCCGTGGGGCACACCTCGCCGTACTCCATCATCATCAGGGTCAGGGCGAGGCCCACGCAGCCGGAGGCCGCTCCATGGTGGCCGAAGCAGCCTTCCTGGGAGGACAGCAGCACGGTGGAGCCGGGGCCGTACAGCGCGCGGACGGTGTTGGCCTCCATGGCGGTGACGGCGGCACCGCCGTCGCTGGCGCCGTTGATGTACGGCACCTGCTCGATCCGCCATCGGTCGCCCAGGCAGAGGCGGACGGCCCTGACCAACTGGGCGCCGGAGTCGTCGGCCGAGAGCGGGTTGGCCAGGCCGTCGCGGGTCATGGCGGCGGCGAGCACCTGGCCGTAGAGGTGGGCGCCGCGCCGTTCGGCGGCTTCCCGGCTCTCCAGGATCACGGTGGCGGCTCCCTCGCCGTGGTTGATGCAGTCGGCGCGCCGGTCGTAGGGGCGCATGAGGGTGTCGAAGGACGGCAGCAGATCGGGCATTCCGGCGGCGTCCATGCCGTCGTAGGCGTGCTGGGCGCCGCGCAGCAGCCGCTGGCCCTTTTCGATCAGGCCGACGTTGAAGACGTCGACGCCGGTCACCACCGCGAGGTCGGTCTCGCCGGTCGCGATGAGGCGGCGGGCGTTGCCGATCTGCACGGCGCTGGAGGAGCAGCCGCAGGACACGGTGAAGCAGGGGCCGATGGTCCGGGTCAGCGCGCCCTGGACGACGGCCACGTCGGAGGGGGACACGGCCTGTTCGGCCGCGACGAACATCTCCAGGGCGTCGAGGGTGGTGGCCGAGTCGGGGTCGATGCCGAGCAGGGCGAGATAGCTGTCCACATTGGCGTCCACGCTGCCGCGGCCGACGAGCAGGGCCGCCTCGCCCAGATCGCCCGCGGCCAGGTCGAGTTCGGCGTCGGCGCACGCCTCGACGAGGGAGACCAGGCCGTACCGGTGGGCGTCGGTGTAGTGGCGGGAGAAGAATTCGGGGATGTCGGGGAGTCGCTCCTGGAACTGCCCGGCCGTCAGATGGACCGAGCCGTAGTGGCTGCCGTCCCGGCCGAGGACGGTGCGGCCCCGGGAGGCGATGTCCCATACCTGGGCCGCGGTGAAGACGGGTTCGGCGCCGCCCGGAAGGCAGAAGCCGAGGCCGGTGACGACGGCGTCCCGGGGGTTTCCGGTACCGCCCGGAGCCGGGCGGGAGGGGTGGTGGCGCGGGCTCACGACGCCCTGCCGAATCTGGAAAGAGTCATGACGGTGGTCCCTTTCGCTCACACCGGAGTACGGGCCCGCCGGTGCGGCGCGTCGCCGAAAGCGCGGTGGCACCGTCGGTGTGCCGGAATCGGTTCACCGGCGAATTCGGCGCGTACGGCTCGGCGTTGGGCGTACTCGAAGCCTTTCCCCGTTGGATGGTGAGTCGTCTCCGTTCGGGAGTCGCTCACCTTTCGGGAAGGACGGGTGGAATAGATGACGGTACGCCCGCGGGGACATGGGCCGGTAGGTGGTATCCGCATCACCGAGGTGGATTCGGCCGGTCCGGCGCACCGCCCTTGTACCCCCGGAGCCCGTGCCGCGCGACCCCTGGAAAGAAGGGGCCCGCGCCCCGGTTCACGCCCCCCTCTGGTGGAATCTTTCTGAAAGAGCGTACAGAAAAAGGCGCCCCAGGCATTCAATGACTATGGGGCGGTTCGAAAGCACGGAAGAGCCCTTTACCCATGGGGCAAAAACCGTAAAGGACGACAAACCATGACGTACCCGCCCCCACTGTTCGATGATCTGGACCGCAAGATCGTCGCGGCACTGGTCGCCAACGCCAGGACCAGCTTCACCGAGATCGGCGCCGCGATCGGGCTGTCCGCCTCGGCGGTCAAGCGCCGGGTCGACCGGATGCGGGAGACCGATGTGATCACCGGCTTCACCACCACTGTGCGCCCGGCCGCCCTCGGCTGGCGGACCGAGGCGTATGTCGAGGTGTACTGCGACAGCGCCGCACCGCCCCGGCGTCTCGCGGAGGTCGTGCGCAACTATCCGGAGATCATCGCGGCCATGACGGTGACCGGCGGTGCGGACGCGCTGCTGCATGTGATGGCCACCGACGTGGAGCACTTCGAGGAGGTGCTGGAGCGCATCCGGGCCGAACCGTTCGTCCGCCAGACGATCAGCTACATGGTGCTGTCCCACCTGCTCACGGGCAGTCCGGAGGCCGGTTCGGCGCCACCCGCGACCGCGACGCAATGAACCGCCGCCGGACGGCCTCAGCACGCAGCATCGGTGCGCCTACACGCAGTCTTCCTTTCTTGTCTCCCCTCTCCTCCGTTTTCTACCGTTGATTCATCCCCCCCGGTCGCCCGCGGAAGCGAGAGGAATCCTCCGTGTCCCTTACGCGCGTGCCGCGCCCCCGGCGCTTCTTGACCTGTGCCCCCAGATATTTCGATGTGCGGTATGCCATCAATCCCTGGATGCGTGAGGACACCGAGGTCGATACCGACCTCGCCCGGACGCAATGGGAGACGCTGATCAGCGCCTACCGCGAGCACGGCCATCGGGTCGAATTCATCGAGCCGGTGGCGGGGCTGCCGGACATGGTGTTCGCGGCGAACTCGGCCCTCGTCCTGGAGGGCCGGGTCTTCGGCTCGCGATTCCACGCACCGCAGCGCCGCCCGGAACAGCTCGCCTACGAACGGTGGTTCAAGGCGGCCGGTTTCGACGTCCATCCGCCGGAGTCGGTGTGCGAGGGCGAGGGCGACCTGGTGCCGGCCGGGCCCTTCGTCCTGGCGGGCACGGGCTTTCGCACCACCCGGGCGGCCCACCAGGAGGTGCAGGAGTTCTTCGGGGTGCCGACCATCAGCCTGCTGCTGGTGGACCCGTACTTCTACCACCTGGACACCGCGCTGTTCGTTCTCGACGACCAGAACATCGCCTACTACCCGGAGGCGTTCTCCCCCGGCAGCCGTGAGGTGCTGGAACGGCTCTATCCCGACGCGCTGATCGCCACCCGCGACGACGCCATGGCCTTCGGGCTCAACTCCGTCTCCGACGGCCGCCATGTCTTCGTCGCGCCCCGGGCCACCGGTCTCATCGACCAGCTCACCGACCGCGGTTACGTCCCCGTCCCCGTCGATCTGTCGGAACTGCACAAGGCCGGCGGGGGCATCAAGTGCTGCACACAGGAGATCCGCTGATGACCGCCACCACCCCCACCGCCGCCGGTTCCACCGCCGCCGCGGCGGACGGTGTCCGCGCCGCCCGCTCCTCGCGGGAGCTGATCCGCGCCGAGGAGTCCTCGCTCGCGCACAACTACCATCCGCTGCCCGTGGTCGTCTCCCGGGCCGAGGGCACCTGGGTCTGGGACGTCGAGGGCCGCCGCTATCTGGACATGCTGGCCGGCTACTCGGCGCTCAACTTCGGCCACCGCCACCCGGCCCTGATCGAGGCGGCCCACCGCCAGCTCGACCAGCTCACGCTGACCTCCCGGGCCTTCCACAACGACCGGCTGGCCGGCTTCGCCGAGGGGGTGGCGGAGCTCACCGGGCTCTCCATGGTGCTGCCGATGAACACCGGCGCGGAGGCGGTGGAGAGCGGCATCAAGGTCGCCCGCAAGTGGGCGTACGAGGTCAAGGGCGTCGCCCCGGACCAGGCCACCATCGTGGTGGCGGCCGACAACTTCCACGGGCGTACGACGACGATCGTCGGCTTCTCCAGCGATCCCGTCGCCCGCGAGGGCTTCGGCCCGTTCGCCCCGGGCTTCCGCGTGGTGCCGTACAACGACCTCGCGGCACTGGAGGCCGCCGTCGACGAGACCACGGCTGCGGTCCTCATCGAGCCCATCCAGGGCGAGGCGGGCGTCGTCATCCCCGACGACGGCTATCTGCGGGGGGTGCGCGAGCTGACCCGGCGCACCGGGACGCTGTTCATCGCCGATGAGATCCAGTCCGGTCTGGGCCGCACCGGCACCACCCTGGCCGTCGAGCACGAGTCGGTGCTGCCGGATGTGCTGCTGCTCGGCAAGGCGCTGGGCGGCGGCATCGTGCCGGTGTCGGCGGTGGTGGCCGACCGTGCGGTGCTCGGAGTGCTGGGCCCCGGCGAGCACGGCTCCACCTTCGGCGGCAATCCGCTGGCCGCGGCGGTCGGCTCGGCCGTGGTCGACCTGCTGCGCACCGGCGAATTCCAGCGCCGCGCCACCGAGTTGGGCGAGGTGCTTCAGGCCGGGCTGGCCACGCTGACCGGCAAGGGCGTCGTGGGCTACCGGTGCCGCGGGCTGTGGGCGGGCGTCGATGTGGACCCCGCCCTGGGCACCGGGCGCGAGGTGAGCGAGCGGCTGATGGCCGAGGGGATCCTGGTCAAGGACACCCATGGGTCGACGATCCGGCTGGCACCTCCGCTGACCATCACCCGTGAGGAGCTGGAGGGGGCGCTGGCCGCGCTGGAGAAGGTGCTCGGCTGAGCGATTGATCGAAAGCGACGAGGAGCGCCGGGCCGCATTACGTTTCATACGGCCCGGCGCTTCGTCATGTTCAATCCGCGCGCGAAATCTTTTCCAGCGACCCTGCCGCGGTGCCGCGAGAACGCCGGATCACAGATAACGCCCAGGTCACGGCGGCCTTTTCGAGTTTTTATGTACGTTGTTGAGTATTCCACTGTTCCCGATCGCACGGTGTGGAACACTTCGTGTCATCTCGCCGGGTGGACCTGACGAGAAGTTGGCAGTTCTCGCAGGGTCGGCGCGGCGAAGAAGACAAACGTCATGGCGCGGAAAGGAGTTGCGGCTGGAGTGGACGGTGAGCCGGTCACGGTGACTGCCGCATACCGGGTGGACCCCGGCCGCGAAAGCGAGTTCCATGCCTGGGCGATCGAGATGCTCAATGCCGCGGCAAGCCTTCCGGGATATCTCGGAGGCGGGGTCATGGGATCCGGTTCGGCCTCCTCGGAGTGGCATGTCCTCTACCGGTTCGAGGCGGAAGGCCCGGCACGGTGAATCTGAGCGCGGTGTTCCCTCCGGTCCTCATCTTCAATGTGCTGGTGATCCCGTTCATCAGGGACACCAATTTCCTGCTGCGGACCCTGGCGCTGTGCCTTGGTGTAACCGCGATGGTGACCTGGCTGGTCATGCCACGGCTCCAGCGGATTCTGAAGAAGGCTCTACCCGCCGCTTCAGTCGATACGAGGACGTCACAGGCGGATGGCGGCCGACGGCCCGCGCGCTCGCCGGTGGGTGGGCGACGCGCCACGGCCCGACGGCCGGGGCGGGTGATCCCCGGCCGGTTTTCTCATCGCAAGGAGGCAAATCCGGATGGAATCGCTGAGGACACTCCTCGTCGATCATTACGACTCGTACACGTACAACCTCTTTCATCTGCTGACCGAGGTCAACGGCGAGGAACCGGAGGTGCTTCTCCATGACGCGCCGGAATGCGCGGACATCGATCTGACCGCGTTCGACAACATCGTGCTCTCCCCCGGCCCCGGACATCCGGCCGATCCACGGGACTTCGGCGCCACCGCCCGGCTGATCGAACGGTCGACCATTCCGGTGCTGGGGGTGTGCCTGGGGTACCAGGGAATCGCGCTCGGCGCCCAGGCACGGGTGGTGCCCGCGCCCGGACCGAAGCACGGGCATCTGTCCCGGATCAAACACGGCGGGCGCGGGCTGTTCCGCGGTCTGCCGCAGGACTTCACGGCCGTTCGCTATCACTCGCTGTGTGTGGCCGAGCCGCTGCCGCTGGGGCTTCAGGGCATCGCCTGGTCCGAGGACGGTGTGCTGATGGGGGTGCGGCACCGGGCCCGTCCGCTGTGGGGCGTCCAGTTCCACCCGGAGTCGGTGCTGACCGGATACGGCCACCGTATGCTCGGCAACTTCCGCGATCTGACCGTCGAGCATGCAGGCGGCGAGTCGGTGACCTCGACCGTGGCCCCCGCCTCCGCCTCTGCTTCTGCCTCTACCGAGGAGCCGCGCCGCGCCCGCAGGGCCGCCGCACCGGCCCCGGAGCCTCCCGCCGCACCGGACTCCCCGCAGGCCCCCGAGGCGGCCCCCCGAGCGGAACTGGCGCGGCTCGACCCCGACCCGGGCGCCCCGGCGCAGACGTCCCCGGAAGGCCCCGCCTACCGGCTGCACGCCCGGTGGCTGGCCGATGCCACCGATACCGAGGCGGCCTTCACTCGGCTGTACGCGAAGGCGCCGCACGCGTTCTGGCTCGACAGCTCGCGCGCCGAGTCCGACGAGGCGCGGTTCTCCTTCCTCGGGGACGGCACGGGCCCGCTCGCCGAGTTCGTCCGCTACGACACCGACACCGGCGTCTGCGAGGTCGAGCGGGCCGGACGGCCCGCCGTCCGGGTCGAGGGCAGCGTCTTCGACTACCTCAAACGGGAGCTGGCCCGCCGCCGGGTGACCGCCCCCGGTCTCCCCTTCGACTTCACCGGCGGCTATGTGGGCTACTTCGGCTATGAGCTCAAGGCCGACTGCGGCGCCCCGGGCCGCCACCGGTCCGCCACCCCGGACGCCTGCTGGCTGTTCGCCGACCGGTTCGTCGCGGTCGACCACCAGGAGGGCGTCACCTACATCTGCTGCCTCACCGAGGACACCCCCGACGGCCACCGGAAGGCGAAGGACTGGCTGGACACCACCGTGACCGTACTCAGCGGGATGCCGACGCTCACCGGCCCCGCCCCGCAGCCGCCCGCCCTGGCCACCACGGCCGCCGTGGAGCCCTGGCTGGTGCGGGACCGGGAGCGGTATCTGGCCTCGATCGAGGCATGTCTGCGGGAGCTGCGCGCCGGGGTGAGCTATGAGATCTGCCTGACCAACGCCGCCTGGCTGCCCGCCCCGAGCGACAGCTATGCCTTCTACCGGGCCCTGCGGCGGTTCAACCCGGCGCCGTACGCCGCCTATCTGCGGTTCGGCGGCACCGATGTGGCCTGTGCCTCCCCCGAGCGGTTTGTGCGCATCACCCCCGACGGCACCGCCGAGGCCAAGCCGATCAAGGGCACCGCGCCGCGCGGCCGGGACCCGGAGCAGGACGCGCGGGCGCTGGCCGCCCTCGCCTCCAGCCCCAAGGCCCGCGCCGAGAACCTGATGATCGTGGACCTGCTCCGCAACGATCTGGGGCGGGTGTGCGCACCGGGCAGCGTGTACGTACCGCGCCTGATGAACACCGAGACCTACGCCACCGTCCACCAGTTGGTCTCCACCGTGCGCGGCCGGCTGCGCCAGGAGACGACCTCCGTCGACTGCGTCCGGGCCTGCTTCCCGGGCGGCTCCATGACCGGGGCCCCCAAGCTGCGCACGCTGGAGATCATCGACTCTCTGGAGACCGAGGCCCGCGGTGTCTACTCCGGGGCGCTCGGCTACCTGAGCTGCAACGGCGCGGCCGACCTCAACATCGTCATCCGTACGGCCGTGTTCACCGGCGGCCGGATGCACATCGGCGCGGGCGGCGCCATCGTGCTCGACTCCGATCCGGCCGAGGAGTACGAGGAAATGCTGCTGAAGACGGCCGCCACCATGCGTGCCTACGAGGCCGTGGAGCCCGTCCCCGCAGGGGAGCCCGGTGGGGAGATGGACGACCTGCTCGTGGCCGCCGCCACGGCGCCACCGGCCCCCGCGGCGCAGGAGCCCGGCCGGTGACCGCCCTGTCGGTGTCCGCCGCATCGGTGTCCGCCGCTTCGACGACAGCCGCTTCGACGACTGCCGCCTCGATGACCGCCGCTTCGATGTCCGCCGCCTCGATGTCCGCACCGCCCATGCCCACCGGCCCCACGGTCTCCGCCAATGTGGCCGCGCATCTCGCGGCGCTCGCGGACCGCCGCGGCTGGTCCGGCCGGGCCGCCTTCTTCGAGGGCCACCGGGTCTGGACCCACGGCGAGGTCCACGACCGCGCCGAGCGCGCCGCCACCGTACTGGCGGGCCGCGGGGTGGCGGCCGGGAACCGGGTGCTGCTCGCGTTACCCGACGGCATCATGTGGGTGACCACGTTTCTGGCCGCCGCCCGGCTGGGCGCGACGGCGGTGCTGGTCAATCCCGCGCTCACCGCGGATGACCACCGCTGCATGGCCGAGGACTCGCGCGCCGCGCTGGTCCGGGCGTGCGCGGGGCGCTGGACATCCCGCTGGAGGGCACCCGGTCCGAGGGGTACCACGTGGTCGTGGACGTGGCGGATCCGGCCGGCGGGGACCTGCCGGTCGAGCGGGTCTTCCACTACGAGCACCCCGGCACCGGCGGCCGCACCGTACTGCGGGTGCCGTTCACCGGGGGCTTCCAGATCGATCTCCAGTGCCGCGCGGACGATCCGCCGGAGTCCTTCGGCACCGAGCAGGCCGTGCGCCGCTGGCTGCCCCGGCTGGTGGGCGAGGGCTGCGCCCACCGGGTGCTGTGGGTGTCGCGGTACCACTTCCTGCGCAAGGTCGCCGGGTCGTTCGCCGATCCGTCGGGCCGGGTGCTGCTGGCCGGTGAGTCGGCGCATCTGTTCCCGCCCTTCGGGGCCCGCGGGATGAACAGCGGCATCGCGGACGCGGTGGCGGCGGCCGAGGCGGTGTCGGCGGCCTGCTCCGAGCCGTCGCGGGGACCCGCGGCGGTGGCCGGGTACGCGGTCGCCCGCCGGAGCGCGGCCCTGCACAACAGCGAGGCCGCCGGGGCGGTCCGGCGCGCGGCTATTGACCGGCAATCCAGCGAACGCGGCTAGGAATCCGGCCGGACAGCACTCATCGGATGCCGGAACACCGGAAACACCGGAAGCAGCTTCGGACACCATCGGGACGGAGACGTGGAAGCGGACATGGTCGCTGCACAGAACATCGGTCACGCCGACGCGTCGGACCAGAAGCAGTGGACGCTGATGTGGCGCGAGGACGGCGGGCTGACGCCCTCCCGGGCGGTGCCGGACGCCGCCCTGCTGGCCGCCGACTCCTGGCTGGTCGACGACGGGCGAGTGCGCGGGCTCGACCACCACCGCCGCCGGTTCGTCGCCGCGTGCGTCGAGGCGTCCGGCGACTCCCCCGCCCGGATCGAGAGCTTCTGGCGCGAGGCGATCGCCGCCCTGCCCCGTACCGAGCGCTGGTTCCCGCGGGTCGAGCTGGCCGGTCCGGAGCCGGCCCGGCTGTTCCTGCGGATACGCCCGGCGCCGCCGCGGACGGCCAATGTGACCGTATGCCTGACCGAGGAGTTCGATCCGCGGTCGTATCCCCGCCGTAAGGGCCCCGACCTCCCCCTGCTGGCGCATCTGCGCGAGCGGGCCGCCGCCCGGGGCGCGCAGGAGCTGATGCTCACCACCCCCTCCGGCCTGGTGCTGGAGGGGACGACGGCGAGCGTTCTGTGGTGGGAGGACGACGTCCTGTGTCTGCCGCCCCCGGGGCTTCCGCTGCTGGCGGGCGTGACCTCGGCGCTGCTCCAGGACCGGGCGGCCGAGCTGGGCGTCCGCACCGAGCACCGCAGCCGCACCGTGCAGGAGCTGGACGGCCGTGAGGTGTGGCTGGTCAACGCGGTGCACGGAATCCGCCCGGTGACCGCCTGGCTGGGCCGTCCGCTGCGGGCGGGCCCGGCGCTGCGCGCCGCCTCCTGGCAGTCCTGGCTGGACGGCGCTTGCGATCCCCTGGTTTCGACGAACGGAGTTCACCGATGACGACGACCACCCCGGCGCGTACCACCGCCCGGCTGGATCTGAAGGGCCTCGCCCCCGAGGTCTCCGCCGCGATGGGCGAGCTGCACCGGGCGGCGGTGCGGGCGGCCCGGGCGGCGGGGGTCGAGCCCGAGCTGCTGGAACTGGTGCGCATCCGCGCCTCGCAGCTCAACGGCTGCGCCTTCTGCCTGGACATGCACACCAAGGACGCCCGCGCTCAGGGCGAGAGCGAGCAGCGGATGCACACCCTCGGCGCCTGGCGGGAGACCCCGTTCTTCACCGAGCGGGAGCGGGCCGCGCTCGCGCTGGCCGAGGCGGTGACCTCGGTCCAGGACGGCCAGGTGCCGGACGAGGTCTACGCGGCGGCCCGCGAGGTGTTCGACGAACCGCAGGTGACGGCGGTGATCTGGGCCGCCGTCGTGATCAACGCCTGCAACCGCACGGCGATCAGCGCACGGATGGTGCCCGGCGCCCATCAGCCCGCCCCGCGCTCCTGACCCCGACACCGGTGCGAGCGCTCGCCGGTGTCAGCACTCGCTGGAGGCCAGACCATGAACACCCACGGACCGCGACGCGTATTCGGGCCGCGTCCGCCCCTGCCCAGGCGTCCGGCCAGGGGTCCCCATCCGCTGCGCCGCCGGACGGACCGGATCCAGACCTGCTGCACCGTGCTGTTCGTGCTGATCCTCGCGGTCGGGCTGCCGGCCGCCTCGATCAGCGCGGGGTACGCGGCGCACGCCTCCCAGATGCGCGTCGTGGCCGCCGAGACCTCGGCGCGGCACCAGATCACCGCACGGCTCGCCGAGGCCCCGCCCGGGCCGGACCACACCGATGTGCGGGAGCCGCGGCAGGCGCGGGTGCGCTGGGTCGCCGACGACGGTGAGCGCCATACGGGCACCGCCACGGTGTCCGGCGGCGGCTCGGGGGGCGAGGTGCGGGTCTGGGTGAACCGCGAGGGCGCCCTGGCGCAGGCGCCCTCCTCCCCGGCGACCGCGCGGACCATGGGCTGGTTCACCGGCTGTGTCACCGCGGCGGCGGTGGCCGCGGTCGCGTTCATGGGGCGGGCCCGGGTCCAGCGGACCCTGGGCCGCAGGCGATACGCGCGCTGGGAGGCAGAGTGGAAGGTGGTGGAACCCGCGTGGTCCGGCCGGAACCGCCGCTGAGCGGGGCTCCGGCCGCCTCCGCGGGGTTGCGCGGCCGCCGGAGATCAGCCACCGCCACCAGAGGCGGCCGCCGGAAGTGAGGAGCAGACCATGTCGCACACAGTGGAGTGGAGGGTCCATCTCTACCTCTCCGAGGACGAGGGGCGGACCACGGCCCGCGTCGAGCTGGACACCGGGTCCGCGGCGCTCACCGGCCGGGGACTGGCCCGGTGCAACCCGGACGACGAGGACGTGCCCGTGATCGGCGATGAGCTCGCCGCCGCGCGGGCGCTCAGCGACCTGGGGCAGCAGCTCGTGCACGCCGCCGAGCGGGATCTGGAGAGCGTGGGCGCGCCCCCGGCCTCGCGCAGGCCGCGGCCCGGCTACGGCTGGATCGCCTGAGGAGCCGGACCCGACACGGCCGTAGTACGGACCTCAGGAGCGAGGTCCGGCAGGCTCTGACGGCCTCGGCGAAGGCCGGCGTAAGGGTGCGGAAGTACGCCCCCGCCAGCGCTGGCCATTATTTATGAATACATCTTGACAGCCCGTTCGGCACCCCCGGACGATGAACCGGTCTCTCATCGCCGAGCCGCCGACCGCGGGGAGCCTCCTGTGACGCTGTCGCCGCATCTGCCGGACAAACTGACCATCTCGCTGTGGGACTTCAGTTGGTACACCCGCACCGGCCCGGGCGAGCCCTTCGCCGACCTCGACCGGGCCTTCGCGGAGGCCGTGACGCGCGGCTACAACACCGTGCGCATCTGCGCCATGCCGTTCCTGCTCTTCGGCTCCCGGCTCGACACGGACAAGCTGCGGCCCTCGGGCCTGGGCGGCGCGTACGGACAGCGGATGCGCTGGTACGACGTGGCCGGCGGGGGCGAGATCGACGGACGGGCCTGGCTGCGCGAGCTGTTCGAGGCGGCCCTGCGCCATGACTGCTTCGTCATCCTCTCCAGTTGGGAGTACCAGCAGAGCCCTTCGTTCGGCGAGGACCGTGCCTGGTTCGACGCGCTGATGGCCGTCGATCCCGAGCGGCGCCCCGAGGCGCTCGCGGACGCGCTGGCCGATCTGATCGACTTTTTGGTGATCCACGGTCTGGACGACCGGATCGCCTTCACCGAGCTGCACAACGAGGTCCAGGGCAGCCGGCTCACCGAGGGGCTGGCGGGCCAGGACAAGGTCGTCGCCCTGCGGCCGCGGCTGGAGCGGGGCATCGCGCGCTTCAAGGAGCGCCACCCCAACCGGCCCGTCACGGTCAACTACGCCAAGGTGCCGGTCGGTTCGCTGCGCGGGGTCCCCCGCGAGGTGGATGTGGCGGTCTTCCACCCCTACGTCTACGGGGTGCTGGACGAGCTTCTGGCCACCTTCGCCATCCGCGACCGGGGCCGCCCCTTCGCCCAGGAGCCGGTCCGCCGGGAGCTGCTGCGCCCCGGCGCGCCCGATCTGGCCGACTGGGCTCCTCCGCCCGGCGACCGCTGGCGGCTGGAGGCCACCACGGTCGGCCCCCGGGAGATCTACGTCCACGACTGGTGCGACCCCGACCGCTGGGACGCCTGGCTGTACGACCGCTATGCCCTGCACCGTCTGGCGATGGAGCAGCGGCTGACCACCTGGATCGAGGCTGCCGCGGACTGGGCGGCCGGGAGCGGGGTCCCGCTGGTCTTCGGCGAGGGCTGGATCGGCTACACCCCGCTGCACGGGACCTTCGAGGAGGGCCCGGTGGGGGCCGCGTTCTGCCGCCGCGCCGTCGAGGAGTCGGCGCGGGTGGGCGCGTGGGGCGCGGTGGTGTGCTCCAACGCGGCGCCCCAGCACCCGATGTGGCAGGACGTCGCACTCCAGCGGGAGTGCAACGCGGTGCTGCGCGGCTGACGCGCGCGACCGAAGGCGGCTCCGGTGACGATGACGCACGTCATGAGGGCAGGCGTTCGCCAGGTTCCGCCAGGCCCTCGAGCGCCACTGGAGCCGCGCTCGCACCGGTAGCCGCCGCCCTCAACGGGTACGCACATCACATTCCCCTTGGCGGTGACGGCGAAAGGGCCCGAATGTGACGACGTCCCCAGCGGACCCAAGCGAGCGTGCCACCGGGCGGGCCCCGCGCCGTGCGCTGGTGGCCGGTTCGGTCGGCAACTTCATCGAGTGGTACGAATTCGGTGTCTACGGCTTCTTCGCGACGATCATCGCGGCGAACTTCTTCACCCCGCACGGCGGCAACGAGCTCGAGGGCCTGGTCAAGACCTATGCCTCCGTCGGGATCGCGTTCTTCTTCCGCCCCATCGGCGCCGCCGTCTTCGGCCGGATCGGCGACCGGATCGGCCGTCGGCCCACGCTGATCCTGGTGCTGCTGCTGATGACCGGCGCCACCACGCTCATCGGCGTGCTGCCCACGTACGACACGCTGGGCGCGGCCGCGCCCTGGCTGCTCACGCTGTTGCGGATCCTCCAGGGGCTGTCCGCGGGCGGGGAGTTCGGCGGTGCGGTGTCGATCATGACGGAGTTCGCGCCACCGGGCCGGCGCGGGCTCTACGGGGCGTGGCAGTCGTTCACCGTGGCGCTGGGGCTGCTGGCCGGGGCCGGTGTGGCGGCGCTGCTGGCCATGGTGATGAGCGAGGAGTCGCTGGGCGACTGGGGGTGGCGGTTGCCGTTCCTGGCGACCCTGCCGATCGGGCTGGTCGCGCTGTGGCTGCGGCTGAGGCTGGAGGAGACCCCGTTCTTCCGTGCGGCGGCGGACGGGGAGACCGGCACGGCGCCGGGCCCCGGGGCACCGTCCGCCGTACCGGAGCGGGTGGCGGACCCGCGTGAACTGGCCGGGGCCATCGTCATGGGGGCCGCGCGCATCATGGGCTGGGCGGCGGCCGGTTACACCTTCCTGGTCGTCATGCCGTCGTATCTCCAGGCCACCTTGAACGCCACCTTCCAGCAGGCGCTGGTCGCCACCGTGGTGGCCAACGCGGGCTTCGCGCTCTCCATCCTCCCGGCGGGCCTGCTCAGCGACCGGATCGGGCGGCGGCCGGTGATGCTGACCGGGGCCGCGCTGGTGGCGGTGCTGGCCTTCCCGCTGCTCAATGTGTTGCAGGAGCCGGACAGTTCGGCGTGGGTCCAGGCAGCAGCGGTGTTCGTCGCGGGCGTGGTGGTGGGCCTGATGGCGGGCCCGGGTCCGGCCATGCTCGCCGAGATGTTCCCGACCCGGGTCCGCTACACGGGTCTTGGACTGGCGTACGCGCTGTCCAACGCCGTGTTCTCCGGATGCGCGGGGCTCATCATCACCGAGGTGATCAAGCACACCGGCGAGGTCGACATCCCGGCCTACTACGTGACGGTGACCTGCGCCATCAGCGTGCTCGCACTGCTCACCCTGCGCGGGGAGGACCATCGCGGCGCGCTGCCGGAGGTGGCGCGGGCGGGGAAGGCCGTCGAGACGGAGGAGGAGACACCATGCGCGTGATCGGTCTGATGTCGGGCACATCCCATGACGCGGTCGACGCCGCGGCAGCCGATCTGGTGCTGGACGGCGACACCGTGGTGCTGGCCCCGCTGGGGATGGTCGGCGAGGCGTATCCGGAGGCGCTGCGGTCGGCGCTGAGCGCCGCGCTGCCCCCGGCGGCCACCACCATGAAGGAGGTGTGTGCGCTCGACACCCGTATCGGCCAGGCGTTCGCCGCGCTCGCGGCCCGCGCCGACCGGGAGCTGTGCGAGAGCCGCGCGGACCTCATCGGCTCCCATGGCCAGACGGTGTACCACTGGGCCGAGGACGGGCGGGTGCACGGGACGCTTCAGCTCGGCCAGCCCGCCTGGATCGCCGAGGCCACCGGCTGCCCCGTCGTCTCCGATCTGCGCACCCGTGATGTGGCCGCGGGCGGCCAGGGCGCTCCCCTGGTCAGCCTGGTGGACGCCCTGTGGCTGCGCGGGCGCCCCGGTGTGTGCGCCGCCCTGAACCTGGGCGGGATCGCCAACATCACGGTGGTGTCGAGCGCCGGCGATCCGCTGGCCTGCGACACCGGCCCGGCGAACGCGCTCATCGACGCGGCGGTCGGCGATCTGACGTGCGGCCGGCTGGACCATGACGTGGACGGCGCCATGGCGGCGCGCGGCACCGTCCACGAGCCGCTGCTGGAGCGGCTGCTGGCCGAGCCGTACTATGCGCTGCCCGCGCCCAAGACGACCGGCAAGGAGCTGTTCCACGGCTCCTATCTGCGGGCGGCCCTGGCCGCCACGGGCCCGGTGCCGGACGATGACGTGGTCGCCACGGTCACCGAGCTGACGGCCCGTACCGTCGCCGGCGCGGTGCGGTCGGTGCACGCCACCGAGGTGATCGCCTCGGGCGGCGGCACCCGCAACCCCACCCTGATGGGGGCGTTGCGCCGGGCGCTGGGCACCATCGGGCTGCGGACCTCCGATGAACTCGGCCTTCCGGCGGCGGCGAAGGAGGCGTACGCCTTCGCCGTCCTCGCCTTTCTGACCGCCCATGGGCTGGCCGGTACGGCACCGAGCTGCACCGGCGCCCGCCATGCCAGCGTGCTGGGGTCGATCACCCCGGGGCGCCGCGGCCTCACCCTGCCCGCACCGGGCCGGCCGGCGCCCACCCGGCTGGAGATCTTCCGCCGCTGAGCGGGCGGCGGCGCGTGGCCGGTAAAGGGGATGTCGGCATCGGCCATACTCGGGGTACGTTGGGAACGGTCGGCTATAGAAGGGGCGAACGTGGGTAAAGACCCCACGAGTTGCCGACGGGGGGCCGACGGGGGGACGGGGGCACGTGGCGGAATCCGGTATGGGTGTGGGCTTAAGAGGCCGCAGCGGGATCATCAGTCTGGTCGGAGAGTGTCTCAGGCTGGGGCCCGCCGACGAGCGGCCGGTGATCATGCTGCTGGGGCCGCGCGGCAGTGGGGCCAGCGAGGCCCATGGCGCGCTGATGGAGAAATTCGGGCCCGAGACGCCGTTCGCGTATATCAATCTCGGCGGTGAGCAGTCGCTGCTGCCGCGGTACGGGCTGGCGCTGATCGCCCGCCAGTTGGAGCGCAAGCTTCCGCGCTACCGCCGCTCCCACTTCCCGCGGCTCACCCTCGGTCTGCTCGCCTCGGACCACCAGTTGCGGATGACGAGCCTGGCCGAGGGGCGGCGCAATATCCGGCGGGAGCTGGACGCGTTCCAGGAGCGGGCGGAGGCGCGTTACGGCGACTATCTCGCCGCCTTCTTCGAAGTGGCCGGAGGCGCCGTGGGCGCCCCCGACGGAGCCTCCACGGCGGCGCTCGCGCTGCTGCGGGACGCGCTGCGGCGCGGCCGGAGGCGGCTGCCGGGCCGCAAGTTCACCAGCAGCGCCGCCTGGTACGGCGGCCATCCGCTGCTCCAGAGCCGCGATCCGTGGGAGGCGCTGGTCGAGCTCAACCTGTGGCGCCACGACGGGGACGAGGACGATCAGGAGCGGCTGGACCGGGTGCTGTTCTCGGCCCTGCTGGAGGATATGCGCGGCAATGTGCGCCACTCGTTCATGCCCCGCTCCTATCTGCTGCTGCTCGACAACTCCCATACGGAGTACGGCCGTCGCTTCCTCGATCTGCTGATCCGGGCCCGTCATGACGACTCCGTGGTGGCGGGCGCCGACTGCGATCCGCTCACCGTCGTGGCCAGCTCCAACCGATGGCTGCCCCGCTGGGGCCCGGCCACCGGCGATCAGTGGCCCTGGCGGCTGCGCGGCCCGGACCGGGCCTCCCTCACGGACTGGACGGAGCACCGGCCGGGCCGGGACAGCGATGACACCTGGTGGTATCCGCTGCGGCTGCGCGATCTCAATCTGGACGAGGTGCGCATCCGGATCGAGCTGGAGCTGCGCCACCACCCCGACCTCGCGCCGTTCACCCGGCTCGCGCCCTTCATCCACCGGCTGACCGCGGGGCTCCCCCGGGCGGTCAGCCAGGTCCTCGAGCTGTTCCGGCATTCGACCGTGCCCACCGAGGACGGCGCCGAGCAGGACCGCTGGCTGCGCACCCTGCCGGACCGTACGCCGCGGGAGGGCGAGGACACCCGGACGCTGGTGGAGGCCGCCCTGGACCATCTGCTGCGCGGTTTCGACCCCATGCAGCGGGCGGCGCTGGAGGAGTGCGCGGCGGCGCGCGATCTGTCCATCGGCACCCGGCTGCTGGGCTCGGGCGACTCGCTGTTCGGCGAGGTCCGCGGCCGCTGGCTGCTGCACAGCCCGGGCACGGTGACCCCGGCCCTCCACCCCTGGCCGCGGCGGCTGCTGCTGTGGCGGCTGGCCGCGCGTCCGGACGACTGGGACGCGGTGCACGAGCTGCTGGCCGAGCACTTCAGGTCCGAGGGGCGCACCGTCCAGGAGATGTACCACCGGCTGGCGGCCGAGCGGATCGACGAGGTGACCGGCTATCTGGTGGCGCGCTTCCCGACGGTGCCCGCGGCCCAGTGGATCAGCGAGTTCAACACGATCACGGCCGCGCCCAACCGGCTGGGCCAGGCCGGCGGACCGCTGGAGCTGCTCGCCGGCCTCGCCCCGGAGGAGCCTCCGGAGGCGGTCACCGCCGCCTCGGTGATCCGGGAGCTGATCACGGTGCGCTGGGTGTGGAGCGATCCGCTGGCCGACCCCGGAATGCGGCTCAACGACATGATCGCCGACGGGTTCAACCAGCTCTCACGACTGCGGAGGAACGACATCGTGGCCCTGTTCAACGAGGCGGAGCGGTACCGCCACTGGCGCCATCCGCTGACGAGCGCGGGCGAGGGGTGAGACCGGTGCCGAGACTGGAATGGCCACTGCATATCGTGCGCCGGGTGGTGATCGGCGTGATCGTCGTCGCACTGCTCGGGGTGGCGGTCCCCCTCACCGTGAACTGGATCCAGGAGAAGCGGGCGCGGTGCGGCGACGGCGTCGTCAAGATGGGCGAGGCTCGCGAGTGCGTGGGTGTCACCGACGGCTCGTACCACTTCGCCGGGCATCTGAAGGCCGTCGAGGAGAAGATCAAGGCGGAGAACGACCGGGTGGAGAAGGACGCCGACAAGGATCCGTATGTCAGCGTCGCCTATATGACCTCCTTCACCCTGACCGACGACGACAGCAACTCCGAGGAATCGGTCCGGCACGAGCTGGAGGGCGCCTATCTGGCACAGCGCCGGCACAACCAAGGCGATCTCCGCTCCTCCCCCAAGATCAAGCTGCTGATCGCCAATATGGGCAGCAACGCGGGCCACTGGGAACACACCGTCGACGAGCTGATCGACCGGAAGACCTCCGCCGACAAGCTGGTCGCGGTCACCGGACTCGGCCCCAGCACCCAGGAGAGCCTGCGCGCGCTGAAGCGGCTGTCGGCCCACGGTCTCGCCCTGGTCGCCAGCACCATGACGGCCACCAACATCGAGGGCATCAAGGGGTTCGTCCGGGTCTCCCCGACCAATGTGGACGAGGCGTACGCCGCCTCCGCGTACCTCAAGAAGGAGAAGGTCCGTACGGCGGTGGTGGTCCAGGACGACGCGCAGGGCAACTACTACGCCAAGTCGCTGGGGCGCGCCTTCACCGAGGTCTTCCAGGACGCCGAGGGCCATCGGCTGGTGGCGGACCGGATGAGGTACGACTCCTCGGTGCGCAGCGCCTGGCAGAACGAGATGCGCTATATGTCGGACCAGCTATGCCGACAGAAGCCGCAGGCGGTCTTCTTCGCGGGCCGCGGCAAGCACCTCACCCGGTTCCTGGACTGGATCGCCAACCGGTCGTGCCAGGAGCGGAAGTTCAAGGTGATCACCGGTGACGACACCACCAACCTCACCGCCAAGGAACTCCGACACGCCGCCGACACCGGGGTGGAGGTGTTCTACACAGGTCTGGCGCACCCCGATATGTGGCAGAAGGACCCCAAATCCGTCTCCGGTCCCTCGGCCCGCCACTTCCAGCCGGGCGGGTCGCTGGATCAGTGGTTCCCGAGCGACCCGCGCCATGACGGCCAGGCCATCATGGCGCATGACGCGGTGCTCACCGCCGCCCAGGGCATCCAGATGGCCAACGGCTCGCAGGGCGAGGTGACCGGGGAATCGGTGGCGCGGATGTTCCACCAGATGGACAGCCACCAGGTGCCGGGGGCCGGCGGGTTCATCTCGTTCGAGAACGATGGCAATCCACGGAACAAGGCCATTCCGATCCTGCATCTCAACGCGAAGGGGCGCTCGGAGCTGGTGGAGGTATCGGCACGACGGGGCGAGCCGGCCAGAAAGCAGTGACGGACCGCGGGCGAGGCGATGGCGGCCGGGACGGCCGAGGAGGCGGTGCCGGTCAGCCCGCGCCCCCCTTGGGCTCGTCCCCGCTCTTCTCGTCGTCGACGATCTCCGCGTCCACGACCTCCTCGTCGGTCGTGTGGGCCCGGCCCCCGCCGTCACCGGAGGAGCCGCCCGCCGAGCCGCTCGCTCCGCCGTCGGACGAGCCGGACTGCTGGGCCTGGGCGTAGATGGCGGTGCCGATCCGCTGCCCGACGGTGGCGGTCCGCTCGGTGGCCTCGCGGATCGCGTTGGTGTCCTCGCCCTCGAGTGTCCCCTTCAGCTCCGCGACCGCCGCCTCGGCCTCCTGCCGGACGTCCTGCGGCACCTTGTCCGCCTGGTCCCGCAGCAGCCTCTCGGTCTGGTAGACGAGTGCCTCGGCCTGGTTGCGGGTCTCGGCGGCCTCGCGGCGCTTGTGGTCCTCCTCCGCGTAGCTCTCGGCCTCCCGCATCATGCGGTCGATGTCGTCCTTCGGCAGCGCGGAGCCGCCGGTGACGGTCATCCGCTGCTCCCGGCCGGTGCCGAGGTCCTTGGCGGAGACATGCATGATGCCGTTGGCGTCGATGTCGAAGGCGACCTCGATCTGTGGCACCCCGCGCGGCGCCGGCGGCAGGCCGGTCAGCTCGAACATCCCGAGCTTCTTGTTGTACGAGGCCATCTCGCGCTCGCCCTGGAAGACCTGGATCTGCACCGACGGCTGGTTGTCCTCGGCCGTGGTGAAGACCTCCGAGCGCTTGGTCGGGATCGTGGTGTTCCGCTCGATCAGCTTGGTCATGATGCCGCCCTTGGTCTCGATGCCGAGGGACAGCGGGGTGACGTCCAGCAGCAGGACGTCCTTGACCTCGCCCTTGAGGACACCGGCCTGGAGGGAGGCGCCGATCGCCACTACCTCGTCGGGGTTGACGCCCTTGTGCGGCTCCTTGCCGGTCAGCTCCTTGACCAGGCCGGTCACGGCGGGCATCCGGGTGGAGCCGCCGACCAGGATCACATGGTCGATATCGGAGATCTTGATCCCGGCGTCCTTGATCGCCTGGTGGAAGGGGGCCTTGCAGCGCTCCAGGAGGTCCTCGGTCAGTTGCTGGAACTGGGAGCGGGTGAGCTTCTCGTCCAGATGCAGCGGGCCCGCGTCGGACGCGGTGATGTACGGCAGGTTGATCGTGGTCTCGCTGGCCGCGGAGAGCTCGATCTTGGCCTTCTCGGACGCCTCGCGCAGCCGCTGGACCGCCATCTTGTCGTTGGCCAGATCGACGCCGTAGCCGCCTTTGAAGCGGGTGACCAGATGGTCCACGATCCGCTGGTCCCAGTCGTCGCCGCCGAGGTGGGTGTCGCCATTGGTGGCCTTGACCTCCACCACCCCCTCGCCGATCTCCAGCAGCGAGACATCGAAGGTGCCGCCGCCGAGGTCGAAGACCAGGATGGTCTGGTCGTTCTCCTTGTCCAGCCCGTACGCCAGGGCGGCGGCCGTCGGCTCGTTGATGATCCGCAGCACCGTCAGCCCGGCGATCTCGCCCGCCTCCTTGGTGGCGGTGCGCTGGGAGTCGTTGAAGTACGCGGGGACGGTGATCACGGCGTCCGTGACGTCCTCGCCGAGATACGCCTCGGCATCGCGCTTGAGCTTCTGGAGCACCCGCGCGGAGATCTCCTGCGCGGTGTAGCGCTTGCCGTCGATGTCGCCGGTGACCGGGAACCGCCACCGGTCCTCGCCCACGTGGCGCTTGACCGAGCGCGCGGTGCGCTCCACGTTCGTCACCGCCTGGCGCTTGGCGACCTCGCCGACCAGCACTTCGCCGTTCTTGGCGAAGGCCACCACCGAGGGGGTGGTCCGGGTCCCCTCGGTGTTGGTGATGACGGTCGGCTCGCCACCCTCCAGGACGGATACGACCGAGTTCGTCGTACCCAGGTCAATACCGACTGCGCGGGTCATCTGAGCCCTCCTCCCGGTCTGCCTCCCAGTATCCCAAAAAGGGATATTCCGGGCGGGCGGGGAGGCGGGCCGGGGCTCAGTCCCGCAGGTGGTCGACCTCGCGCATCTTGTTCGTGGCGTCGAGCGCGGCGACCTTGTAGGACTCGGCGAAGGTCGGATAGTTGAACACCGCGTCCACCAGATAGTCGACGGTGCCGCCGCAGCCCATCACGGCCTGTCCGATATGGATCAGCTCGGTGGCGCTGGTGCCGAAGCAGTGCACCCCGAGCAGCTTCCGGTCCTCCGGGGAGACCAGCAGCTTCAGCATGCCGTGCGCATCACCGACGATCTGGCCCCGGGCCAGCTCGCGATAGCGCGACACCCCGACCTCGAAGGGCACCTTCTCGTCCGTGAGCTGGTCCTCGGTGCGGCCGATGAAGCTGATCTCGGGGATGCTGTAGATCCCGATCGGCTGAAGATGGTGGATCGGGTTCACCGGCTCCTCGCAGGCGTGGTACGCCGCGCTGCGCCCCTGTTCCATGGAGGTCGCGGCCAGGGCCGGGAAGCCGATCACATCGCCGACGGCGTAGATATGCGGTACGGCGGTGCGGTAGTGCTCGTCCACGGCTATCCGGCCCCGCCGGTCGGCGGTGAGCCCCGCCTTGTCGAGGTCCAGCCCGTCGGTGAGCCCCTGGCGCCCCGCGGAGTACATCACCGCGTCGGCGGGGATCTTCTTACCGCTCTCCAGGATGGCCAGGGCGCCCCGCGCATGGCGCTCGACGGCCGCCACGGTCTCGCCGAAGCGGAAGGTGACGGCCAGGTCACGCAGCCGGTACTTCAGCGCCTCGACGATCTCGACGTCGCAGAAGTCCAGCATCCCCTCGCGCTGCTCGACCACGGTGACCTTGCTGCCCAGGGCGGCGAACATCGAGGCGTACTCGATGCCGATCACCCCGGCGCCCACGATGACCATGGAGCGCGGCACCCGCTCCATGTTGAGGACACTGTCGGAGTCCATGATCGTCCGCTCGTCGAACTCCACGCTCGCGGGGCGGGCCGGGCGGGTGCCGGTAGCGATCACGATATGCCGCGCGGTCAGCAGTTGTTCCTGACCGTCCGCGTCCGTGACGGCCACGGTGTGGTCGTCCACGAACCGCCCGGTGCCCGGGAACAGCGCGACCCGGTTGCGGGAAAGCTGGTTGCGGACGACGTCCATCTCCCGGCCGACCACATGCTGGGTCCGGGCCGTCAGGTCGGCGATGGTGATGTCGTCCTTGAGCCGGTAGCTCTGGCCGTACAGATCCCGCTGGGTCAGTCCGGTGAGATAGAGCACCGCCTCGCGCAGGGTCTTCGACGGAACGGTTCCGGTGTGGAGGGAGACCCCGCCCACCATCTCCCGCCGGTCGACGACGGCCACCCGGCGACCGAGTTTGGCGGCTGCGATGGCAGCTTTCTGGCCGCCCGGTCCGGACCCAATCACAAGCATGTCAAAGTCGGTCACGGACCGAGTCTGGCATCGGATGACGTCCTGCTGGAAGAGCGAATCGCCGGTCAACCGCCCCGGACGTCAACCGACTTGGGGCACCCTACTCGGCGTGGGGCCACAGACGGCCCTGCGCGTCCCGGGCCAGCGAGGTCAGGGAGGCCAGCAGAACGAGGGCGACCAGCCCGGTCGGCAGGGCGGGCGCGGCCGGCGCGGCATGGGCCACCAGCAGCCCGCCCGCCGCGGCACCCACCACCAGGGCCCCCAGCAACGCGATGCTGAGCCGTTGCACCGTGCCGCTGCGCACCGCGTCCACCAGCACCCCGGTCAGGGTGCCGGTGAGATAGGTGGTGGAGAAGCCGGGCGGCCCGACCGCCCGCACCAGACCGCTCTGCCCTCCCATGGCGAGCGCGGCCACCGCCAGCAGCCCCAGTTGCCGACCGCCGGAGGGGTGGCCGCCGGCCGCCGCCCACGCCGCCCAGAGCCCGCCGAGCGCGAGCAGTTCCACCGTGAGCGCGCAGCGGGCGCGCCAGGCGGGCCGGGGGCCGCGGACGATCCGGCCGCTGAGCAGCGCACCCACGATGTATCCGGCCATGGCGATCGCGGTGTCCCGGGCCCGCGTCGCGTCCAGGGACGCGGTCGACATGCCGAGCAGGGAGAGATTGGCGGTCATGACGCTGGTGAAGACGCCGCCCAGCGCCAGAAAGCTGATCGCGTCCATCGCCCCGGTCGCCCCTGTCAGCGCGATGGCCGCCGCGACTCCCCCGGCGTCGCACGCCCGGCCCGGGCGCCGTCGCTTCGGCGCGGGGTCGGTGTCGCTGTCATCGGCCATCGGCACTCCTCCGGCCACCTCGGGTGCCCCGGGCGGCGCACCGGAAACGGCGCTCCCGGGAACGCCGGGAGTATCAGGAGCGGGCCGTGGCGGCGGCTGCCCGCCGCTCGCGGTGTTTCGCGGCCTTGGCGCTGTTGCCGCACAGCCGCATGGAGCACCAGCGGCGCCGTCCGCCCGGTGTGTGATCGAGGTAGACCATCGTGCACAGCGAGGCGTCGCACATCCGCAGCGCCCCGCGCCGCTCCGGGTCGCCGAGCACCGCGATGAGATCGCGGACGACGACCGACTCCAGCTCCCGCCCGGACAGCGGGCGATCGGCGCCGTCGACCCCGACCCCGGTGCCGGTGGCCATCAGCAGCGGCTGTGGCGGGGCGGGCCGCGCCCGGTCGTTGAGCAGCGCCACGGACACGGCCGACGGGGCCCTGCCGTGAACGACCGCCGCCACCACGTCGTACGCCGCCTCGCGCAGTGTCCACAGCTCGGCGAGGAGTTCATCGGTGACGGCCTCGTCGTGGAGCCGCAGCCCCACGCCGTCGCACCACTCCCGCAGCCGGCCGAGGGTGCCGAGGCGCTCGATCGGGGCACTGCCGCGCCGCCCGAGGGTCGCCACGAGATTCAGGGCGAGGCTGCCGGTGTCGAAGCGCAGTGCCCGCAGCCGGGCGGTCACCCGCGGCCGTGGCACCGGTCCCGTCGAGGAATCCATCCGCATATAGTAACCATCCGAAGGGTTACCAAGCGGCTGAGGGTGAGGGTGAGGGCACATCATGCGGATCGCGGTCATCGGCGCGGGTGGCGTCGGCGGATACTTCGGCGCACGGCTCGCCGCCGCGGGTGACGATGTCACCTTCGTGGCACGGGGCCGCCATCTCGCGGCGATCCGGGAGAAGGGGCTGACGGTGCGCAGCCCGCTGGGCGAGCTGCGGGTGCCGTCCGAGGCGGTGGTGCCGGCCATCTCCGATCTGGAGGCCCCGGACCTCGTCATGGTGGCGGTGAAGCTGTGGGACACCGAGGACGTCGCCCGGCAGCTCGCGCCCCTCGCCGAGGGCGGCGCCGCCGTCGTGTCGTTCCAGAACGGGGTCCAGAAGGACACGGTGCTGCGCCGCCATCTGCCGGCCGAGGCCGTCCTCGGCGGGGTCGGCTATATCTCGGCGTTCATCGAGGAGCCCGGGGTGGTGGTGCACAACGGCACATTGCAGCGGCTGGTGTTCGGCAGTTACGACCGTGCGGAGTCCCCGCGCGCCCGCGCCTTCCTCGACCGCGCCGTGGCGGCCGGTATCGACGCGGAGATCAGCGCGGACATCGAGCGCACCGTCTGGGAGAAGTTCGTCTTCCTGGTGGGCCTTTCCGGGACGACGTCGGCGGTGCGGCAGCCGATCGGGGTGGTCCGCGGGGATCCCGGGTCGCGGGCCCTGCTGCGTGAGGTGATGCACGAGGTGGTCGCCGTGGGGCGGGCCAAGGGGGTGGCCCTGGACCCCGGTTTCGCCGACGACCGGCTCGCCTTCTGCGACACGCTGCCCGCCGCCATGACGTCCTCCATGCACAACGACCTGCTGCGCGGCAACCGGCTCGAACTGGGCTGGCTCAGCGGCGCGGTGGCCGACCTCGGCGCCGAGCTGGGCGTCGCGACCCCGCGCAACCGGGCCATCGCCGACATCCTCTCCCCGTACGCCCTGGGCGACCCGGCCGCGACCGGCGGCACGGATGTCAGCGCAGCAGGGGCAGCTTCCCGATGAGCTTGCTCACCCTGTTCCGCGGGCCGACGAGGCTGAGCGCGAGATAGTCGAGGTCCTCGGTCTTGGTGCCGGCCAGGCTGTCGAGGTACTCGTCGTAGACCCGTGAGGTCTGGGCCTGCCCGGGCATGTCGACAAGGAAGATGTCGTCCTTCTCCGCGGCCTTCGCGCGCAGCTCGCGCAGTGTCTCCGGGCCGGCGACCAGGATCGAGCAGCCGGCCCACGGCAGCCCCGGGTGGCCGGCGCCGGACCCGTCCCGGCCGTCCGGCCCCAGCAGCTCCGGCATCGCCCGGCCGACGGCGGCGGCCATACAGGCGGCGGCGTTCACCGCCCGGCCCGCCGGCAGCTCCTCGGCCACGACGATCACCCACTTCAGCTTCGCCTGCCGGGTGGACTGATCGGTGCGGACATCCTCGTCGGTGAGCTGGGGAACGGACACGAGCGGCACTCCTTGTCGATGGCTAATGTGGTGGATGGGGTGGACGGTACCCATCCATCCGAGCGGCGGCACGGCCCGCCGAATTTCCTCAGGCAAAGGAGCGTATTCGTGGAACTTGATGCACTCGACCGCGCTCTTCTGCGGGAGCTGCAAAACGATGCACGCCAGACCAATCGCGAGCTGGCCGTGCGGACGGGGGTCTCGCCGTCGACCTCTCTGGAGCGGGTCCGGGCGCTGCGAGAGCGCGGCATCATCAGCGGCTATCACGCCGCCGTCGACCTGGAGGCGGTCGGCCGCCCCGTCCAGGCGCTGATCTCGGTGCGGATCCGCCCGCCGTCCCGGCCGGTCATCGAGGGCTTCCGGGAATGGGCCGCCCAGTTGCCGGAGACCATCGGCCTGTTCGTCACCTCCGGCGCCCATGACTTCCTCATCCATGTGGCGGTGCCGGACACCAATGGGCTGTACGCGTTCGTCATCGACCGCCTCACCGAGCGCCGCGAGGTGGCGGATGTGCAGAGCACGATGGTCTACGAACACGCCCAGTCGCGCTGTATCGACCCGGCCCCCGCCGAGCGCCCGACGCCCTCCCGCCGGAGGCGGTAACACAGCGTTGCGGGAAGGGAACAGGTCAGTGGTGCGGGGTGTCGCCGAAGGCCGTCACGGTCAGGAACCGTATGGGCAGGGTGATCAGCTTCTCCGGGCCGTGCGGCGCCTCGCCGTCGAACTGGAGGGCGTCACCGGCCCCCAGTGTGTAGCTGGACTTGCCGTGGCCGTAGCCCATGACGCCCTCGAGCATGTAGATCAGCTCGGTGCCACCGTGCTGGAAGAGCGGGAAGACCTCGCTGGACTCGGTGAGGGTGACCTCCAGCGCCTCCATCCGCTTATTGCTGCCGCGCAGGGCGCCGAGCAGGGCGTACTCATGGCCGATCCGGGTGCCGCGGCGCACGATGCGGGCGCCGTGACCGGCCGGGACGAAGACCGCCTCGCGCTCGTCGTCCATCCCGCGGAGGAGCGCGGTGACGGGCACGCCCAGGCCGCGCGCGAGCCGGGAGAGGGTGGTGAGGCTACAGGCGGTCTGGGCGTTCTCGATCTTGGACAGCATGGCCTTGGAGATACCCACCCGCTCGGCCATCCCACCGACCGACGCCCCGGCCGCCTGCCGGTACTCCCGCGCCCGGACCGCGATGATCCGCTCCAGCGCCTTGTCGTCGTCCCCCGCGTCTCCCGCCATCCACCGCATCCTAGGGCCTGTCGTCAAAGGGGACGCGCTGGTGCCGGATGAGGGCCCCACCTCGGCGGCGGGCGGCGCCGTAGCGACGCCGCCCGCCCCGGGCCGTGCACTGCCGGGAGGTCAGGAGCCCGCCACCGCCGCCGTCTTCTCCGGCCGCGGCCCGGGCGTGGCGGGGACATCCCGCGTCCACAGCGGCCGGAGCCGGTAGGTCAGCAGATAGAGCACCGCGGCGGCGGCCGCCGCGACGAACATGCTCAGATCGCCCGCGTGCGGATACGCCGAGGCGAACGCCCCGGTGTAGAGGTCGGATTGCCAGAACGGCACCGAGGCCACCACGCCTCCTGCCCAGGCGACGAAGCCCCAGGAGAGCACCCGTCCGCGGTCGTACAGCTCGGCGATCCGGCCGGGGTCGGAGCGGCCGCCCAGGTGGTAGTCGAGCAGCAGCACGGTGGCGAACGGCGCGATGAAGTACGCGGTGAGATTGAGGAACACCGAGAACTTGTCCTCGACCCCGGAGTGTCCCCACAGGCTGATCCCGTACGCCAGCGCGCAGATGAGGGTCACGGCCTGGGTCCGGGTGACCGGCACCTTCAGCGTCTGGATGGAGATCGCGCCGCCGTAGACGTTGAGGAAGTTCTGCGCGAGCGCCGAGAGCCCGATGGCGATGAGGGCGGGGATGGCGAACGGCCCGGTCAACTGGTGCAGGGCGGTGATGGAGTCGGTGCTGGTGGCGTTGGAGCCGAGGAGCACACCGAGGATGCCGAGCCAGCAGATGGTGACGAAGTTGCCGAGCCCGGTGTACCAGGCGGTGCGGCCCACCACGCGTGGCGAGTCGGGCAGATAGCGCGAGTAGTCCGAGGCGAACGGCGCCCAGGCGACGAGGAAGGAGAGGAACCAGCCGCCGAAGGTGATCCAGCCGCCGGTGGAGCCCACATAGTCCGGTGCCTTCGGATCGGCGCCGAAGGTGCCCGCGCCCCGTACCAGGGCCACCACCGTGATCATGACGAACAGCGGGGTGAGCACATAGGTCAGCACCCGCTGAAGGAAATTGATCATGTTGTAGCCGTAGATGGACACCACCAGCTCGACCAGGGTGAGCGCCAACCCGCAGACCCAGAAGGGCAGATGGGTCAGCTCGGCGATGGCCTTGCCGCCGAGGATCACGGTGACGGCGGCCCAGCCGACCCCGGCGAACACATTGATGTACGCCACCGGCAGGAAGTTGCCGAAGAAGCCGAGCGGACCACGCGCCTGGATCTGCTGGGGCACCCCCAGCCGTACGCCCATCCGGGACATCACGGCCATCAGCAGCGAGCCCAGACCCGCGCCGGCCACGATCGCGGCGACGGCGGCGCCGAAGCTGAGACCGAGCCCGACCGCGCTGAACCCGAGCAGGATGATGGGGAAGTTGAGACCGGCGGCGAACCAGACGAAGAACTGCGAACTGGGCTTGCCGTGCCGCTCGTTGTCGGGGATGTGGTCGACCCCGAAGGGCTCCACCTTGGTGACCGCGCTGCCGTACACCGGCGCCGTGTCATCGTGGGTCATGGGCGTGCTCCTGGAACGGGAGGAGTGGACGTCAGGGGGGACCGGTGGGCGTACGGATCCGGGCGGCGGCCTCTCACCACGGCAGCGGCGCGGTCTGCGAGATGTCGAAGAAGCCGCCGCCGCTGTAGACCAGCGGGGCCAGCTCCGCATGGCGGGCGGAGACCACCCGGCCGGTGAAGACGGTGTGGCTGCCGGCCTCCAGCCGCTCGCCGATCTCCACCTCCAACTGGGCGCAGGACCCGTCGATCAGCGGGGCCCCGAACTCGCCCGCGGTCCAGGCCAGCCCGGCGAACTTGTCGTCCGCCTTGGAGGCGAACGTCTTGGCCACATCGAGCTGGCCGGCGGCGAGGATGTTGATCCCCAGATGGCTTGCCCGGTGCAGTGCGGGGTGGGTGGTGGAGGTGCGCTGCACACAGACCAGCACCATCGGCGGATCCAGCGAGATGCTGGCGAACGCGTTCACCGCAAGACCCCGGGGCCTGCCGTCGTCCTGGCAGGTCACGACGGTGACACCGGTGATGAACTTACGGTGCACGCCACGGACCAGATCGGCGTCGACGGCCGCTCGCTGGGTGGTGGTGATGATCCCGAGCGCCTCCAGCAACTGGCGGGGATCCCAGGTCACCCACTCCTCGCTGACCACACCGTGGTCGAAGCGGGTGAAGGTGGCGCCGGAGACTTCGACCGGCCTGCCGGTGGCCGGCACGCCGAGGAAGTCGCCGGTGTGGCTGCCGGTGCTGCGCCAGCGGATCGCCAGCGATTCGCCGTCCTCGACGATCTCCTCGATCTCGGTACGGAGATCGGGGAAGGCCCGGCGGATGGCGCGGACGGACTCCTTGAACTGCTCTCGGTCCTGGGGGGCCGCGGCGGGACCGCGTCGCCGTACATAGCCGGGGCTGAGCAGTTGGTCGAGCGCGTCGACCTGGCCCTGGTCCCAGACGGCCTGCCAGGTGGAGCGGATGCGGGCGGTGCGGTCAAGAGTATGCGTCATGACGTCTTCCCTCACTCAGCTCTTGTATGGCAGAGGACCGTAGAAAGGGCCATCAGTCGCTGTCAACACCTAGGGATGAATGAACCGGAAATGGGTTGGCGAGACCTCTCCGAACAGCAAAGACACAGGTCAATAGTAGGTGTCTCGACCGTGACCCTTGACGGGGCCGGAATCGGACTCCTAGCCTCCCTGCCATGGCACAGCGTGAGCCGGAAGAACAGGACGGACGCTGCATGCGCTTTTCGATATTCCACAACCTCGGTGCCCCGGGCCGCCTCGGCGAGTACCCCGACGTCATGGCGGAGGCCCGTGAGTTCGCGGTCACTGCGGACCGGGCGGGCTTCTGGTCCACCTGGTACACCGAGCACCACTTCGGGCACGAGGCGATCGAGATCACCCCGAACCCGGTGCTGATGGGGGCGGACATCGCCGCCCGTACGACAGATATCCGGATCGGCCAGGCGGCCTCCATCGCCACCTTCTGGCATCCACTGCGGCTCGCCGAGGACATCGCGATGCTCGACCAGCTCTCGGGGGGCCGGGTCGAGGTCGGGCTCGGCCGGGGGCTGTACGGCCGCGAGGCGCTCAACCTCAACGCCCTGGCCGATCCGCGCGACCAGGAGCAGAACCGCGCGCTGTACGACGAGACCGTGGAGGTCCTGCGCAAGGCGTGGAGCGGCGAGTTCTTCTCGCACCGGGGCCGGTTCTACGAGTTCCCCGCCCCCGGGGTGAAGTGGAACCACCCGCTCTCCCCCGCCACCCCGGAGTACACCGAGGCCGGTGTCATCACCAAGATGCAGGTCACGCCGTTTCCGCTGCAACGGCCGCATCCTCCGCTGTGGCAGGTCATCGACAGCCCCCGGTCGATCAAGGCCGCGGCGGCGGACGGTGTCCAGGGGCTCTTCTGGCTGCCGCCGGTCTCCGCGCTCAAGGAGCGGTTCGAGCTCTACCGGGACACCGCGAGCCAGGCGGCGGGCCGCGAGTACGCGCTGGGCGAGGGCATCGGCCTGGTGCGCGATGTGTATGTCGCCGACACCATGGAGCAGGCACGCGCCGAATTCGAAGAGGCGCTGATGACCACCTACCGGTGGATCATGCACTGGCGGGGGCTGGGCAACCTCATGGAGGCGGGCGAGGAGCTCACCGACGCCCATGAGCTGTCCTTCGACTTCCTCCAGCGGCGCAATCTGCTGGTCGGCACCCCCGAGTACGTCTCGGAGAAGATCGCCGAGCTGCGCGACGAGGTGGGGTGTGAGCATCTGCTGCTGTGGACCACCCACCCCGGTCTGCCGCACCGCAACGCGATGCGCAGCCTGGAGCTGTTCGCCGAGAAGGTCATGCCGCGGTTCACCACCGGTGGCGGTCATGGCTGAGGCGGGGCTGCGCAAGGTCGTCACCGTCACCGATGAGCTGCTGCTGGAGCTCGGCCGCCCGGTCGCGGTGCCGGTGCGCCGGGTCGCGGCGGCCGCGGTGATCCACAACCCCTGGGCCGGCGGCGGCGTCGTCGCCGATCTGGGGCCCGAGGTGGAGCGGATCGCACCGGGGCTGGCCCGGCTGCTCACCGGCCGGATCAGCGAGGCGCTGGGCGGGGTCGACCGGATCGAGTCCTTCGGCAAGGCCGCGATCGTGGGTCTCGACGGGGAGATCGAGCACGGCGGCGCGCTGATCCACACCCCGTTCTTCGGCAATGTCTTCCGCGAGCTGACCGAGGGCACCTCGATCATCGTCTTCAGCGACGACCGGCTTCCGGCCGGTGCGCCGCTGACCGTGCCGCTGTGGCACAAGACCGCGGCCGCGACCCGCTCGCACTACCAGACCTGCCAGATCCGCATCCCCGACGCGCCCCGCCCGGACGAGATCGTCGTCGTCGCGGCCGGGGCGTCCGGCCCCCGCCCGAACGCCCGGATCGGGGACCGCGCCACCGACCCCCTCGTCCGCCTCGCCGATCTGGACGACGACGTCGTCGTCGTCGACCTGGAGACCGTGACTTGACTTCCTCCCCCGCCTAAAGGCGGGCGATTCCAGCGGTCGCCCGCTGGGGTTCCTGCTTCACCGACGACCGCCCCGTCCGGGAGGACTCCCGTTGAGGTCTCACACCGTCTCCACAGGCAGA
>NZ_JAHLEM010000226.1 GCF_018883605.1 Streptomyces niphimycinicus | reverse complement strand
GCCCGCCACTCCGGCTCCGCGGCCCTGGCGGCGGCGGTGCGCCGGGCGGGGGACGAGGGCGCGCGGGTCCATCCCGGGCTGCGCCTGGCCACCGCCTACGCATGGCGGCTGATGGTCATCGGGGTGGCCGTCTATCTGGCGTTCTCGGTGCTGGGGCAGTTCAAGCTCGTCGCGGTGGCGGTGTTTCTCGCGCTGGTGGCAACCGCGTTGCTGCGCCCGTTGGCCGATCTGCTGGCGCAGGCGCTTCCGCGGCCGCTGGCGGTGGCGCTTGCGGTGTTCGGCACGCTGTTCGCGGTGCTGGGGCTGCTGGCGCTGGTGGGAAACGCGGGGGCCGCGGAGGCGGGCCGGCTCGTGGGTGAGCTGCGCGGCGGGATCGGGCGGATCGAGCGGTGGCTGGAGGGGCCGCCGTTCCATGTCCGGCGCGGCGTGCTGTCGGGGGCCCACGACAAGGTCACCTCCTTTGTGTCGCAGCATCGCGCGCTGCTGATCAGCAGGGCGCTCAGCAGCGCGGGGCGGGTCGTGGAGGCGGGCACGGCGCTGTTCCTGGCCCTGTTCTGTTCGGTCTTCTTCATCCATTCCGGGGACCGGATGTGGCGGTGGTTCCGGGGCCAGCTTCCCGAGCGCGCCCGGTCTCCGTGGGACCGGGCGGCGCGGGCGGCGTGGACCACCTTCGCCGGATACACCCGGGGCATCATCGTCGTGGCGGCCTCCAACGCGGCCCTGGTCGGCATCGCCCTGTCGCTGCTGCGGGTGCCGCTGGCCCTGCCGTTGACGCTGCTGGTCTTCTTCGCGACGTTCGTTCCGCTGATCGGTTCGCCGATCGCGCTGGCGGTGGCGACGGTGGTGGCTCTGGCCGGGCGGGGCCCGGCCATCGCGGCCGTGGTGCTGCTGCTGATCGTGGCGGTCGGCCAGTTCGAAGCCCATGTACTGCATCCGCTGGTGATGAGCTGGGCGGTACGGCTCCATCCGGTGGTGGTGGCGATTTCGGTCATCGCCGGAACCATCGTCGCGGGGGTGATCGGGGCGGTCGTGGCGGTGCCCATGGTGTCCGTCGCCTGGTCGGTGACGCGGGCGCTGCGCCTCCGGCCGCCCGACGAAGCCTGACCGTCGCAGGGCCGGAACACCCCACGCACCCATGGCCGGAACACGCCCGCATAAATGGCATCTCAGATTCGCATTCAGCTAATGTGACGCCATGCGGCTGACGAAGTCAACGGACCTGGCGCTCCGCACGATCATGCGGCTGGCGGTCACCGGAGCAGAGCCCTGCACCGCCCGGCAGGTCGCCGGGGAGATGCAGGTGCCCTACAGCCATCTGGCCAAGGTGGCGGCCCGGCTCCAGCACCTGGGCCTGATCGAGACACGGCGCGGCCGGGGCGGTGGGCTGGCGCTCACCGCGACCGGGCGCACCGCCTCGGTCGGCCAGTTGGTCCGTGAGTTCGAAGGGGTTGGCGATGTCGTCGACTGCGAGGGGGATACGCCGTGTCCACTGCGGCAGGGGTGCCGACTGCGCATGGCGCTGCGCCGGGCACAGGAGGCGTTCCTCGCCTCGCTCGACCCTCTGACGGTGGACGATCTGGTGGCGTCCCCGACCGGCCCGGTGCTGCTGGGGCTGGTCGGGCGCGCACCCGGCCTGTCCCCGTGAGGCCGCCCCGTCCGGGGTGCGAACCCCGGATCCCGTCCTACTGAGCCGTGCTGCCACGGAGGTCGCCATGCTCGCCGCATCCACGCCGCAAAATACGAATCTGAGATACCAGTTAGGCCCGCTCATGCTCTCCCTGAAGTCCGCCGAGACCGTCCGCGCCACGCTCCCCGCCGTCGGTGAGGCCATCGGCACCATCGCCGACCTGTTCTACCGGAAGCTCTTCGCGGCCCACCCCGAGCTGCTGCGGAATCTGTTCAACCGGGCCCACCAGGCCGCGGGCACCCAGCGGCAGGCTCTCGCGGGCGCGATCGCCGCGTTCGCCACCGCCCTGGTGGAGCGGCCGGGCGTCCGCCCCGACACTTTGCTCGGCCGGATCGCCCACAAGCACGCCTCGCTCGGGGTGAGCGCCGCGCAGTATCCGGTGGTGCACCGTCATCTGTCCGCCGCCATCGCGGAGGTGCTCGGCGACGCGGCCACCGAGGAGGTGATCGCCGCCTGGGACGAGGTCTACTGGCTGATGGCCGACTCCCTGATCGAGACCGAGCGGCGGCTGTACGCGGAGCGGGGGGTGCTGGCCGGCGGGACCTGGCGGCAGTGGGAGGTGATCGAGCGGACCCGGGAGACCGCGGATGTGGTCACCTTCCGGATACGGCCCGCGGACGGCCGCCCCGCCCCGGCGTTCCGAGCGGGCCAGTACGTCTCGGTGCGGGTGGAACTGGCCGACGGGGCGCGGCAGATCCGCCAGTACAGCCTGACCAACGCCCCCGACGCCACGGTGCGCACCTTCTCCGTCAAGCGCGTGGACACCGGCGAGGGCCCGGCCGGTGAGGTCTCCACCCATCTGCACGACCACGTCCACGAGGGCGATGCGCTCACCGTCTCCGCGCCCTATGGCGACATCGTGCTCGACACCACGGACACGCCACTGCTGCTCGCCTCCGCGGGAATCGGCTGCACCCCGATCGTGGCCATGCTGGAGGAGCTGGCGGCCGGGGGGCATCGGGCCCCGGTCATCGCCGTCCACGCCGACCGCTCCCCCGCCGACCACGCCCTGCGCGCCGACCAGGAGCGGCTGGTCACCAAGCTGGCACAGGGCACCGCCCACGTTTGGTACGAGCGGCCCGAGGGTGACTGGCCGGCCGAGCGCACCGGCCACCTCGACCTGTCCGGGATCGGGATCCCGGACGGCGTCCAGGCGTATCTGTGCGGGCCGCTGCCCTTCATGCGGTCGGTGCGGACCCAGCTCCTGGAGCGCGGTGTACACCCCTCCGCGATCCACTACGAGGTCTTCGGACCCGATCTGTGGCTGCCGCGGGGGGACGGCGAGGGGCACTGACGCCCGGCCCCCCGATGTTGGCCGGATGAACTCGAATGGCCCAGACGCCGGTCGCTTTTGCCCGGGGGAACGTGGGACCGTACGGACACGGGTTCTGTCCGTTCCGTGCGCAACCATGCGGAATGTTCCGTCCGGTACCCCCACATCGACGAGGAACCATGGATCGCGAAAAGATCACTCTCAGCGGCGCTCAGGAAACCTTGCTCGCCACGCTGTACGGAAGGGCGGTCGACAGCCGTTCACCGGACTCCATCCTGCACGACCACGCGGCCCGCGAGGCGGTGGAGCGGGTGGCCTACGACTTCAGCAAAACGGGGATGACGGACACGACGGCGGTCGGCATCGCCCTGAGGGCGAAACAGCTCGACGACTGGGCCACGGAGTTCCTGGCCGAGCATCAGAAGGCGACCGTCCTCCATCTCGCCTGCGGTCTCGACACCCGGGTGCAGCGCCTCGACCCGCCCTCGTCGGTGCGCTGGCTCGACATCGACTACCCCGAGGTGATCGATCTGCGCCGGAGGCTGCTTCCCGAGCCGACGGGGAACTACGAGATGGTCGGCGCCTCGGTGACCGATGAGGCGTGGCTGCGCGAGGTGCCCGACGACCGGCCCACGGTGGTCGTCGCCGAGGGGCTGACGATGTATCTGCGCAAGGAGGACGGCAAGCGGCTGATCCAGCGGATCACCGAGCGGTTCCCCAGCGGCCAGTTGCTCTTCGACGTCTACGGACCGCTGGGCATCCGGCTCCAGAAGATGGTCCCCGCGGTGCGCAACGCGGGCGCCACACTCCACTGGGGCCTGGACGACCCCCATGAGGTCGAGACCTGGCACCCGGGGCTGACCTGCCTGGACGCGGTACGCAGCGTGGACATGCCGGGCGTGGAGAAGATGCCCACCTCCGGCCGGATGAGCATGCGGGTGATGGCGCATCTGCCCGGCTTCCGGGATGTGGGCCGGATCCTGCGCTACCGCTTCTAGCGGCCCGGGGCGAGGGAGCGCTTGCCCGGCGCCGGGTGGTTCCGGCGCCGGGTGGTTCCGGCGCCGGGTGGTTCCGGCGCCGGGTGGTTCCGGCGCCGGGTGGTTCCGGCGCCGGGTGGTTCCGGCGCCGGGTGGTTCCGGCGCCGGGTGGTTCCGGCGCCGGGTGGTTCGGGCGCCGGGCCGGGCGGATGTGCGACGGCTATTTGATGCCCACCAGCATGGAGTAGCCGTCCGTCAGCGGTTCGATCCGGCTGCCGCGGAATCCCGCCTCCGCCATCCAGGCGCGGCCGTCGGCGGCCGTGTACTCGAAGCCGGCCCGGGTCTCGATGAGCATGTTCAGGCTCGCCAGCAGACCGAAGGTGTTCTCCTCGCGGCCGTCGTCGATGATGGCGTCGTAGACGAGGACCGCTCCCCCGTCCGGCAGCGCGTCGTACGCCTTCTTCAGCAGCAGCCGCTTCTCCTCCAGGCCCCAGCCGTGCAGGATCTGGCCCAGCACGATGACATCGGCGCCGGGCAGGTCGTCGGTGAAGAAGTCGCCACCGTGGAAGGTGAGCCGGTCCTCCAGGCCGAAGGACGCCACGTACTTCTCGAAGACGGGCCGCACCCGGGGCAGCTCGAAGACACCGCCGCTCATATGGGGGTGGCGCTGGGCCACCGCCACCGGAAGGCAGCCCACCGCTCCCCCGACGTCCAGCACCGTCCGGTAGTCGGCCCAGGGGAACCGCTCGGCTATCACCAGGGCCTTGCCCATACTGAGCCCGGTCATTCCGTGCAGGAATCCCTCGAGGCCCTCCTCGTCCCGGTAGATGGCGTCGAATACGTCGCCGCCGTGCTTGTGCTCGTTCTGCGGTTCGCCTGTTCTCAGCGCCTCGGTGAGCGAGCCCCAGAAGGGATACAACCGGCTGTTGGCCATCTCCAGGATGCCGCCCACATAGGTGGCCTTCCTCCGGTCGAGGTAGGTGTCCGCGGACGGGCTGTTGCGGTACACGTCCTCGGATCGCTCCAGGAATCCGAGGGCGACCAGCGCGTCGAGGAAGTCGGCGGCGCCTCGCGGATGCAGCCCGAGCGCCTCGGCCAGGTCACCGCCCGTGCGGGGGCCCTCGGCGAGCCGCGAGAACAGATCCAGCTCCACCGCGGTGAGCAGTGCCTTCGACGCCATGAAGCCGAGCCCGACCTGAAGTATCGGCTCGGGGCTGATCTCGTGCCGCATAACGCTCCCTCGCTGTTTCCCACGGATGTGCGCTCTCACCGCACCTGGCCGCACCTGGCCGCATTTGGACCTCCTTACGCTACCGTGCCGTTGCCCCCTACACGGGTCCCGCCGGACGGCCGGACGAGAGCCACGGCCCCGCCCCGCCCACCGTGCGAGAGCGACCATGGGATGCACCAGCGCCGCCAGGGCCTGGCGCAGCCTCGACCGCGTCGGCCCTGCTACGGCGGTGCCCGCTTGACCTTGACGCAGCGGCAGGGTTTCTACTGGCACTATGCGCATCGGAGAAATCGCCGCGCTGGTTGGAGTCACCTCCCGGACCGTGCGGCATTACCACCACATCGGCCTGCTGCCCGAGCCCCAGCGGCTGGCCAATGGATACCGTGTCTACAGCCTCAGGGACGCCATCCTGCTGGCCCGGATCCGGCGGCTGACCGAGCTCGGGCTCGCCCTGGACGAGGTGCGGGATGTCCTCGCGGACGACGCCGGGCGCGAACTGGCCGAGGTGCTGGGCGAGTTGGACGCGGACCTCGCACGCCAGGAACACGAGATCCAGCAGCGCCGCAGGGTCCTCAAGGCCGTTCTGGAGGGCCCGCTCACGCCGGACGCGCCGCTCTCCCCCGCGCTCATCGAGCTCCTGAAGGGCGCGCCCGCCACCGCCTCGCCGGCCGCCGCCAAGGACCGCGAGCATCTGATCCTGATGGACGGGATCGTCGGCGGGGACGCGGTGTACGCGGCGCTGCGGCCGCTGACCGAGGACCCCGCCATACTCCCCCTGTACGAGCGGCTGGACGAACTGGACGGGGCCGAGGCGGACGATCCGCGGGTGGCGGCGCTGACCGACGACCTCGTCGCCGCCGTACCGGACGAGCTCCTGGCGGCCATCCCGGAGGACGGCCCGACGGCGGCCGGCTTCGAGCAGGCGCTTCTCGCCGACTACTCGCCCGCCCAGGCCGAGGTGGTGCGCCGGGTGATGGAGCGGATGACCGCCCGGCTGCGCGCCAGGAGCGCGTCATGAGTTCTCCGATCGCACGAGCGGCGGCGCGGGTGAGAGGCGCACTGCACGCCCTGGTCCCGCTGGTCGTGCGCCGACTCCTCGCACACGAGATCCGGGCCCTGCACAGCCTCGCCCTGTGGGTGCTGCGCCGCCGCCACCAGATCCCCGAGGGTGCGCCGGCCTTCGCCTACACCGGACCCCAGACGGCCATGATGTATGCGATGGTCTTCGTCTCGGTCGTCGAGACGGTGGCGCTGGCGATGGTGATCCCGTGGCCGGTCGTGCACGCGGTCCTGCTCGTCGTCGATGTGTACGGGGTGGTGCTGGTCCTCGGCCTGCACGCGGCCTGCGTGGTCCGGCCGCACGTCGTGGGGCCGGACGGCTCGCTGCGCATACGGTACGGCGCGCTGTTCGACCTGCGGGTTCCGGCCGCCGCCATCGCCACCGCCCGGGTCGACCGTCGCTACCCCGACGGACGGCTGCTGCGGGTGAGCCCGGACGGGGTGCTCGACCTCGCGGTGGGCAGCCAGACCACGGTGACGGTGGAGCTGACGGAACCGGTGAAGTACGTGCGACCGCTGGGCGCGGAGGGCTTCGCCCATACGCTCCGGTTTCACGCGGACGATCCGCGGGAGGCGGTCGCCGCGCTCACCCGGGTCCGGACGGTGCCGGCCGAGAACCGCTAGGCCGACGCGCTGATGAGCTCGTCGGCGACCCACCGCGCGACATCGGCGGGGTAGGGCGCCGCCAGCCCGAGCACGATATGCGAGAAACCGGCGTCGACGGCCTCCGCGATCGCGGCCCGGGTGACGCCGGGCCGGTCGTAGGAGACGGACAGGACGATCGAGCGGGTGATCGCGGCGGGGTCGCGGCCGATCTCGGCGCAGTAGCGGTCCAGCAGTGCGCTGCGGTTGATGGCGTCGGCGATCTCACCGCCGGGCATGTTCCATACCTCAGCGTGCTCGGCCACCACGCGCAGTGTCGCGGACGAGCGTCCGCCGATGGTGATCGGCGGATGGGGGCGCTGGACGGGCTTGGGGTTGCCGAACGCTCCGGTGAGCTGGTGATAGGTGCCGTGGAAGTCGAACGGCTTCTCCTCGGTCCATAGCCGCCGGATCACCGTGCAGGCTTCGGCGAGGCTGCCCACGGCGTGCGCGGTGTCGTGGAAGGGCAGGCCGTGTGCCGCGTATTCACGCCGGGCCAGAGGGTGGCCGGGGCGTGAGCCGACGCCGATGCCGAACTCCAGCCGGCCGTCGGAGACGATGTCGACGGTCGTGGCGATCTTGGCCAGCATCGCGGGCGGCCGGAACCGGTTGCTGGTCACCAGCAGGCCGAACCGGAGTCGACGGGTGTGGGCGGCGAGGGCCGAGAGCAGCGTCCAGCCCTCGTGGGCCGGTCCGTCCGGGTCGCCGCCGATCGGCATGAGGTGGTCGAAGAGCCACGCGTGCTCGATCTCCGGGATGGTGTCCGCCTCGCGCCAGACCCGCAGGATGTCGTGGTAGTCGACCTGCATGGGGGCGGTCATGATCCCGAAACGGGTCGGGGGTGTGTGTGACATGGAGCCGTCGGTCCTTTCGGCACCGGCAGCGGCGGCTGAGGCGCGCTGCCGAGGTTCAAGCGGAACAGCTTGTGGCCGACCGGCTTCCGGAAGGACACGGAAGCGTGGTGGCCATGCGTGAGGTGGTCGCCGGGTCCCCGCTCTGCCAACACAGGCAAACGGAACCCCGCTCCGGTAACGATACGGAGCAGCGTTCCGCTTGGCAAGCCCGGCAGTGAAGCAGCGGCGCGGTGAACGAGGGCGACAACGCCCGATTTCTGAGTACCTTCTGAGTATCCGGACAGATGCGGGGACCGCCGCATCCGCCGATTCTTGTCCGCATGAGTGAGACACCGGTCAAGCAGCAGAGCACGGCCGCGTTCTACGGCCAGGCGGTCGCCTCCTTCGCCGTCGCCATGGCCGCCACCGCCGTCGGAATCTTCCAGTTGAGCGCCGACGCCTGGGTGCGCGGCTTCCTGGCCATCTCCGTGCTCTACCTGGTGACGTCCGCCTTCACCCTGGCCAAGGTGATCCGGGACCGGCAGGAGGCCGGGCAGATCGTCAGCCGGGTCGACCAGGCGCGGGTGGACAAGCTGCTCGCCGCACACGACCCCTTCGAAAAGCTGTAAGCACCCCCGGGCCGTCCGCCACTACCCGTCGATGACGAGCCCCTTGGCCTTCAGCACCTCGGCCAGCCGGCTGACCTCGATCACGCTCTTTCCGGCGCGGTAGTCGGCGATATACGCGTCTTCCGCCTCGACGCGCGCCTGAGACCTGCGGATGACGTCCGCCACGTCCTCGCGGCGCACCACGACGACGCCATCGGCGTCCGCGCCACGCGTTGGCCAGCACATCGCCGAAGGAACCGGCCTCGGCGTACGCTCCCGCGGAGACCACGATGGCATCGCCGGGGCGGGCATGGGCGATGGCGACCTGGAGCATGATGTTGTCCCGTGGCGCGCAGCGCACGGTGAAGGCGGGGCCGTAGGCCGACCGGTGCAGTTGACGAAGGCGTAGAAGCCACCGCTCGGCGGGGTGCAGGACAGCCCGGGGGTGTCATCGATCAGTTTGTCCTGGACAGGCCGCCCTCCTCCCGCAGCCGGGTGAAGTTCGGCGTGTCGCTGATGCGCCTGCGGATGTAGAGCCCGGCGATGCCCAGCGGAATGGCCAGCAGGAACGGTATGCGCCAGCCGTAGGACTCCATGGCGTCCGCCCCGAGGCCGCTGGTCATGCCCGCCGCGATCAGCGTTCCGGTCAGCAGGGAGAGGAAGGAGGCGATCTGGGCGTAGCTGGTGTAGAGGCCGCGTCTGCCCTCGGGGGCGTGCTCCGCGAGGAAGGTACGTCGGCAGCAGGCCGATCGCCGCCGTCGCCACGCTGATCAGCATGATGACGAAGACGAGCATCCGCTGTCGGCCCATGCGGTCACCGAGGTGGCCGCAGATGATGCCGCGTTCCAGCAGGCGTCGCTCCAGCCCCGGGTGATCGGTGAGCTCGAATCGGTCCTGACCCTGGTCAGCGCCATCGGCGCCGACCTCGGGGCGACGGTGCCGCCCTGGTCGGCGGCGCGCGCCATCCTCGATGTGCGGAACCTGGAGGTACGGCGGATCGTCGATCCGGCCATCCAGGTCAAGCTGTCCCTCTGCACCTCCGACCATCAGCCGCTGTCGGAGCCCGCGCACGCCGTGCACGATCTGTTCCACGAGCTGATCGCCGACTTCGGCTAGCCGGGATCGCGTTCATCCATTCCGGCTGCCGATAGCGTCACGCGAAATATCTCTGTGTGGCCGCATTGCATGCTTACTCGCGGCTTTCCGGAAATTGGCATGGGCATCGGCGAATGCGTAACGCGGTCACCGATTTCCCCCGCCGACGCCCTCCGGGGGCGGTCCGCTGGTGCCCCGTACCGTCAGCTTCGGGTCCAGCACCGCCTCCCGTGGCTCCGGCGCCGTGCCCTCCAGCCGCTCCACGGCGAACCGCACCGCGTACTCGGCCATGAGCACCGCGTCCTGGCGGACCGTGGTCAGGCCGATCGGCATCAGATGGGAGAGGTGGCTGTCGTCGTAGCCCACGACGGACAGGTCGCGCGGGACGCCTACGCCCGCCTGGGTCAGCGTCATCAACAGCCCCATCGCACAACGGTCGTTGCCCGCGAGGACCGCCGTCGGCAGGGGCCGGCCGTGGTCACGCTCGTCCAGCAGCAGCCGCCCCGTCTCCATACCGGACTGCTCGGTGTGGTCGCCGGGGATCACCCGCAGCTCCGGCTCCAGGCCGTGACGGCGCATCGCCGCACGGTAGGCGCGGCGGCGTTCGGCCGAGCCCGGTCCGCGGCCGCCGTCGATGTGCACGATCCTGCGGTGGCCCAGTTCGACGAGGTGCTCCATGGCCTGCCGTACGCCCTTGCCCTCGGCCGTGTGCACGCTGTCGACTCGGGCGTGGGGGACCCGGCGGCCGACGGAGACGGTGACCGTGCGGTGTCCCAGCGCGTCGATGTCCTTGGGCTGCGCGCCGGGGCCGAGCAGGATCACCGCCTCGCAGCGGTGGCCGAGCAGCGCCTCTATGGCCTTGGCCTCGCCGCGCCCCTGAGCGGTCGCGGAGAGCAGGACGTCGTAGCCGAGCCGCTCGGCCTCGGGGTAGATGCCCTCGACGAGGTCGGCGTGGAAGGGCTGGTGAACGGTGAACATCACGCCGAGCGTGCGGCTGCGGCCGCGGGCCAGCAGGCGGGCCGCGCTGTCGGGCCGGTAGCCGATCTCGTCGGCGACGCGCAGCACTCGGTCGCGGGTCTGCGGGCTCGCTCCCGGCTGATCGCGGAAGACGATCGATACGAGTGCCCGGGACACGCCCGCCCGCTCCGCGACGTCCGCCATGGTGGGCCGCTGCTTGCCCGATCCATCCACCTGTGACCACCCTCCGATGCCGCCCACCTTACGGGCAGTCGTGAAACCCCCCGGCAACAAGCTATTGACATGACATTCGGACAGGGGCCATCGTACTCGCCTAGAGCGCGCTAGTAGCGCGCTCTAGGCACCCGTTCCCCTCCCCTCGAACCGGCAGGAGGCGGCCATGGACGTCAGGGACGACGCGACACGGGCCCCACACCGGCCACGCTCCTTCATCCGCTCCTGAATCCGCTCCTGAATCCGCGCCTGAATCCGCTCCTGAATCCGCGCCTGAATCCGCTCCTGAATCCGCGCCTGAATCCGCTCCTGAATCCGCGCCTGAATCCGCTCCTGAATCCGCTCCTGAATCCGCTCCTGAAGAAATCCACCATGACCGCACATATAGGTGTCACCGCCGTGACCGACATCGACCAGGCCCGCGCCACCGAGGTGGCCACCCGCGTCGGCGCCACCGCGCTGCCCACCGGCAGCGACCTGATCCACTCCCCCGACGTGGACGCCGTCCTCGTCACCTCGTGGGGCCCCACTCACGCGGAGCACGTGCTGAACGCCATCGCGGTGGGCAAGCCGGTGTTCTTGCGAGAGGCCGCTCGCCACCACCGCCGAGGACTGTCTGCGCATCGTGGAGGCCGAACGTCGGCATCCGTACCGCCGGGTGGCACGGCACCGCCGTGTTGCAGGACTGGAAGGGCCGGTTCGGCGGTGCCTTCGACACCGAGTTCGGCGAGTGGGTCGCCTCCGTCGCGACGGGCGCCGAGCCCACCGGCCCGTGCTCCTGGGACGGCTACGCCGCCACCGTCATCACCGACGCCGCCGTCCAGTCCCTGGAGTCGGGCGGCCGACTCATCACCGTCGACATGAAACCCCGACCCGTCTTCTACGGAGCCACCTCGTGAAGATCGCACTCGACCCGTACATGCTCCGCGCACTGCCGCTCGACGAGATGGTGCGCACGGTCGCCGAGCTCGGCTACAGCCATATCGAGTTGTCCCCGCGCGACGACTTCATGCCGTTCTTCCTCCACCCCCGGGCGGACGACGAGCGCGTCGCGGCGCTGAAGCGGGCCCTGCGCACGCATGGTGTCCAGCTCTCCTCCGTACTGCCGTTGTACAAGTGGTCCTCACCCGACGAGACCGAGCGGCAGACCGCCGTCCGCTACTGGAAGCGGATGATCGAGATCACCGCGGACCTCGAATGCCCGCTGATGAACTCGGAGTTCAACGGCCGTCCGGAGCGCGCCGCCGAGAGCGAGGCCGCGTTCTGGCGCTCGCTGGAGGAACTGCTGCCGCTCTTCGAACGCGAGGGCATCGCCCTCAACCTCGAGGCCCACCCGGACGACTTCTGCGAGGAGAACACCCCCGCCGTCGACCTGGTCCGCGCCATCAACAAGCCCTGGGTGAACTACCTCTACTGCGCTCCGCACACCTTCCACCTCTCCGGTGCCGAGCCGACGGCGGACATCGCGGGGATGATGCGCTATGCGGGCGACAAGCTCCAGCATGTGCACATCGCGGACTCCTTCAACCACAAGGGCTCCTCCGGCCTGCGCTACATCCTCAACCCGCCCGGCACGCCCGCCCGTATCCACCAGCACCTGGACATCGGCCAGGGCGAAGTCGACTGGGACACCTTCTTCGGCACCCTCCGCGAGCTGAACTTCGACGGCGTGGCCACCGCCTGTGTCTTCGCCTGGGAGGAACGGGCCCGGGAGTCCTCCGCCTTCATGCTGAACCGCATCCGCAAGGAGCTCACCGGGTGAAAGGGGGTGGCCGGACCGGCTGCGTCGGGTCCGGCCACCTTCACACAGGCGGAGACACCGACGCAGACACCAGCGGAGGCACCGGCGCAGACACCGGCGGAGGCACCGGCGGAGCGCCAAAGCCCCGTTGACGGACGCCCCGCAGTGGCCGTCCACGTGCGGACGGGCGGTGGGCGGTGTGTCTCGCGCCGGCGTTCGGCGGGGTGACGACGCTCCTCGACCGGGCCTCGGGCGGGCTCACCGTGGGGCGGGCCGATTATGGGCGCACCGATCACATCAGGGACCGCGACGGCGGGTCACCCACGCAATGCCCGCAGGTGGGCGCTGCGGACGTCGGCGGTCTGGCCCTGCACCACCAGGAACAGGCCCTCCCGGGCCAGCCGCTGCGCGGGGCTGCCGAGGCCGAAGGCCCGGCCGCCGCCCGCGACGATGGCGGCGGTGGTGGCGGCGCGCAGCACATCGTAGGCCCGGGTCTTCACCGCGAGCCGGTCCGCCAGTCGCTCGCCCGCCGGTACCTCGTCCACCAGCGCGTACGCCTCCCGGCGCACCTCACGCAGCCGCTCGCCCAGCACCTGCGCCGTCTCCTTCGCCTCCGCGTCCCCGGCGGCCTCCAGCAGTTCCAGGGCCGCGCCCGCCACGCCGAACACGGCCGGGTTGGGGTTGGTGTTCTTCGGCCGGTCCGCGATGGCCCACTCCTCGTAGGGACGGCTCCAGACCACGTCCTCCTCGGGCACCACCAGGCCGTCCAGCTCCAGGCCGACCGTGCGGGTGCCGGTCAGCGCGGCCAGTTGGAGCTGCGGTGTGGGCCGCAGACCGGGCTGCTCACGAGCGTCCGCGAAGGCGAACAGCGCCTCACCGTCGTCGGTGACCCCGGCGAGCAGCATCACATCGTTCAGGCCCCAGCCGGTGTACCACGGCACCCGGCCGTCGAAGCGCCTGCCGCCCGGGACCCGGGTGACCCGCACCGGCTTGCGGGGAAAGGCCCGCAGATGGGAGAAGGCGATACCGGACAGCAGCGTGCCGTCGCACAGCGGTCGCAGCAGCCGCTCGCGCGCCGGGGAGTCGCCCGCGGCGAGCATCCTGACCGGGCTGTGGTGCTGGGCCTGCACGAAGTAGGTGGAACAGCAGGCCCCGGCCAGGATTTCGGCGACCTCCCGGGCAACCGCGTCCGCCACCTGCGCCCCGCCGTATGCCACCGGGCCGCCCACCCCGAGCACCCCGGACCTCTTGACCTCGGCGATCGTGGCCGGGGACACGCCCTCGCGGTCGGCGGACTCGGCGCCGGGCGCCAACACCTCGTCGGCGAGGCGCCGGGCCGCCTCGATCAGCGTCGGGGCCGGGGCGGTCATGACCGCTCCTTTCGTTGGCGCGTCGGTGTGTGGGCTGTCCTGGGGCGTCGAGCCGCCTACGCGTGAGCGTCGGGGGACGTGAGACCGGCCAGCAGCAGGCGCATGCCGCGGTGGAAGTGGGAGTCCCAGTCGTCCTCCTCCAGAAGGGGGAAGTGACCGGCGAGGGTGGGGTATTCGTCGATGTGGGCGCGGATGTGGGCGTCCACGGCCGAGCGGGTCGCCGCCTCGTCGGAGCGCTGCTGCCACACCGCTTCGGAGGAGGCGGAGCCGATTACATAGTGGGTGATGGTGGCCGCGGCGGACGACAGGTGGACCCCTTCGAAACCGCCCGTGGTGAGCGCGGTGTAGGCGAACTCCGAGGCGCGCAGGGCGTTGGGCCCCATGAGGGGGCGGGAGTTGGCCAGGGCCGCGGCCCACGGGTGGCGCAGCAGGGCGGAACGCAGGCCGGTCATGAACGCCTCGGTGTCCTCCTGCCAAGAGGCACTGTGCTTCTCGGGGAGGTCGAGTTCGGCGAAGACGGCGTCGAGGGCCAGGTCGAGGACGTCGTCCTTGGTGGCCACATGCCAGTAGAGGCTGGTCGCGTGGGCGCCGAGCCGCTCGGCGAGCCGGCGCATGCTCAGCTTCTGCACGCCGTCGCGGTCCAGCAGCTCGACGGCGGTGGCGACGATCCGCTCATGTGAAAGCTGAGGACGTGGGCGGGACGCCTTCTCGGCGCGGAACCACACCGCTCCCGGCGCGTTGTCCGGCGCCGCCTTTCCCTTGTTCCCGCTCGTTCCCTTGGTCCCGTTCGGCTTCACACTCACGAGGCCGCAGCCTACCCCGTTGCCGTCACCGTTCCATCAATCCTACAGTGTTGGATAGATTCCAACAGCGATGGAGAAGTGGAGCGAGGGAGGAACATGAGGGACGAAGAAGGCCATCCGCGCCGGTGGGCGATCCTGGTGGCCTTATGCGCCGCCCTGCTCGTGATCGTCATCGACAACACCGTCCTGCATGTCGCGGTGCCCGCCATCGGCGACGCATTCGACGCCTCGACGGACCAGCTCCAGGCGGTGATCGACGCCTATGTCGTGGTCTTCGCCGGGCTCCTCATCACCGCGGGTGTCCTCTCCGACCGCTACGGCAGGCGGCGCACCCTCGTGCTGGGGCTGCTGGTCTTCGGGGCGGCGTCGGGTCTGGCCGCGGCAGCCCCGTCGGTGTGGTGGCTGATCGCGATGCGGGCGCTCATGGGCGTGGGCGCGGCGCTGGTGATGCCCGCGACGCTGGCGGTTCTCGTCCTGGTCTTCCCCGAACAGGAGCGCCCGCGGGCCTTCGCGGTGTGGAGCGCGGTCGCCTCCGTCGGCATGGCCGCGGGGCCGCTGCTCGGTGGCGCCCTGGTGGACATGTGGAGCTGGGCGGGGGTCTTCCTGATCAACATCCCCGTGGTGTCGGTGGCCCTGTTCGGGGTCGTACGGCTGGTGCCCCGGACACGGGCGCCCGATGGCTGCGGGCTGGATCCGTTCGGCACGGTTCTGGTCACCGCGGGCATGACCGGCCTGGTGTGGGCCCTGATCGAAGCCCCGGCGTACGGATACACCGCGCCCGCGGTGCTGGGCGGGGCGGCGGTGGCGCTGATGGCGCTGATCGGCTTCGGCGTACGGCAGCACCGCTCCGCGACGCCGATGGTCGATCTGCGGCTCTACCGCGACCGGCGGTTCTCCGGGGCCGGCTTCGCGGTGGCGGTGATGACGATCGCCACCGGCAGCACCCTCTTCGTGCTGAGCCAGTATCTGCAACTGGTACTGGGCTACAGCGCGTTCGAGACCGGTCTGGCCGCGGTGGCGCTGGCGGCTGGGGTCGTGGCGGGGTCGACCGTGGGCGGCCGGGCCGCGGCCAGGTTCGGGCCGCGGGCCTGCATCGTCGCCGGATTCACCGTCACCGCCGCCGGATTCGTGACGCTGGCCTCGCTCTCCGAGGAGGGCAGCTATGCGACGGTGTCCGTCGGGCTGGCGCTGGCCGGTATCGGATCGGGGATCGCGGGGCCCTCGGCCACCAGCACGGTGCTGGGGGCGGTGCCGCCCGAACGGGCCGGTATGGGCTCCGCGCTCAACGACACCCACCAGCAACTCGGCATCGCTCTGGGCGTGGCCGGGCTGGGCAGTTTGCTCGCCACCGTCTACCGGGGCAAGCTGCCGGACGGTCTGCCCGACGACGCGATGTCCTCGCTCGGCGCCACCCTGTCGCATGCCCGGGACCGCCCGGATGGCGAGGCGCTGACCGAGGCGGCGCGTTCGGCCTTCACCGACGCCCAGTCCGTCACGATGAGCGTCGGGGTGGCGGCGGCCCTGGTCGGCGCGGCCGTGGCGCTGTTCGTACTGCCGGGCCGCACCACCCTGGCGACGGCGCCCGAGCCGGAGTCCGGGGAGGCGGGACAGCCCGGATCACAGCGGGGCGCGGAGTGAGGACCGGCCCTTCCGCCAGGCGCTCAGAAGCTCATCAGATCGGCGAACAGCTCCGCGTGCGACCGATGCGCGACGTACTCAGGCAACTGCCACAGCTCGCCCTCGTCCCGGGGGTAGTGGCACACCCCCGCGCCGTCGGCCGACTCCACCAGCGGCCCGGCCACGGCGGTGTCCGGGTCGTCGTGAGTGGTGGCATCGGAGCGCAGCGCATCCGGGCCGTCCCTGTCGTCGCCGGCCCCGCCCCGGCCAGGGGTGTCGCGAGCGGACACCTCAGCTCGCCCCGGTCAGCTACGGTCACCTACAGCACGACGATCGCGAACGCGACGCAGAAGGCCGCGAACAGCACCACAAAGGCCCAAATGATGATCGTGGGGCCCTTCGACCAGCCTTTCGTGGGGTTGTAGGTCTCCTGGGGGCCCGTTTCCGAGAGGCCGTCTTCGGCCGGTGGGGTCTCCCCCGGGGGCACGCCCACGCTGGGCCGTAGTCCGGGAGTGCGCTCGGGGTTCGGGACTGGGTTCGTCTGGTCCATCTCCGATGCGCTCCTTTCCGCCTTCGGGGCGCCGCCTGCCCGGGGCCCGCCACCCCGCACGGCCTGTGCGAGGCGCTGTCCCCGGTGGACTCTTCCCACGATACGGCGGAAAGCGCGCCGGGCACGGCGTGGCGTTCGCGGCCCACCGTGCGCGTCACGGTTGCTTCGCGCTCACTGCCGTGCCGGTGGTGTGGAACACCAGGTGCGGCCGGGCCTCACCGTGTGCCCGATCACCTGGCTAGGGTGATCCGGCATACCGAGGACATCGCGTGACCAGCAGGAGGTGGCGAGTGGGGGCAGCCGATCCCCTGGCGATAAGGGTCCCGGTCGGGGAGGGCTCCGATCGCTGGGCCAGCCGGGCCACCCCTCGCCGTGTCCTGCTGGTGGTGCACAACGTCACCTCCGCCGGACGGCTGCTGGACGTGCTGCCGCTGTTCCACGACGACTTTCGGGTGCAACTGCTGGCCACGTCGACGGAGTCATCCGCCTTCCAGGGGGGAATCCGCGAGCTGTTCGCCGAGCTGGGTCTGCCCGTACTGCCCTGGGAGCAGGCGCTGGCGACACCGGTGGACCTGGCGGTTTCCGCGAGCTTCGGTGGTCGGCTCGACCGGCTGCACGGCAAGTTAGCCGTACTGTCCCACGGTGTCGGATACACCAAGAAGCTGCTGGTGACGGAAGCCGGAGGCCGCGAGCCGACGTTCGGGCTGTCACCGGAGTGGCTGCTCGCGAACGGCGAACCCTTCGTGGACGGCCTCGTGCTGTCCCATCCGGAGCAGTTGGAGCGGTTGCGGCGAGTATGCCCCGAAGCCGAGGAGACGGCCGTCCTCGCGGGCGACCCGTGCTTCGACCGCCTGCTGGCCGGCCGTGACTACCGTGAGCGGTTCCGGCGCGCCCTGGGGGTGCGGCGCGGTCAGCGGCTCGTGGTGCTCAACTCCACCTGGAATCCGGAGGGTTTGTTCGGAAACGGCGGTGGCCATGACGTCCTGCCGAGTCTGCTGCCCCGGCTCGCCGCCGAGTTGCCGGCCGACGACTACCGGCTGGTGGCCGTGTTGCATCCGAACATCTGGTACGGGCACGGCCCGGGACAGATCCGGGTGTGGCTGGACCGGGCCCGCCGCAGCGGTCTCACCTTGATCGACCCCGTGCACGCATGGCGGCAGGCCCTGCTGGCGGCGGATGTCGTCGTGGGGGATTTCGGGGCGGTCTCCTACTACGCCGCGGCGCTGGGCATCCCCGTACTGCTGGCGTCCGCCACACAGGACAGGCTGGATCCCGCGGCGCCACTCGCCACGTTCGTCCGGGAGGCGCCGCGGCTCGATCCGCACGCCCCGCCACGGGATCAGCTCGAGGAGCTGCTGGCGTGGCACCGGCCGCTCGCCGGTCCGGCGGAGTTCACCAGCTCGGCCCCGGGCGCCTCGGCGACGCTGCTGCGGCGGCTCTTCTACTGCCTGATGGATCTCCCCGAGCCCGCGGCCCCCGCACTGCTGGAGCCGCTGCCCCTGCCACCGTACGATCCGCCACGGCGCACGGCTCCCCTGAACGTCCGTACCCATGTGCGGGGAACCGAGGTCCATATCGAGCGCACCACGGGGCACCCCTACGACGCGACCGGCGAAACACACCTCGCCGTGCACGAGGACACCCGCGACCCCGGCGACCTGGCCCTGGCCGACGTGATCGTGCGCGAGGGGCAGCCGGACGACCCCCGCCTCGGTGGCCCGGAGGAGTGGAGCGCGGAGGTGCTGGACCGGCATCCGCACTGTGCGCTCGCCGTGTATGTGAGCGGGCCGGACCGGTGCACGGTGCGCGGCCGCGATCACGGCGTGTTCCAGCTCAAGGCGGGCCCGGGCGCGGACGCCGACCCGGCCGCGTACGCCTCCTCGCTGCACGCCTGGCTGGCGGATGGCCGGACCGTGCCACCCAGCGGGATGACGCTCCGGGTGCACACGGCCGGCGGCGTGCACCCGGTGGCGGTGATGCCCGCTAGCGCGGGGGTTGGCAGCGCAGCCGCAGACGGGCGAGATGCGCCAGATGCGGGGCCGCCCGCTCCGGGCTGAGCAGGCGCTCGGCCTCGGCGATCTTCGTCAGCGCCTCGGCGTCGTCACCGGCGTCGTGCAGCGTCTCGGCGAGATCGGTGAGCGCGCGGGCCTGGTTGTACGCCTCTCCCCGTGCCGCGAAGAAGTCCCGCGCGGTCTCCAGACGGGCGCGGGATTCCGCCAGCCGGCCCAGACCGCGCAGGGCACGCCCCTGGTGGCGTTCGGCCAGGGCGAGGGCACGTGGCAGATCCTCCGCGCCCTCCTGGCCGGGAGCGATCCGCCGGTAGACGTGCTCCGCCTCGACGAACCGCTCGTACGCCGCGTCGTACCGCCAGTGGTTCAGATGCAGCAGGCCCAGCATCTCGACGGACGACGCCTCGCCCCGTACGTGTCCCGCGGCGCGTTCACACGCGACGGCGGTGTGCACCGCGCGGTCCGCCTCGTCCCACCGCCTCAATTCGCCCAGGCAGTGGCCCAGTTGGAAGTGGAGCGCACCCGCCATGCGGGGATCCGCGTGATGCCGCTCGGCGCACCGGGCCGCGATCCGGAGGGCGGGCAGCACCTCGTCCCAGAACCCGGCCTTGAGCTGCACCGGCCACAGCGCACGGGCCATCCGCATCGCCGTGTCGATGTGCTGGTACTCCTCCGCCACGGACACCGCCCGGACCACGTTTCCGGTCTCGGCCAGCAGCGCCGCCATGCCCTCGGCCTCGTCACGGTACGCAGTGCCGTGCGCCGGTGCCGGCTCGGTCCGCCAGCTCTGCGGCAATGCCGCGTGCGCGGCGTGCAGCGCCCGGTTCAGCAGCCCCTCCAGGGCCCGGGACATCGCCGCGGAGCACTCCGGGATCCCGTGTTCCAGGGCGGCGGTGTCCGCCAGAACGCGACGCACCTCGGGCCGGAATCGGTACCGGCCGTCGCCCAGGGCCTCCACCAGTTGTGCGTCCGCCGCCTCGGCGAGCATCCCCGCGGCTTCCTCCTGGCCGACCGCCGCGGTGTCCCCCGCCAGCCGGGCGTCGATCGCGGGCCAGCCGCCCAGAGCGGTCAGCCGGCAGAGCCGCGCGGTGTCCGGCCGCAGGCGGCGGCAGGCGCTCCGCACCATGCCGTGCACCGGATGACGTGCCGTGGACTCGGCCATGTCCTCCGGCAGCGGCGGCTCCTCGGCCAGCAGGCTCATCGCGGCGGCCTTCAGGGCGAAGGCGTTGCCCGCGCAGTGGCCGAGCAGGGACGGCATCCGGGACTTGGCCAGCGCCACCTTCTCCGGCCCTGCCACCTTGCGCAGCATCCGCACCGCGTCCCGGTCGCTCAGCGGCGGTACGGCGATGCGCTCCGCCTCCAGCGCGAAGGCCGGGCCGGAGGCGACCACCAGCAGGAAGACCTCCGGGGTGGCCGGGACCAGGCCGCGGACCTGCGCGGCCGAGGAGGCGTGATCGATCACTACCAACGCTCTGCGGCCGGCCAGCAGCCGCCGGTACAGCTCGACCCGCGCCGACTCCGCGGGTGGGATCTCCTCGGGCTCGACACCCATCTGCCCCAGCAGGCGCAGCACGACGGCGGACGGCTCCAGTCCGCTCTCCCCGGCGGCGTCGCGCAGGTCGACGTAGAACTGCCCGTCGGGGTACTGCGCGATCTGGTCGGCGCCCCAGTGGAGAGCCACCGCGCTGGTTCCGATCCCGGGCGGCCCGTATAACAGCGCGACGCGTGGCCGCCCCGCCGCGGCGCGGGTCGCCTCGCGCTTCAGCCGCCGCAAGACGACCTGGCGGTCGGTGAAGTCGCGGGTGGCGGGCGGCAGTCCGGCACCGGGGCGCAGCGCCACCTCGGAATCCTGCAAGGTCCGCAGCAGAATGGCCCACTCACCACCGCGCCGCGGATCCCCGCTGAGGCGCGCATGCGTCTCCCGCGCCAGCACCTGCCATCCCTCCGGGGTGGCCGGCAGCGGCGTCTCCCGCCCCAGGGTCCGTCTCACCAGTGCGCCCGTCGACAGCAGCATCTGCTTGCCCATCTCCCCCGCGGCGCCATTCCCCACCGCGGTGAGGAACGCGGTGAGCGCACTCACCGTCACGACCTCGAACACACCAGCCCCTCCCCTGGTACCCATCCGGACCTTGGCCGGACTGTATCCCCGCAGCCACCACAGGAAACAGCCGAGTCTCCCCGACTCCGCTCGACGGCCGCGCGCGCAACCACGATAGGCGACAGGCGCGCCACACACTGTCACTTCCCTCGGGCCGCGGAGCCGGTGGCGGCCGAGCCGCCGGTGACGAAACCCTCGCGGTGCGACGGTCGCGTTCTTGCGAGACGCTGGGGGCAGGGGAGCGTGCCCGGGCAGCGGCGACGGGCCCCGGGGTCGCGCACCGGCAGGGGCGCCGCGCATCCGGGTTGACCTCCGCATCTAGTGAGGAAGGCGGGCCGTGATGAGCGCTTCGGATACGGACGCCATGAGGCGGAGCCAGGGCGAGCCGGCCCCCCTCTCGGCGATCACGTTGAACGTCAACGATCAGGTGCGGCGGCTCGAGGTGGATCCGCGGACCTCACTGCTCGACGCGCTGCGCGAGCAGTTGCGCATGAGCGGGACCAAGAAGGGGTGTGACCACGGCCAGTGCGGTGCGTGCACCGTGCTGATCAACGGCCGGCGGGTCAACTCCTGTCTGACGCTCGCCGTCATGCACGAGGACGACGAGATCGTGACGATCGAAGGCTTGGGCGATCCCGACCATCTGGGTCCCGTACAACGGGCCTTCCTCGAGCGTGACGGCTTCCAATGCGGCTACTGCACTCCCGGCCAGATCTGTTCGGCTGTCGGCATGCTCGCCGAGGTGGCGGCGGGCTGGCCCAGCCACGCCACGGCCGAGGTGGCCGCGCCGCGGATCACCTTGACCGATGACGAGATCCGCGAGCGGATGAGCGGCAACATCTGCCGGTGCGCCGCCTATCCGAACATCGTCGCGGCCATCCGCGACAGCGCGGAGAGAGGCCCGGGATGAGGTCCTTCACCTATGAGCGGGCGACGGACACACAGGCCGCCGTCACCGCGGTGGCGCGATCCGGCGCGAAGTTCATCAGCGGCGGCACCAATCTGCTCGACCTGATGAAGCTCGACATCGAGGACCCGAGCCATCTGGTGGACATCAGCCGGCTTCCGCTGCGGGACATCGAGGAGCTGCCGGACGGCGGACTGCGCATCGGCGCCCAGACGCGGAATTCCGATGTGGCCGCCGATTCCCGGGTGCGCACGCGCTATCCGGTGCTGTCGGAGGCGCTGGTATCGGGCGCCTCGGGCCAGTTGCGCAACAAGGCGTCCACCGGGGGAAATCTTTTGCAGCGCACGCGCTGTCCCTACTTCTACGACACGGCCGCGGGCTGCAACAAGCGGAACCCCGGATCCGGCTGCGCGGCGATCGGCGGGTTCAACCGGATACACGCGATCCTCGGCGCCGGCGACTCCTGCATCGCCACCCACCCCTCGGACATGGCCGTCGCGATGGCCGCGCTCGACGCGGAGATCGAGCTGCTCGGGGCCGACGGCTCGGTGCGCCGCGTCGCCATCACGGACTTCTACCGGCTGCCGGGCGACACCCCGCAGATCGAGACCGTACTTGCTCCCGCCGAGATGATCACGGCCGTGGCGCTGCCCTCGCCTCCGCCGGGCCGGCAGATCTACCGCAAGGTGCGCGACCGGGCGTCGTACGAGTTCGCGCTGGTGTCGGTGGCGGCCATCGTCTCGGCCGATCAGGGAACGATCCGGGAGGCGCGGGTGGCGTTCGGCGGAGTGGCGCACAAGCCGTGGCGGTCCATCGAGGCGGAGGGCGCGCTGACGGGCCGTCCGGCCACGATGGCCACCTATCGGGACGCGGCCGAGGCGGCGATGCGCGACGCGGTCGGGCAGGGCGACAACGACTTCAAGATCGAGCTGGCCAGGCGCACCCTGTGCCGCACGCTGGCGCAAGCGGCCCGGGCGAGCTGAGGAGGCGAGATGATCGGGCAAGCCATGCAGCGTGTCGACGGCCCGCTGAAGGTCGCCGGCCGGGCCGCCTACGCCTACGAGCACTGGGAGGCCGGCCAACCGCTCTACGGGTGCATCGTCGGCGCGACCATCGGCAAGGGCCGCATCATCGGCATCGAAACCGAGGACGCCGAACGCGCACCGGGAGTGCGCATGGTGATGACGCATCTCAACGCCCCCGAGCAGGGCATCCGCGATGAGTCCATTCCGTTCGAATACTGGCGCGCCCAGCCGGTGCTGACCGGCCCGGACATCCACTACTACGGCGAGCCGGTGGCGCTGGTCGTCGCCGAGACCTTCGAGCAGGCCCGGGCGGCGGCCGAGCTCATCGAGGTGGAGTACGCGGGCGGGCGGGGGCGGTTCGCCTTCGCCGAGCACGAAGGTGAGGCGTACGTCCCGAAAACCGTCAACGCCGGACTGCCCACCGACACCTCAGTGGGCGATTTCGATGCCGGTTTCGATGGCGCGGCGGTCAAAATCGACCAGCTCTACACGACTCCGTATGAGTTCTCCATGCCCATCGAACCGAACGCGTGCCTGGTGGCACCGCGTGACGAGGACCTGATCGTCTACGTCAGCTCCCAGATCGTCGACGCGGCGCAGGCATCGATCGCCAACACGCTGCGGATCGACCCGGCACGGGTGCACGTCTTCTCCCCCTTCGTCGGCGGCGGGTTCGGATCCAAGCTGGGCATCCACTCCGAGACGATCCTGGCGGCGCTCGCCGCACGCGAGCTGGACCACCCGGTCAAGGTCGCGATGACCCGGCAGCAGATCTTCCAGCTCATCGGCATGCGCTCCACATCGAGCCAGCGGGTCCGACTGGGCGCGGAGCGGGACGGACGGCTGGCCGCGATCGCCCATGACGTCACCATGCACACCAACCCGGACGTGGAGTACGCCGAGCAGACCGCCGCCACCAGCCGCAGCCTCTATGCCGCGCCCCACCGGCTCACCAGTCACCGGCTCACACCGCTCGACCTGCCGCGTGGGACGGACGTCCGCGCGCCGGGCGAGGAGCCCGGTCTGCTGGCGGTCGAGTCGGCGATGGACGAGCTGGCCGATGCGCTCGGGATGGACCCGGTCGAGCTGCGGATCCGCAACGAGCCCGCCCTCGATCCCGAACGGGGCGTGCCGTACAGCGACCGTCATCTGGTCGAATGCCTGCGCGAAGGCGCGCGCCGGTTCGGCTGGGAGCACCGCCCCGCCACTCCTTCGAGCAGACGCGAGGGGCGGTGGCTGATCGGCTACGGGATGGCCGTCGCCATCCGGGTGCATCTCCAGGGGCCGGCCGCGGCGCGGGTGCGGCTGGAGGCGGACGGCACCGCCGTGGTCCAGACGGACATGACCGACATCGGCACGGGCACGTACACCATCCTGACTCAGGTCGCGGCCGACGGGCTCGGCCTGCCGGCCGACCGGGTGCGCATTGAGCTCGGGCGTTCCGACAACCCCACGAGCTGGGGATCCGGTGGCTCATGGGGCGCCGCGAACTCCAGCACCGCGGTGCACCGGGCGTGCGCGACGCTGCGCGAGAAACTGCTGGCCGAGGCACACGACGACGCGCGCTCCGCACTGCGGGGCCTGGATCCGGCGGACGCCGTGTTCTCCGACGGCGACGTCCGCATCGGTGGCGCGTCGGAGCCACTGAGCGAGCTGGTCGCACGCAACCACCCGGGCGGTGTGGCGGCGGAGGGCGAGACCCGCTTCATGGGCGATGAGCCCAACTACACCAACTACTCGATCCACACCTACGGGGCCCATTTCGCCGAAGTGGGCGTCGACGCGGACACCGCCGAGATCCGTCTGCGGCGGATGCTCGGCGTGTTCTCCGTGGGCCGCCTGCTCAACCCGAAGACGGCCCGCTCGCAGCTTATCGGCGGCATGATCTGGGGCGTCGGCGCCGCCCTCGAGGAAGAGGCCGTCGTCGACCCACGCTCCGGCGCCTTCGTCAACCGGGACCTCGCGCAATACCTGGTGCCCGTCAACGCCGACATCCCCGATGTCGAGGCGGTCGTGCTGGACGGATACGACGACAAGGCCAATGTCCTCGGCGCGAAGGGCATCGGTGAGCTGGGCATCTGCGGGTCCGGTGCGGCGGTGGCGAACGCGGTGTTCAACGCCACCGGTGTGCGTGTGCGCGACTTCCCCATCACGCTGGAGAAGCTGCTGCCCGGGCTACCGCCCATGGACGCCTGAACGCACGACGGGCGTGCCGGCGACGGCGTTATGCGCCGGAGCCGCCCACGCCCGGTCGCCGGAGGCGGCCGACCAGGGCGGCCATGCTGCGCGCGGTCCTGAAGTTGTCCATCTGGAGATCCGCGCCGCGTACGGCGATGCCGTACGTCCGCTCCAGGTGCACCACCAGCTCCATGGCGAAGAGCGAGGACAGCCCGCCGGAGCCGAAGACGTCCATGTCGGCCAGCCAGGTTTTCCCGGTACGCAGTTCGAGAAACCGCAGTAGTTCCGTCTCGATGTCGCCGGGGTCGCCCAGGGGCTCCGGAACCGCGCGGTCCGATGACATGGCCATGCCCTTTTCTCCCTCGTACTCGTTGAAGCGCCTTCGGTCCGCCCCGGGGCCCTCACTCCTCCGAGCGGCTCGCCTCCGAGCGCTCGGGCCGCGGTGGGACCAGGTCGCCCGCGGGTTCCGTGTAGAACTGCTGCGCCCACTGCCGGTACCGGCCGATCGGACCGTCTCCCTTGGCGAGCCGGGGCCGTGCGACATGCTCCTGGTGGTGCCACATCAGCAGGTCCGCGCCGGTGTCGACGCTGCCCACCCGTTGCAGGATTTCGCTGAGCAGCCGGGCCAGGGGCAGCACCGCAGGACGCCCCAGCCAGTCCGGCACTCCCGGGAGTCCGTTCAGCTCCAGCTTGGTGCCGAAGCGGACCTGCATCCGCCCCGGGGCGGTCGGGGTCGCGTGGAGCATCACGTAAAGGCTTCCGGCGCCCGCGGGCAGGACCGTGCGCGCGGCGATGGTGGCCAGTCCGATCACCGTGAGCGTGTAGGACTGGTGGAACCCGCGCATCATCGTGTTACGGGCGGTCGCGGTGACTACGCTGACCGGTTCCCCCGTCACCGGCAGGCCCTCGATATCGACCTCCTTCAGACCGTGCAGGGCCGGCAGATGCCCCCAGTCGAAGGCGTTCTCGATGACGTCCTGCGGATGACCGGCGATGTCGAACGTGCCGTGGCTGAACGGCTGCCGGTCGTCGATCGGGAAGAGCGGGACGTCCCACTGCGGGGGCATGCCGAGGGCGTGCCACCACACATAGACCGAGCCATTGGCCTCGCACACCGGGTACTGCGTGAGCGACGCCTTCGGCGGCGGCTGGTCGTAGCCCGTGCGCACACAGGCACCGGACGGGTCGAACGCGAACCGGTGGAAGGGGCAGACGATGTCCTCCCCCTCGACCGATCCGCCGACGCCGAGATGGGCTCCGAGGTGCGGGCACTGTGGCCGGACCGCCCGCAGTACGCCCCCCGCCGTCCGGTAGAGGACGACCTCGGCGCCCGCGAGCCGCCGGGTGGTGAGGGACCCGGCCCGCAGCTCGTCGCTGAAGGCCAGGCAGAACCACCCGTTCGGATAGGGCCGCGAGGGAGCGTGCAGGGCGTCGGCCGGCTCCGCGGTGTGCAGGCTGATCTCCCGGGAGCCGAGCAACTGCTTCACCAGGGGCTTGAGGTGGGGCCTCATGGGATCACTTCCCGTGCTGCACCGGGCAGGCGGCGGCGCCCGGCTGGGTGGACGGCTGGACGGAGGCGGACAGCGGTGCGGCGGCGCCGTGCTCCGCGTCGCCGGCGCCGGAGGACCGCCGCTCGGTGAGCCGCAGGCGCAGTCCGCGTGAGCTCAGGCTGGTCTCCACCTTGGGCTGGAACGGCTGGTCGCCGACCGGGGACAGCTCCCAGCGGTCGACGATGGCGGTCAGCGCCAGGATGGCCTCGGTGAGGGCGAACTGGTCCCCGATGCACTTACGGGCACCGGCGCCGAACGGGATGTAGGTGGCCCGGTCGGGCTGGCCGTCGAGCCAGCGGTCCGGGTCGAACCGGTCGGGCTCGTCGTAGAGGTCGGCCCGGCGGTGCAGCAGGTAGGGGCTGAGCACGATGGTGCTGCCGCCCTTGAAGTGCACGCCGCCCAGTTCGGCGTCCTCCCGGACGACACGGGTCATCATCCAGGCCGGCGGATACAGCCGCAGTGTCTCGGTCACCACGCGGGAGGCCAGGCCGAGCGAGGGCAGATGCGCGGGGTCGAGTTTCCCGCCCGCCAGGACCCGGTCGGTCTCGGCCTTCAGACGGTGCTGGACGTCCGGGTTCGTGGCGAGCAGGTGCAGCGCCCAGGCCAGGGTGATGGCCGTGGTCTCCATGCCGCCGAGGAAGAACGTGAGGGCCTCGTCGGCGAGTTCGGCGTCGTTGAGCTGTCGCCTGCCGTCCTCGCTCTCCTCGTCGACCGCGGCGACCAGCGTGGAGAGCAGATCGGCGTGGTCGGTCGGATCGGCCCGCCGCTCGGCGATGATCTCCGCGATGGTGGCGGCCAGCCGGGTGCGGGCGTCGTCGTAGCGCCGCTTCTGCCGGGTCGGCAGCCGCCGCAGCAGGGCCGGCGTCATCATCCGGCGGAAGAAGGCACTCACGATCACCGCGGTGTCGGCCAGGCACCGTTGCATGGTCTCCGCCGGCAGCGCGCCGCTGAACATCGTCTCCATGGTGGCCCGCGTGGTGAGCGTCATCATCTCCTGGGTGACGTCGAGGACGTCGCCGTCCCGCCAGGAGCCCGCCTTGGCCGTGGCCGCCCGCGCGAACACCGCGCCGTAACCGGCGAGGCGGGTCGGGTGGAACGAGGGCTGGCACAGCCGGCGCTGCCGCCGGTGCAGCGGATAGGCACAGGTGGACAGGCCGTCGCCGATCACCTCGCGGATCCGGTCGTAGATCGGGCCGCCCTTGTCGAAGGTCCGGTCGTTCAGGAACACCTGCCGGGTCAGGTCGGGATCGCAGATCATGACGGCGGAACTCGGGCCGAGCCGGACGCGGACCATCTCGCGGTATCCGGACAGCGACATGATGAACGCCAGTGGATCACGGAGCAGCGGCAGCGCGTGGCCCAGCAGCGGCCACGCCCGCGGGGCGAGCGGCACCGACCCGGCGGAGGCCGTACTCGTGTCTGTCATGGAGAACCTCACTTCTTCGTTGAGTGGCCGGCCGGCGCCGCGCTGACGGGATCGCGGGTGATCTCCAGCAGGGCGGTGGTCCAGCGGAAGCCGAGCCCGAAACTCACGACCAGGACCCGTTCTCCGGCCCGCAGCGTGCCGGAGCGGAACTGCCGGTCGAGCGCGAGCAGGACGTCGCACGGTCCGCAGTGGCCCAGGTGCCGGCCGAAGGTCCAACTGGTGTCGGCGGCCCGCAGGCCCAGCGGCGCACCGCCGAGCAGCAGGTCGAGCACCTCCGCCCCGATCGCGATGGGCACCACGCGCGCGATGCCCTCCGGCCGGACACCGGTCTCCTCCAGGACGGTCTCGACACAGCGGCGCGTGGACTGCCGCAGCGCGTCGATGTACGGCATGAACCCGGTCTCCTCGACGAGGAGCGGCCGGCCGCTGCCGTCGGCCGCCGTCCGGGCCCGGGTCAGCACCTCCAGTTGCGGCTGCGCGGCCTGGTCGGTCGCCAGCAGCCGCGCGAAGCCCGTACCCCGGGTGAGGACGGCGGCGGCGCCGGAGTCTCCGGCCAGATGCCCCATCTCCGAGACATGGCCCCACCGTTCGGGCCGGAACCGGACACCGGCGGTCACCAGCGCGGCCTTCGCGGCCGGTTTGGCGGTGAGGTGTTCGGCGGCGGTGACCAGCGCGGCTCCCCCGCCGTCGCTGGCGGCGCCCAGTTCGATCGCGTTGGTGTCCGGCCCGCCGAGCACCCGCAGCAGATAGGCGGAGGGCGCGTAGTGGTCCTCGTCCTGGAAGTTGGCGTGCACCAGCAGGCTCAGGTCGGCGCCCGGGACGTCCGCGTGGCGCAGTGCCTTCAGACCGGCGCGGGCGGCCATCTGCGACGGCGTGCTGTCCGTGGAGACGGCGGCCGAGGTGAAACCGTTGAGCGCGACGAGGGAGGGCGGTCCGTTGTCCACCGGCTTGTCCCACGGCTCGTGTTTCTGCCGGATCGGCGGTATCCACCCACCGGTCCCGGCGATCGTGATGTCCTGCCACAACACTGCTGTCTCCTCGGCTGTCACGAATCGGCTGTCAGGACCCGGGCTGTCAGGAACGGACCGGTCGTGGCGCGTCGCCGCGTGGCCGGACGAGTTCTCCGCTGTGGTCCAGGGCGTGTGCGCTGACCCCGGATATCCGGGCCAGCACCTGCCCGTCACCGGTCAGCGCGGTCAGCTCCCCGGTGGCGAAGTCGCAGTGCAGCCGGATGACCGGATGCAGCGCGCTGAGCCGGCAGTCGTCGCCAGGGCCGCCCAGGTCGACCTCGTCGAGGCCGGCCATCGGCCCGACCAGCGGTGGCAGGTCACCGCGCGGCGGCAGCAGCAACAGGTGCACCATCGCGTCCAGCAGGATCGCCGGTACGGTCATCCCGTCCAGGACCGGAGCCCAGGCGGCGTGGTCCAGACGGAACCTGGCGCTGTTGCCGTCCGGCCCCCGGGCGTAGTCACCGGTGCCGGCGAACGGTCCGGTGAGCGAGATCGGCGGGTCCGGGGAGTACACCGGCATCGCGAAGTCGGGTTCGGGTTCGTGGCCCGAGAAGTCGGGCGGTCCGGCGAGCGCCGGGAAACGGTCCGCGAGCAGCACCCGCGTCTCGCACAGCAGATCGTTGAAGCGCAGTACCTTGCCGTTCTTGCCGAGCCGGTGTGCCGTGATCCGGACGGCCACCTCGGCGCGGCCGCCCGTACGGCTCACGACCCGGGCCTCCACCGCGACGGTGCGCATCGGCCCGGCGAGCCGGACCGTGATCGACGACCGGCAGACCAGACCGCGGAACCCGGTGACCCGCAGTCCGGGGCAGAGGGTGGCGGCCGCCGCGGCCGCCGCCTCCAGGGTGAACGTGCCCGCGAGCGTGTACTCACCGTTGACCTGGTGGTGCCGCATCCATCGCCCGTCCCGCTCGGCGAGGGTGCCCGGATCCCAGGTCTTGGTGAACACGGCCCAGTCGTCGCCCCGGTACAGCACGCCGTCGAGCAGCGGTGTGGTCAGCGCCGGATCCGGCGGGGCCGGAGCCGGTGCGTCCGGAGCCTCGGCGCGCGGCTCGACGCGGGAGCCGTGGGTGCTGATGCCGCGCCGGGCCAGCAGGACGCGTTCCTCCTCCCGGATGAAGAACGCCACTCCGCCCGCGGGCGGCCGGGTCACCGCGGACAGGAACTGCGCGCGTCCCTGCGCGGTGCTGATGTAGGCGTCCATCTTGTTGCGCTTGAGGGTCTCCCGCATGGTGACGCTGCTGGCGACGCCGACTTCGCGCCAGCCGCTCCACAGGACCGCGATCTCATGACGGTCGGCCGGCCCGTGCCGCTGTGCCCTGGCGCTCGCGTACGCGAGGTACTCGTTGACGGCGCAGTAGTCGATGTCGCCGGGCGCGGGGGCGAGCGTCGCCAGGGTGCTGAAGTTGCACCAGATCCGGGGCGTACGTCCGGCCAGGGCCCGCTTCAGGTTGCGGTAGCCGGTCGCCTTGGTGGCCCGCACGGCCCGGAAGTCCGTGAGGGTCTTGGCGTGCAGCGCGCGCGAGCGCAGGTCGAGGACGGTGTTGATGAGCAGGTCGATCCGTCCGTGCCGGTCGAGGATCTCGCCGAGGACGGCGGTGGTGCGTTCCGCGTCGAGGACGTCGCATACGCGGTGGTGGACCCGGTCGGGGCCGCACAGCTCCGCCAGCCGGCGCACCGTACGGCGCACCTCCAGGCGCGCCTCGGCCTTCTCGTAGGCGACGCGCAGCTCGCGCACGGAGGCGTCGGGACGCCGTCGGCGCTCGGCGGCCATGAACTCGGCCTGCGACGGCAGCGAGTCGTCGGTGTCCGGCAGCGGGGTGCGGCCGATGACATACACATACGGCCGGTCGGTTCCGTGGGCCACCGCGTGCAGCAGCTCGGGAGTGATCCCCCGGGCGCCGCCGAAGGCGACCACGACCGCGCCGGAGGGCAGCGGGGCGCCGTCGGAGGGGGAGACGGGGTCGTCGGCCACGGCCAGGGCGAGCCAGTCGTCCCCGCGGCAGGCCAGCGTGTGGGTGGGCACCTGGGCGGCGCCCGCCCGCGCCAACTGGTCCAGGGCGGTCGCCGCGTTGACCGCGTCGCTGATCAGGGTCAGTCCGCCGCACTGCGGCACCTCGGCCCGCACCGAGCGGACGAGACCGGTGAACAGCCCGCTCAGCGGGGGTGGCAGATCGTCCGGCACCGCACCGAGCAGCAGCGCGGCGAGCGAGCCGCCGGAGCGCAGCGCGGGCAGCGCCGCCTGGAGCGTGGTGAAGGCGAGGTCCTGGAGGTCCTCCAGCCGGGCGGCCTCGGCCTCCTCGCACCCGTCGTCGTCCACGGGCAGCCGGGACAGCACCCGAATGTGGCGCGGGACGAACGGCAAGCCGGTCAGCGCGCCGGGCCCGTCCTCGGGCGCCACATGGGCGGCGCCCGCGACGCCCGGACGGGGTGACCAGACGGCGGTGTCCGGACCGGTGACCGCGGCGGCGAGGTCCGGGGCGTCGGTGATGACGACGGTGCCCGGCGGGATCGACGGCGTGGCGGGCTCGGCCGGTGGCGGGGCGGTCGGCACGAGCCGGAAGGTCTGACGGCGGCCGGTGAACTCTTCGGCGTGTTCGGCACCGGCCGGTTCCGACGCGGCCTGCTCGGATTGGACGGGGACCGGGTCGGCGTGCGCGGACACCGCGTTCGGGGAGCCGGTGTGCGCGGAGTCGGTGTGTGTGGATCCGGCGTGCGCGGATTCGGTGCGTTCCGATTCGGCGCGTTCGGGGTCGGCGTCTACGGGTTCGGCCTGCTCCGAGCCGGTGAGCGCGTCCCGCGGGCCCGCGGGCGGGGTGAACCGGATCAGCGGCGAGCCGGTGGCGGCGGGCCGGACCACGGTGTCCGTCTCCGTGACGACGGCTTTGAGAACCGTCAGCAGGGCGTCCAGGGAGAGATAGGTGTGTCCGGTGCCGGCCAGCACGGGAAGGGCGTGCGAGGGCGTGACCGGCTGCCGGGGGTCGGCGGCGGCGACCTCGGCGGAGAGCGTGCCGAGCACGGGAAGTCCGTGCTCCAGCGCGGTCGAGCGCCGGGTGACCGCCAGGACCGCGGCGCCCTCCGCGATGGACCGGCCCTCCGGCACCAAGTGGGCCAGGTGCCGGTCCCAGCCGCTGATCGGCCGCAGGCACACGGCGCCGATCAGGGCGAGGTCGCAGGCCCGGTGCCGGAGTTGACGCAGGGCCAGGTCGACGGCCGTATGCGCGGAGTCCCGCTGGGAGTAGACGCTGGTCCCCAGGCCCTGGAAGTCGTAGTAGTTGGCGGCCCGGCCCGACAGGATGCAGGAGACGGCGCCGGTGAAGTCGTCCTCGTTCAGATCGCCGGGGATCACCCCCTTGGCCTCCGCCATGCCCTTCGCGAGGTACTCCTTGAGCACCTCGGCCTGTGCCGGGTCGGGCAGCAGGTCGAACGCGGTGGCGCATTCGGCGGCGTGCACCCGCAGCGCCGCCTGGGTGTTGTGCGTGGTCGGCAGGGTCGAGCCGATCACGATCGCCGTGGTGGGCCGCAGGCTCGTGCCCGGCTCGCCGAGCTGTTCCAGCAGCGGGCCGAGCGCCTGGAGCACCATCAGATGGGCGGCGTCCATGTGCCGCATCGTCAGCGGCGGGATGCGCACATCACGCGGGGAGGGCAGGGGGTACGGCGTACCGAAATCGGCCTCCGGGAGCGGCCCGTCGCCGCGCAGCCAGGCGGGCACCTGGTCGGGCTCCATGCCGGGAAGGTGGGTGTTCCAGCCCACGACGACCAGGTCCTCCCTGTCGTCGCGTACGTCGACGCCCTGCCTTCGCGCGGGGACGGACCGTGGCGCGTGGTCGGACAGGACCACGTGCGCGTCCGCCCCACCGAGGCCGAACGACGACACCCCGACGACGCGCGGTCGCGCCCCGTCGGCCGGCCACGGGGCGTCCTTGACCGGCACGGTCAGCCGCTCGCCGTCGCCCAGCAGCGGATGCGGATCGGTGACCACGGGCTGGCCGGGCACCGCTCCGCGTTCGAGGGCGACCAGCGCGTGTGCGACCGAGACCAGGCCCGCCAGGACCCCGGTGTGCCCGAAGACCTGCTTGTTCGAGGTCAGCAGACACGTCCGTTCGCCCGGCCCGAGCCGGGACAGCAACGAGCGGAGTTCGATCTCGTCGCCGACCGGCGTTCCGGTGCCGTGCGCCACGACCCAGTCCACGTCGTCGGCCTCGACGCCCGCGTCGGCCCAGGCACGGGCGATCGCCAGCTCCTGCCCGCGCGTGGCCGGCGCGTGGATGCCCTTGCCCCGCCCGTCGGCGGCGAGTCCGGTGCCCCGGATGACGCCGAGCACCCGGTCGCCGTCCTCGACGGCCCGTGCGTACGGCTTCAGGACGAGCGCGACGGCGCCCTCGCCGATCAGAGTCCCGTCGGCGGCCTGGTCGAAGGGCCGTACCCGGCCGCTCATCGAGATGCCCTGGGCCCGGCAGAACAGGGTGAACCCGATCGGCTCGATCACCGAGGTGCCACCCGCCAGCGCCACGTCGCAGGAGCCCTCGCGCAGCGCCTTGACCGCCGCGTCCAGGGCGAACAGCCCGCTGGCACAGGCCGCGTCGAGGGTCAGATGCTGTGTGTCACCGGGGATCAGCCCGCGCAACGCGTTGCGGACGACGGACGCGGGCAGATAGGACTGCGGGTCGCCGCCGTCACCGCCGTACTGCGCGCTGATCGCGTGGTCGGCGAGCTCCGCCAGCCAGTCGCCGTCCCGGTCGGCGGGGATCGCCTCGCGCACCATGCGCTTGTACTCGTCGCCGAGGACGATGCCCTGGGGGCCGAGCCCGGTCTGGTCGTGGATGCCGGTGGTCGCGGTGAGCCAGCGGTCCGTCGGACGCCGACGCACCCCCGCCAGCGCCTGGACGGCGCAGTGCCGCAGCCAGCGGGTGGTCCGCGGCCAGCCGGGGTGTCCTATGTTCCCGTCCGGTTCGGCGATCGAGGCGGGGTCCGGCACGAAGTCGTGGAGGTACCCGGCCTCGCGGACGTAGAAGGCGTCGGTCTCCTCGCGGGTGGGAGCCCAGAAGTGCTTCAGGTCGAAGGCGGACGGCTCGCTGGAGAGCAGGACGCCCTCCCGCAGCCGGTCCCAGAATTCCGCGGTGTTGTTGGCCCCGGGCAGTGCCAGGCCGAGTCCGACGACCGCGACGGCACCGGGATCGGCCTCCGGCGACCGGTCCGACACCTCATCCGATGCCTTGTCCGATGCCTTGTCCGACACCGGGGTCACCGGGGTCACCACTGGTCGGGGCGTTGGGGGCGGTGCGGGGGCCGGTGCGGCCGTGGGTGGCGCGGGGGCTGCGGGCGCGGGTACGGC
>NZ_JAHLEM010000225.1 GCF_018883605.1 Streptomyces niphimycinicus | reverse complement strand
CGCGCCGCAACCACAAGGATGCGATTCCTCCCAGGGCTGAAGCCCTGGGGTTCCTCGCAAGAACAGGCTGAACTCCTCCAAAGCCGGCCGCTCCGTCGCGGCCCCGGGTTGCGGAGGAACGTAACAGGGCCGCAAGCCCGCCGAAAGAGCTTGCGGCAAATTTCTGCAAGGCGCTCGGCATCGTTACGTCCGCGTGTCCCCGCGGTAGCCGCTCCGCCCCCCTTCAGGCGCTTGACATGCGCCCACAGCACGACCGGAGCCCCCTTCAAGGGCATCAGCGCGCCCTGCAAGCTCTTCCGCAAGGCATTGCAGAGCTGTTACGTTCCCGCCATGACCCAGGAGCTCACGACCTCCCTTCCCACCGAGCCGGTGCGACCGGCCGAGAGCCCCGGATGGTGGCGCGACGCCGTCATCTACCAGGTGTACGTACGGTCCTTCGCCGACAGCGACGGCGACGGGATCGGCGATCTGCGCGGAGCGCGGGAGCGGCTGCCGCACCTCGCCGGGCTGGGTGTGGACGCCGTCTGGCTGACCCCCTTCTACGCCTCCCCGCAGGCCGACGGCGGCTACGACGTGGCCGACTACCGCACCGTGGACCCGCTCTTCGGCACCCTCGGCGACGCCGACGACCTGGTGCGCACCGCCCATGAGCTGGGGCTGCGGGTGATCGTGGACATCGTCCCGAACCACAGCTCCCACCAGCACCCATGGTTCCGCGAGGCGCTCGCCGACCGGCCCGGCGGCGCGGCCCGCACCCGGTACCACTTCCGCCCCGGCCGCGGCGCGCACGGCGAACTGCCGCCGAACGACTGGGAGTCGGTCTTCGGCGGCCCCGCCTGGACCCGTACCACCGATCCGGACGGCACCCCCGGTGAGTGGTATCTGCATCTCTTCGCCCCCGAGCAGCCCGACCTCAACTGGGACTCCCCCGAGGTGCGTGCCGAATTCGACTCGGTGCTGCGCTTCTGGCTGGACCTGGGCGTGGACGGCTTCCGGATCGATGTCGCGCACGGCATGGTCAAGGCCGCCGGGCTGCCCGACATCGGCCGTACCGAACAGGCCAAGCTGATCGGCTCCCAGGTACTGCCGTTCTTCGACCAGGACGGGGTGCACGAGATCCACCGCTCCTGGCGCCGGCTGCTGGACTCCTACCCCGGTGACCGGATCGGCGTCGCCGAGGCATGGGCGCCCACCGCCGAGCGGCTGGCCCTCTATGTACGCCCCGACGAGCTGCATCAGGCGTTCAACTTCCAGTTCCTCAAGTGCCCGTGGGACGCGGCCGCGATGCGCGAGGTGATCGACGAGTCGCTGGCCGCGACCGGCTCCGTCGGCGCCCCCACCACCTGGGTGCTCTCCAACCATGACGTGGTCCGGCACACCACCCGTTACGCCGACGGAGCCGACGGCGGCCCGGAGCAGGGGCTCGCCCGCGCCCGTGCCGCGGCCCTGCTCACCCTCGCGCTGCCCGGCTCGTCCTATCTCTACCAGGGCGAGGAGCTGGGCCTTCCCGAGGTGACCGACCTGCCGGACGAGCTGCGCCAGGACCCGGCCTTCTTCCGCACCTCCCCCGACGGGCAGGACGGCCAGAGCGGTCAGGACGGCTTTCGCGACGGCTGCCGGGTGCCGCTGCCCTGGACCCGCTCCGGCGAGAGCTACGGCTTCGGCCCCGGTGGGAGCTGGCTGCCCCAGCCGGACGGCTGGTCCGGGCTGTCGGTGGAGGCGCAGACCGGCGACCCCGGCTCCACGCTGGAGCTGTACCGCGGCGCGCTCGCGCTCCGCCGTGAGCTGCCGGGTCTGGGGGACGGGCCGATGAGCTGGCTGGAGGCCCCGGCGGGGGTGCTCGCACTGTCCCGGCCGGGCCTGGTGTGCACGCTCAACACGCTCGCGGAGGAGGTCGAACTGCCGGTCCCGGGGCGTGCCCTGCTGTCGTCGGCGCCGCTTTCGTACGGGGCCGGAACCGTACGCATTCCGCCTGATTCATGCGCGTGGTGGGCAATCTGACACGCGACCGGTACAGTCCCACTCCATGACCGCACGGCTTGCTGACATCGCAGCCCAGGCGGGGGTCAGCGAAGCCACCGTCAGCCGCGTCCTCAACGGCAGGCCGGGGGTGGCCACGGCCACCCGCGAGTCCGTCCTCGCCGCCCTGGACGTCCTCGGCTATGAACGGCCCGTGCGGCTGCGGCAGCGCAGCGCCGGGCTGGTGGGACTGATCACCCCCGAGCTGGAGAACCCGATCTTCCCCGCGCTGGCCCAGGTCATCGGGCAGGCGCTCACCCGGCAGGGCTACACCCCGGTGCTGGCCACCCAGACTCCCGGCGGCTCGACGGAGGACGAGCTGACCGAGATGCTGGTGGACCGGGGCGTGGCCGGGATCATCTTCGTCTCGGGGCTGCACGCGGACACCTCGGCCGATATGCAGCGCTATGACCAGTTGCGCGGCCAAGGTGTGCCGTTCGTGCTGGTGGACGGCTTCTCGCCGAAGGTGCGGGCGCCGTTCATCTCCCCCGACGACCGGGCGGCGATGGGGCTGGCGGTCACCCATCTGGTCTCGCTCGGGCACACCCGGATCGGTCTCGCGCTCGGGCCGAAGCGATTCGTTCCCGTACTGCGCAAGATCGAAGGCTTCCAGCAGGCGATGCGGGACCGGCTGGGGCTCTCCCCGGAGGAGTCCGAGCAACTGATCCAGCATTCGCTGTACACCCTGGAGGGCGGCCAGGCGGCGGCGAGCGCGCTGATCGACAGGGGCTGTACGGCGGTGGTGTGCGCGAGCGACATGATGGCGCTGGGCGCCATCCGGGCGGCCCGGCAGCGGGGCCTGGGGGTCCCGCAGAACGTCTCGGTGGTCGGCTTCGACGACTCCCCGCTGATCGCCTTCACCGATCCGCCGCTGACCACGATCCGTAAGCCGGTGCAGTCGATGGGGCAGGCGGCGGTGCGGGCGCTGCTGGAGGAGATCGGCGGCACTCCGGCCCCGCCCAGCGAGTTCGTCTTCCTCCCCGAACTGGTGGTGCGCGGCTCCACCGCGTCGGCCCATGGGGTGGAGGCGCGGGCCCGGGCGGCCGGGGGCGCGGTCTAGTGGCCGGGGGACGTAGATGCACATACGCCCCATAGGGGACACCCGGACCGGGACATAAGCAATCAAGACCCGATGCCGCGGATGATCTGCGGGTGGACGACGTCTGGCAGACTGTTGCCCTATGGGTGGAGCGACTATCAGGACGACGGCGGGCCGAATGGCCACCCCGGCACCTCTCGCGGACACCGATGCGGCACGGGCGCCGCACCACACCCTGATGGACCGGTTGCGTACGCCCAGAAGGCCCCGGCTCTGGTTCGAGATCGTCCTCATCGCCGTCAGTTACTGGACGTATTCGCTGATTCGCAACGCCGTCCCGGAGCAGCGGCCGGAGGCGCTGCGCAACGCGGGCTGGATCTGGGAGTGGGAGCACCGGCTCGGCCTGGCCTTCGAGCGGGGCGTCAACCATGCGATCGACTCGGTGAGCTGGCTGATCGTGGGCATGAACTACTACTACGCGACGCTCCACTTCATCGTGACCCTCGGCGTGCTGGTGTGGCTCTACCACTGGCATCCGGGCCGCTACGCCGCCACCCGGCTGGCGCTCTTCGCGACCACGGGCGTGGCCCTGCTCGGCTACTACTTCTTTCCGCTGGCCCCACCCCGGCTGATGAGCGGCGGCCATTTCATCGACACCGTGGTGGCGCACAACACCTGGGGCTCGATGGCCTCGGGAAACCTCGCCGATATGTCGAACCAGTACGCGGCGATGCCCTCGATGCACATCGGCTGGTCGCTGTGGTGCGGTCTGACCATCGCCACGCTGGCCCGTCCGGTGTGGGTGAAGGTGCTGGGGCTGCTCTACCCCTCGGCCACGCTGCTGGTGATCGTCGCCACCGCCAACCACTTCTGGATGGACGCGGTCGGCGGGGTCGTCTGTCTCTCCTTCGGTTTCGTGCTGTCGTGCGCGTGGTACGGCTCGCTGCCGTACCGGCTGCCGAAGCAGGTGGCCGTGATCTGCACGGCTTGATCGTCCCCGGCGGAGCCGCCATTCTCTGTTCCGCAAGGTCGACATGAGGTCAAGGGTCGACATGAGTTCAGGGGCTCCATGTGTCGCGCTGATCGACGCGGAACGAGCACGATGAGCGTGACGAAAGGGACCACCGGCCACCGTGCACACCGCCGATACCGCTGACGCTTCCGTACCCCCCTCCATCCGCACCGGGGCCGCCGTCGCGCCGGGCGTGCTGCTCCCCCGGCCCCGTACCGCCGGGCGGCCCCGCTTCCCGCTGGTGGCCACCGACCTCGACGGCACCCTGCTGCGCAAGGATCTGACGGTCTCGCCCCGCACCCGTGAGGCGCTCGCCCTCGTCCGGGCCGCCGGGGCGCGGCATCTGGTGGCCACCGGGCGGCCGGCCGCGTCCTGCCGGGAGTTCCTGGTCGCGATCGGCTACCGGGGGCTCGCGGTGTGCGGACAGGGCGCGCAGTTGTACGACGCCTCCGCGGACCGGCTGCTGGTCTCGGCGTCGCTGGACCGGGAGCTGGCCCGGTCGGTGGTGGCGCGCACGGAGGAGGCGCTGGGCGCGGGGCCGCTGGAGCTGGCCGTGGTGACGGCGGCGCCCGAGAACCGCTTCGTCGTCACCGCTCACTTCACCGACCGGAGGCGCCCGGAGTGGGGGCTGGCCGAGCGGGAGGAGCTGTGGGCGGCGCCGATCGAGAAGGTGCTGATGCGCCACCGGACGGTGGCGGACGGGCTGGTCGCCGAGGCCGCGGAGCGGGTGGGCGCGGGCGAGGTGGCGGTGACCCACTCCGAGAAGGGCATGATCGAGGTGCTCCCGGCCGGGACGGACAAGGCGGTGGGGCTGCAACTGGCCGCCGACCGGATGGGGTTCACCCCCGCGGAGACGATCGCCTTCGGCGACATGCCCAATGACATCCCGCTGCTGGGCTGGGCCGGATACGGGGTCGCGATGGGCAACGCGCATCCGGAGCTGATGGCGATAGCCGATGAGGTGGCGCCGTCCCATGAAGAGGACGGGGTCGCGGTGGTGCTTGAACGGCTATTCGCCCACCCTTGAGCGGCTCTCGCAGCGCACTCGCGACCCGCTGGAGCCACCCATCCCGCCCTTGACTGGGCATGCAGAATTAAACAAAATATCCAAGGTGCGAGCTGAACCACGAGCTGAACGAGTCGAACGAGTCGAGCCCCACTACGTCGACGAGCGCTCCGGAGCCACCTACTCCATCGACGATCCCCGCTGGTGCGGTGCGGACGGGGCTCCCCTCACCGTCTCCGCGCTGCCCGGCATCACCCGCGAGCAGGTGGACACCGGGGCCCGGTCACTCTGGCGCTACCGAGCGGCCCTCCCGGTGCGCATCGACGCCCCGGTGTCACTGGGTGAAGGGTGCACCCCGCTGGTCGGGAAGGACTGGGGGGCGGATCGGATTCTCTTCAAGCTGGAGTGGTTCAGCCCCACCGGCAGCTTCAAGGACCGCGGCACCAGCGTGATGATCTCGCTCCTCGCCCAGCGGGGCGTACGGGAGGTCATCGAGGACAGCTCCGGCAATGGCGGGGCCTCCGTCTCGGCGTACTGCGCCGCGGCCGGCATCCGGGCCAGGATCCTCGCCCCCGCCACCACCTCCCCCGCGAAGATCCTCCAGAGCCGGGCGTACGGCGCCGAGGTCGAGCTGGTGCCCGGCGACCGGGACGCCACGGCGGCGGAGGCGCTGCGCCAGTCGGCCCATACGTACTACGCCAGCCACAACTGGCACCCCTTCTTCCTCCAGGGCACCAAGACCCTGGCGTACGAGCTGTGGGAGGACCTGGGCTTCACCGCACCGGACGCCGTGGTGACCGTGGCGGGCGCGGGCAGCACCGTGCTCGGCTGCGACCTCGGCTTCTCCGAGCTGCTCGCCGCGGGCCAGATCACCCGCCGCCCCCGGCTGCTCGTGGCCCAGCCCGCTAACTGCGCACCGCTCCACGCCGCGTTCCGCGCGGGCACGGAGGCCCCGGTGCCGTTCGACCACGCCCCGACCATCGCCGAGGGCACGGCCATCCGGGAGCCCGTCCGCTTCCCCGAGGTGCTGCGCGCCATCCGCCGCTCGGACGGCGATATGGCGGCCATCCCGGAGGACGCGATCGCCACGGCGGTCCGCCGGCTGGCCGCGACGGGGCTGTACGCGGAGCCGACCAGCGCGACGGCCGCCGCGGCGATCGAGGTCTTCCGGGCCCGGGGCGCGATCCGCCCCGGGGAGACCACGGTGGTGCTGCTGACCGGGTCGGGTCTGAAGGCGACCCCGACGATGACGGAGCTGTTCGGATGACCGATCGGATGGCCGAGAAGCAGCGTCAGGAGACGACGGGAACGTCCGAGGACGAGCTGCTGCTCCGCGAGGCCGAGAAGATCGTGGTCGCCATCGGCCGGATGTTCCCCGGGCTGTGCGAGGTGGTCCTGCACGATCTGCGCAACCCCGACCAGTCCATCCGCGCCATCGAGAGCAATCTCTCCGGCCGCGAGGTGGGCCAGCCCACCACCGAGCTGGGGCTGGCCCGGATCCAGGACCCCGGCTTCCCCGACATCGTCCAGAACTACGCCAACCGCTTCCCGGACGGCCGCCCGGCGAAGAGCACCTCGATCGGCATCAAGAACGGCGCGGGCCAGTACGTCGCCGCCATCTGCCTCAACCTGGACGTCTCCCTCTTCGGAAGCGTCGCCCGCAGCCTCAACAACCTGGTCCGCACCGATGAGCAGCAGCAGCCGCTCACCGAGACGCTCCGCGCCCGCACCGCCGCGGAGCTGCGCACCGTCATCGAGGAATTCGCCGCCGCCCGCGGCCAGACCCCGCGCAGCCTGGGCACCCCCGCCAAGAAGGAACTCGTCCGCACCCTCAAGACCAGCGGCTTCCTCCAGGTGAAGCACTCCGTCCAGGTGGTCACCGAACTGCTCGGCGTCTCACGGGCCACCGTCTACAACTACCTGCGCTCGCCCTGACGAGGAAGACCTCTCCGATGACCCCACCGATCCGCCGCATCGACATCCCCGATGCCTTCGCCGCGTCGTTCGGCGAGCACGACGCCACCGGCCGCGCCTGGCTCGCCGCGCTCCCCCGCCTGGCCGCGGACTTCCTCGACCGCTGGGACCTGCGCCCGGCCGGTCCCGCCGCCCATGGCATGGCCTCGCTCGTCCTCCCGGTGACCGACGCGGACGGAACCCCGGCTGCCCTGAGGCTCCAGCAGGTCAGGGAGGAGACCGAAGGCGTTCCGCTGGGCCTGCGGACCTGGAACGGCAACGGCGTGGTGCTCCTGCTCGACCACGACCCGGACACCGGCACCATGCTGCTGGAACGGCTGGACGCGACCCGTCCGCTCTCCGCACTGCCCGACGACACCGCCGCGATGCGCGTCCTGGCCGACCTCCTGGCCCGGCTCACCTCGGTAGCCGCCCCCGGCGGCCTGCGCCGGCTGTCCGACGTCGCCACCGCCATGCTCGAGCAGACGCCCGACGCCGTACCGGCCCTGCGCGACCCGGCCGAACAGCGGCTGGTCCGCGTCTGCGCCTCCGCCGTGGCCGAACTCCTCGACGAACCGGGCGACCGGCTACTGCACTGGGACCTCCACTACGACAACATCCTCGCCGGTGAACGCGAGCCCTGGCTGGCCATCGACCCCGAACCGCTCACCGGCGACCCCGGCTTCGAGCTCCTGCCGGCGCTGGACAACCGCTGGGACGAGATCCTGGCCACCGGCGACCCCACCCGCGCGGTGCTGCGGCGCTTCGATCTGCTGACCGAGGCCCTCGGCCTGGACCGGCGGCGGGCCACCGGCTGGACCCTCGGCCGCGTCCTCCAGAACGCCCTCTGGGACATCGAGGACGGCAAGACCACCCTGGAACCGGCCCAGGTCACCATCGCCACGGCCCTGCTGAACCATCGTTAGGCGCTGAACCGTCGTCAGGCGGTTTCCGGCGGACTCTGGTGCGTCCGTGCTTCGACGCGTGCCATGTAGTCCCGGATCAATCCGACATAGCCACGGCGCAGAGGTGGTTCCTCCAGATATCCCATATGAGCCGCCCCGGGCTGGGTCACATGTTCGGCGTCCGGTATGCGGTCGGCGATGTCGGCGAGGTGTGCGGGAACGCATTCGTCGAATTCCCCGCCCAGCACGAGGGTGGGGACGCGAATCCGGTCGAGTTCGCCGAATATGTCCCAGTCCTTGAGCGTGCCGGTGATGTGATAGTCCGCGTGCCCGATCATGGTCCGGAAGGTCGGCATGCTCATGAGTTCCGGATCGAGTCGCATCGTGCCGGTGCGCAGCACGCAGGCGCGGACATATTCCGCCTGGGCGGCCCAATAGTCGGGGTCGTTTGTCTCGCCCCTCAGTTCACGGCCGTAGGTGCGGTCCAGTACATTGCCCGGGAGCGCCCTCATGAGATCCCGGACCTCCGTCTCGAAACGGTTCACACTGGCCAGTCCGTTCGCGCAGATCAGACTGGTCCAGTCCGGATTCCGCTCCGCGGCATACTGAAGGCCGAGCATGGCCCCCCAGGAATGCCCGTAGACATGAGGGCTTTCCAGGCAAAGACCTTCACCGACCGCACCGAGTTCATCGAGAAAACGGTCCACGGTAAGCAGCGAGACGTCGTCGATCGGATCCGAACGCCCGACGCCGAGCTGGTCGTACCAGATCACCTCGCGTTCGTCCGCGAGCGGCTCGAATGCCTCGAACAGCGGGTCGCTCGGGTAGCCGGGCCCGCCGTGCACAAGAAGCAGAGGCACGCCCCCACCCCCCGTCCTGCGGTACCAGACCTCGCCTCCGGGTACGGAAACTTTCCCTTCCCTCATGCTCCACCCGCCTCGTACGCGTATTCCTCGATGCGGTCGATAAGGTCCCCGCGAAAACGGAAATACATCGCCGCGTGAATCTCGCTGCGGCCCCCATCGGGGGTGAGCAGGTGGAGCACCTGCTGCTGGAGAACCTCATCGCCGTTCCAGAACTGGCGGGTGATGTCATAGCGCATTGAAGTGACCTTGGGCACAAGGCTTTCCAGCCGCTTGAGCTTCTCGTCCAGCGCCTGCTCTCCCGTGCCGTCGTTGTGCCATACGGTGGCGCCCTGGGTGCACATCGTCCGTACAGCGCTGAAGTCGAAGCTTTCCAGTAGATGCAGACATCGGATCGCCTTCTTGTCGATTTCCCGATTCATATCGAGCGTTCTCCAGTTGATCTCGTCGAGCGAATACACGAAAAGGACTGTGTAAGCAGGAATGCAAACCTGCTTGAGCGCGCCGGATATGGAACGCGGCCGATCCCCAATATAGGGAGACGGAACCGCAAAAGTAAGGCTTGACTTACTCGACCGCCTCAGGCAGTGCGATTCCCCTCGAAAATGCCCCTTGCACATCTGGTGCGCGAGGGATACGCAAGAAATGACCCAGCCGCTCTGCCCTCGGCAGACCGCCGAGCGAGCAGGCCGCGCACCGCGCGACCATGACGGGATGGCCAACGACATCTCCGTGCGCCGCCTCGACCTCGGCTACTTCGTCCGCCCCGCCTCGGAAACGGGCGGGCCGGAGCCACGGGTCGAACCGGTGCTCGCCTATCTGGTACGGCACGAGCGGGGGCTTCTCCTCCCCGACGTACTTGCCGCCCAACGCAAGGAACGCGCCCGCATCCGCAGCGAGAAGGGCATCCGCTGGGGCGGACGCCCCCTCAATGCCGCAGCCTGACCGACCGCGAACCGCAGCCCCGGAGTGCCGAAAGGGACAAGTGCACGAGAAGGACAGCGACAGAAGGACGATTCAGGAGGCGGACGGCTCGATCTCCCCCGCAAAGACGATGACCTGGTCGATGAGGCTCCGCCGCAGATGGACGACGTCCGTTCCCGCCAGGCGGGGGCCTCCACCCGGCGTGGTGAAGACCCACTGGTACCGGGCCCACTCGCCAGGCATGTCCACCGCTGAGCAGCGCACCATCGTGCCGGTCCCCGCCGGGTGGCGCCGGATGTCCAGCACGAACCGCTCGACCGCCGCGATTCCTTCGCTGCGACCCAACGGCCCCCAGAAGACCACGTCTGAGGTCAGGGCCTGGGAGAGCAGGGCAGTCACATAGCTGTCGTCCGAGGCGTTGAACGCGGAGATGAACGTGTCGATCGCGGAGCGTGCCGTCTCTTCCTGCATGTCTCAGTAATACCAGCCGTTGCGCGTGCGCTCGTCCCGCGAGCCGCCTTCAAGCGTTTTCGGAAGGGGTACCCGGAGGGGCCGTCAGTCCGGCCGGGTCCCGGCCCAGGGCCGCAGGAGCCGCCGCCGGGGCCCACCACCACCGGCCTCAGCACCGGAACGAACGGGTGCCCCGGGCGGTCAGATGCTTTCCGGCAATTGGTCGCAGTCCCCCCCGCTTTACCCCCCCAACCTCCGGTCGTGAGGGCTCGCGCGTACTCGGGGGTCTGGAGCACCCCCGGCACGTACATCCACCGGAACGAGTGGTGAGCCACCGAAGTCGTCTCGAGCTCCGCGAGATCGTGAGCGCTCTGGGAGAGCGGGGATAAAGGGCCGCTTCCGAAGCGGGTCACCGGCCGGTTCAATGCCTGGATGGTCGGGCTGCGGTCCTCGCCGCGGTGGGGGCGGTGGGTGAGGGCGCGGCTGACGGTGGTGACGTATACGGGGCGGCGGTCGGGGCAAACCTTCAGTACGCCGGTGGCCTATGAGCGTGCCGCCGATGTCGTCACGATCCGCGTCGCCATGCCCGAACGGAAGCTGTGGTGGCGGAACTTCACCGGTGAGGGCGGGCCGATGGCGCTGGATCTGGACGGGGGCGAGCGGGCCGGGCACGGGGTTGCCCGGGTCGATGGGAAGGGGCGCGTCACCATCACGGTGCGGCTCGACGGGCCGCCCGCGTCGAACGGCCGCTGACGTCTGCGGAATCGCCATGGCCCCTTCACGCCGCGTGCGGAGCCGCTGAGTAGGATCGGCGGCCACACGGGGGAAGGGCATCAATGAAGAAGTTGTTGGGCGGCGCGCGCCGCCGGGCGGCTCTGGTCGGGGGCGCCGTCGTGGTGCTGGTGGCGGCCGGGGCCGGCACCTGGGCCACGGACACCTGGCCGTTCGACGGGAAGGACAGCTACTGCTGGGGCGCCTGGAAAGAGGACAGCGGGCCGGGCTTTCTGAGCCGCGAGGCGCTGGACGAGGACAACGCGAGCCGTACGTCCAAGGAGACCGCGCCGACGCCACGGCGGCAGCGCGGGCGGTGCACCGTGTCGCTCCACTCCGAGCGCTTCAGCAGCGACGGCGACAAGGTCGTCGAGAAGACCGAGGTCACGGTCGACTACGGCCCCGCGCCGGAGAGTGCCGCGCGGCGTATGGAGTGGATCGGCGGATATCTCGGCGACCGGGCGATGCCGCTTCCCGACTCGCTGCCGGGCGTCAGCGACGGCCGGAGCGGGCTGCTGGTGCTGCCCAAGGGGTGCGACACCCACGACGGGCGGCCGACCGCGGTCACGCTCGACTCGACGGCGGAGAGCGTCTACAGCGACTCCACCATGCCCGGCGACGCCGGGCTCGGCGGCTCCCCATCGGTGGCCCGGCTGCTCGTCGCGGTCGCCAACCACGCGATGGAGAAGGCGGGTTGCGCCCCGGACCAACCACTCGAAGTCGACTCGCCCGTGCTCACGCTGCCCGAGAGCCGCGAAACGTTCTTCACCCGCGCCTGCCGGATCAGGGGGCTGGAGCTGGGCGAGGAGGCGGAGGATCTCGCCTACCAGGTCGGCCCGGTCACCCGCGATCTCCAGTCCTGTTCGGTGCGGCAGGTACGCGGTGACGGGCGGTACTTCGACGCCCTGATGGTCGCCGAGCCGCGGCTCTCCGCGCTGTTCGACGGGGCCACCGGCAGCAAGGCGCCCGCACGCGGCTGGCGCGGTACGGGAGTCTTCGCCGACACCTACAAGGTCGTACGGGCCGACTGCGCGGGGCGCCCGTTCACCGTGCTGATGCTCGCCCCGTCGCTGCATGAGACGAGACCGTACTTCGCCGCCTTCGCCAACGCCGTCGCGCGACGCGTCGGTTGCGCACCCGTCGCACCCGTCGCACCAGGGGGATCCGACCGATGAGCGACTCCGAGAACGACAACAGCGACGAGCGCACGGCGGGCGACAAGCACGTGCCCCTGCACGAGCGGCGCCGCCCCTGGTGGCATTGGCAGCGCCTGACCGGCAGTCGGCCGCGGCTGGGCGTGACCATGGGCGTCATCGGGGTCGTCGCCGGGGCGCTGCTCGGTGGCGCGGGCGTGGCCTGGCAGGCCGAGGCGGGGCCGTTCGCGGACGACCGGGCCTGCTGGGGGGCCTTCGGCCAAGACGACGCGGCGGCGCTGTTCGAGGGCAGAACCGGTGGCAAGGCGGACGTCAAAAGCTCCGAGGTGCCCATCACCAGCGATCGCACCGGCGCCGAGGGCTCGTCCGGCCAATGCCTGCTGACTGCGGACGGCTCGCGGATCACCGTCCAGGCGCATCAGTTGGACACCCGGTTCGGCGGCGCGGGCGATCAGTGGGCCGATGAGTTCCTGTCCGCGCGGCTCACCCCGCTGGGCGGCGGGCTGCTGGGCATGGCCTCGGACACCCGGGCCTGGCTCGCGGTGCCCGACGGCTGCATCGGCCGACCGCGTGACGCGGACGTCAACGGCGGTCCGACCGTGATCGACATGGCGACCGGCTGGACGATCTACGACGACGAGGTCGGCACGGAGGCCCCCGATCGACTCGCCCGTGCCGTGGTCAGGCTGGTCAACCACTACATGGCCGAGAAGGGGTGCACGGGCACCATCGCCGATCCGACCGGCCGGATGCCGGAGCCACCACGGTTCCTGGACGAGCAGAAGGACGCCATGTGCGGCGTCAAGGGGCTGCCGCTCCCCCGCGGGTACGGGAGCGGTTCGCTGGGCCGCACCCTGGTGACCCGGGGCGCGGGGCCGGTGCGCACCTGCGACCGCCGGGTGCTCTTCCACCATCCCGAACTGCGGCTGATGACGGTCGAGGATCCCCGGCTCGCGATGCTCTACGAGCGGCTGTCCAGGGACGGCGCCAAGGACCCGGTCAAGGCCGGTGACCAGGACGGATACGGCTTCGTCCGCGACGACATGGGGATGTTCCAGGCCGAGTGCCAGACCGGTCCGGTCACCTTCCTGATCCGGGCGGACAGCGCCCGGCGCCCCGCCGACATCCGTACGCTCCTCCCCCGCTTCGTCGCGGCGGAGGCGGATCGCATCGGCTGCGGGCCCCTGCACATCACGGTGCCCGCGAAGGGGTGAGCCGGGGCGCCGGGGGCGGGGGCGGGTCCGCCCGGACCCGCCCCCGCCCCAGCCCCCGTCCCCGCATCAGCTCTCGTAGTCGTAGAAGAGCCGCTCCACCACCGCCCGCGCCCGGCGGGTGGTGCGGCGGTAGTCGTCCAGCGTCTCGCCGACGTGGCCGGGGCCGTAGCCCAGGTAGCGGCCCACGGCGGCCAGTTCGCGGACGTCCGTCGGAAAGGTGTCGCCCGCACGGCCGCGGACCAGCATGACGGCGTTGCGGACGCGGCTGGCGAGGACCCATGCCTCATCCAGGGTCTGGGCGTCCTCGGTGGAGATCAGCTCGGCGGCGTGGGCGGCGGCCAGGGCCTCGCGGGTGCGGGTGGTGCGCAGCCCGGGCTCGGCCCAGCCGTGCCGCATCTGGAGCAGTTGGACGGTCCATTCGACATCGCTGAGACCGCCGCGGCCCAGCTTGGCGTGGGTGGTGGGGTCGGCACCGCGCGGCAGCCGCTCGGACTCCATCCGGGCCTTGAGCCGCCGGATCTCGCGGATCGCGTCCTCGCCCAGCCCCTCGGCCGGATACCGCAGCGGATCGATCAGCTCGATGAACCGCCTGCCGAGCCCGGGGTCGCCCGCCACCGGCTCGGCGCGCAGCAGCGCCTGGCTCTCCCATACCAGCGACCAGCGGCGGTAGTAGGCGGCGTACGAGCCCAGCGTGCGCACCAGTGGCCCGGACTTGCCCTCGGGGCGCAGATCGGCGTCGATGAGCAGGGGCGGGTCGGCGGTGGGAAGCTGGAGCAGCCGGCGCATCTCGTTGGCCACGGCGAAGGCGGCGCGGGCGGCCTCCTGGTCGTCGGCCCCCTCGCGCGGCTCATGGACGAAGAGCACATCCGCGTCGGAGCCGTAGCTGAGCTCATGGCCGCCGAAGCGGCCGAGGCCGATGACGGCGAAGCGGGTCGGCAGCTCATCGCCCCAGGTGTCGCGGACGGCGGCGCGCAGGGCGCCGGCGAGGGTCGCGGCGTTCAGGTCGGAGAGGGCGTCGCCGACCATGTCGATCAGCGCGGCGGCGTCCACGGGCGGTTCGGCGGCGGGGGCGGCGGGCCGGGCCGGCACATGGGGTTCGGATTCCCGCAGGGCGCTGGGGACTTCGGGGGTCCTGCCCGGCGCGGGGGCGGGCGCCGTGACCGCCGCTCCCGTGGCCCGGCCCGGCGTCCGCTCGTCCGACAGCGGCCAGCTCACGGTGGGGCGCACCTCGCCGTTGGCCAGCCGGGCGCTTTCGATGACGTCCGCGGCCGCCGTACGGAACATCTCGCGCCGCCGCACCCCGCGGGCCACCGCGACCGCCTGTTCGGCGCCGTCGGCGCGGCCGACGGCGGCCAGCACCTCCTGCTCCAGATGGGCCCGGCCGCGCGGGCGCAGCCCCTCGGGGTCGCCGAGCAGGGCGACCGCCTCGGGGGCGCGCAGCAGCAGATCGGGGGCGAGCCGCCCGGCGGAGAGCACCCGGGCCAGGTTCTCGGCGGCGGCGCCCTCGTCGCGCAGCAGCCGCAGATACCAGGGCGTCTTGCCGAGCGCGTCGGAGACCTTGCGGAAGCCCAGCAGCCCGGCATCCGGGTCGGCGGAATCGGCGAACCAGCCCAGCAGCACAGGCAGCAACGTACGCTGAATCGCGGCTTTCCGGGTCACACCGGACGCCAGGGCCTCCAGATGGCGTAGCGCACCGGCCGGGTCCGCGTACCCCAGGGCGGTGAGGCGCTGACCGGCCGCCTTGGGGCTGAGCCGGATCTCGCCGGGCTGGAGCTGGGCGACGGCGTCCAGCAGCGGCCGGTAGAAGAGCTTCTCGTGCAGCCGCCGCACTTCGCGGGCGTGCCGCCGCCAGGCGGTGCCCAGTTCGGTCACCGGCTCGGTGCGGAATCCCAGCGACCGGCCGAGGCGGCGCTGATCGGCCTCGCCCTCGGGCATCAGATGGGTGCGGCGCAGCCGGTAGAGCTGGAGGCGGTGCTCCATGGTGCGCAGAAAGCGGTACGCGGCATCCAGCGCGGCGGCGTCGGTGCGCCCCACATAGCCGCCCGCGGCCAGCGCCGCGAGCGCGTCCAGCGTCGTACCGCTGCGCAGCGACTCATCGGACCGTCCGTGCACCAACTGGAGCAACTGGACGGCGAACTCGACGTCGCGCAGCCCCCCGGGGCCCAGCTTGAGCTCGCGGTCGACCTCGGCGACGGGGATGTTCTCGACCACCCGGCGGCGCATCTGCTGCACATCGGGGATGAAGTTCTCGCGCTCGACGGCCTGCCAGACCATGGGCGCGAGGGCGTCCACATACGCCTGGCCGAGCGCGGCGTCGCCCGCCATCGGACGGGCCTTCAGCAGCGCCTGGAACTCCCAGGTCTTGGCCCAGCGCTGGTAGTACGCCAGATGGCTGGAGAGGGTCCGCACCAGCGGGCCGTTGCGCCCCTCGGGGCGGAGGTTGGCGTCCACGGGCCAGATGGTGCCCTCGACGGTGACATCGGAGCAGACGCGCATCAGCCGGGAGGCGAGCCGGGTGGCGGCCCGCACCGCCTCGTCCTCCTGGACCCCATCGACCGCCTCCGCCACGAAGATCACGTCCACATCGGAGACGTAATTGAGCTCGCGGCCACCGCATTTGCCCATGCCGATGACGGCCAGCTTGCAGGCGGCGGCGTCCTGCGGCTGCTCCTCGGCGGCGATCTCCAGCGCGGCCCGCACCGTGGCGGTCGCCAGGTCGGCGAGTTCGGCGGCCGTCTGGGTGACGTCGATGGTGCCGCACACATCGCGGGCCGCGATGGCCAGCAGCGCCCGGCGATAGGCGACGCGCAGCGCGTCGGCCCGGGGCAGCCCGGCCCCGGGCGCGCCCCAGACGCCCTCGGCCAGGGCCCGCTCGAACTCGGGGGTGGCCGGATGCAGATCGGCCGACTCATAGGTCACCAGGGCGTGCCAGTCCCCCGGATGGCGGGCGAGGTGGTCACCGAGGGCCTCGGAGGCGCCGAGCACCCCGAGCAGCCGGTCGCGCAGCGGTTTGGCGGTGACGAGCGTGTCCAGCAGCGCCTGCCGCGAACCGGCCCGCTGCCCGCCGTTCGGCTCCCCCGCCTCCCCCTCGTCCTCCGGCAGCGCCTCGGCCAGCCGTACGAGCCCGAGCAGCGCCAGATCCGGGTCGGCGGTGGCGCCGAGCGCCTCGAGCAGCACCGAATCGCTGCGCACCGCGGCCAGCTCGGGCGCGTCCAGCAGCCGCTGGGCGGCCGAGGCGTCGGTGAAACCGTGCCGCAGCAGCCGGGTGACATTGCTGCTCCTGCGTCCCTGCGGTACGGACATCCCGCCGCCTCCCGTCCCTGGTCGACTCCGCGCCGTTCGACCACGCGCACACCGGTGATCAAAGGCGCCGCTGACGAGCCTAAGCGACCCCAAGGGCGAAGCGGCAGGTCCGGGCGGGGTCAGGCGACGACGAAACGGGCCCGCGGCGCGCCGTGGAGACGGCCGGGCGGGATCCGGCGGCCGTAGGCGACCAGGAGGAGGTCCTGGGCGGCTCCGGTCAGCTCGGCGCCGGTGCCGTAGGACCAGTCGAGGTCGTCGGCACGGAGCCGGACCCCGTCGAGGTCGGCCCCGAAGAACTTCAGGCTCTTGGGGTTGACCGTCCCCAGCAGGACGCGGAGCCGCTCCTCGGGGACCCGGCGGTCGATCCCGAGGGCGACGGTGATGTCCAGGCCGTGGATCACATCGTGGCCCAGCGCCGTCTCGATCCCGCCGACCGGCGGCTTCCAAGGGTGGTCGGCGTGGTCCCTGAGGAACGCGGCCAGTTCGCCGGTCGAGGCGGTGGCCGCGTCCTTACGGGCGAGCCGGTCGGTCATCCGGTGAAGGCCGCCGCGCGCCTTGGCCAGCTCCCACAGCACCGCGGGGAGCGGATACCGGAACCCCATGGACATATGCGCCGCGACCTCCCGCACCCGCCACCCCGCACACAGGCTGGGCGCGTCCCACTGCTCGGCCGTCAGAGTGTCCAACAGGTCCGCCAGCTCCCGGCGTTCGGCCGCGATCGCTCTTCTGATGTCCACGAGATCCATGAGCTCAAGGATTTCGGCAGTGCTGCCATAAGTCCAAGAGCCCATGGTTCTCGCAGCCAGAAGCGACGGTTATGGAACGCTCGGAGATCAGAGAACCGGCAGCATCTTCCGCAGTTCGAACGGGGTCACCTCGGAGCGGTACTCCTCCCACTCCTGCTTCTTGTTGCGGAGGAAGAAGTCGAAGACATGCTCCCCGAGCGTCTCCGCGACCAGTTCGCTGCGCTCCATCAGGTCGATGGCCTCGCCCAGGTTCTGCGGCAGCGGTTCGATGCCCAGGGAGCGGCGCTCGGCGTCGGAGAGGGCCCAGACGTCGTCGTCGGCGCCGGCCGGGAGTTCATAGCCGCCCTCGATGCCCTTGAGCCCGGCCGCGAGGAGTACCGCGTAGGCCAGGTAGGGGTTGGCGCCGGTGTCCAGGGAGCGGACCTCGATGCGGGTGGAGCCGGTCTTGCCGGGCTTGTAGAGGGGGACGCGGACGAGGGCGGAGCGGTTGTTGTGGCCCCAGCAGATATAGGAGGGGGCCTCGCCGCCCGCGCCGGCGGTGCGCTTGGACCCGCCCCAGATGCGCTTGTAGGAGTTGACCCACTGGTTGGTCACGGCGGAGATCTCCCCGGCGTGGCGGAGCAGCCCCGCGATGAAGGAGCGGCCCACCTTGGAGAGCTGGAACTCGGAGCCGGACTCGTAGAAGGCGTTGCGGTCGCCCTCGAAGAGGGAGAGGTGGGTGTGCATGCCCGAGCCGGGGAATTCGGAGAACGGCTTGGGCATGAACGTGGCCTGTACGCCCTGCTCCAGCGCGACCTGCTTCATGACCAGGCGGAAGGTCATGATGTTGTCGGCGGTGGAGAGCGCGTCGGCGTAGCGCAGATCGATCTCCTGCTGGCCGGGGGCGCCCTCGTGGTGGGAGAACTCGACCGAGATGCCCATCGATTCGAGCATGGTGATCGCCTGACGGCGGAAGTCCATGCCGATGTTCTGCGGGGTGTGGTCGAAGTAGCCGGAGGAGTCGGCGGGCACCGGGCGGCTGCCGTCCACCGGCTTCTGGTTGAGCAGGAAGAACTCGATCTCGGGGTGGGTGTAGAAGGTGAAGCCGAGGTCGGAGGTCTTGGCGAGGATGCGCTTGAGGACGAAGCGGGGGTCCGCGAAGGACGGTGAGCCGTCCGGCATCAGGATGTCGCAGAACATCCGGGCGGTCCCGGGGGCCTCGGCGCGCCAGGGCAGGATCTGGAACGTCCCGGGGTCCGGCTTGGCGATCATGTCGGATTCGTAGACCCGGGCGAAGCCCTCGATCGCGGAGCCGTCGAAGCCGATGCCTTCGTCGAAGGCGCCCTCGAGTTCGGCCGGCGCGACGGCCACGGACTTCAGGAAGCCGAGCACATCGGTGAACCAGAGCCGCACGAACCGGATGTCGCGCTCTTCGAGCGTGCGGAGCACGAACTCCTGCTGCTTATCCATGGTCCCCTATCCTTGCAGGTCAAACGGCTCTTTTCGCGGGCGCGGGGCACCTTCCGCAGCCCAGTATCACGCGGTGGGATTTCACGGAGGTTTCGTCCGGGCTCTCCGGCTCTCCCCTCAGCTCACCTCGATGTGTGCATCGTACTTTCACCCGGCCGGTCCCGGCTCCGGGCGTTCCGCGCGCACCGTGGCGCCTGCGGGAGCTCCATACCCCTTGGGGGTAGGGTGCCGATTATCACGATGATCAAACGGTCAGATGATCTGAACGGTCAGATGGAGGCGGCGGTGCACCAGAGCCCCTCACCCCACAGCCGACCGCTGATGCCGCGTCGCATAGAGCGGCGCGTCGGCCGCCCGCCCTTCCGGCGGGGCGGCGGACGCGCCGCCCCTCACGCATCCGGCACACATCAGCATTGGGGTACCGACTCATGCACGAAAAGACTCGCCGTGCCGTGCTCGGCACGGGCATCGCCGCCGCGGGCAGCGGTCTGCTCGCGGCCTGTGGCTCCCCCGGCCCCCACCCCCGGGCCACGGGCCACAGCGGTATGGAAAGCAACACGATGGGCGCCCCCGCCCGGGCCGGCGCGCCCGCGGAGGACGGCCCGGCGGAGTACGTCTCCCCGCACGGCCCGGAGGTCGCCGCGACCGAGCGGCGACGGGGCCCCGGCCCGGTGCGGACGTTCCGGCTCACCGCCACCGCCACCACCCTGGACATCGGCGCCCGCAAGGTGGCGTCCTGGGCGTACGAGGACCAGGTGCCGGGCCAGGAGATCCGGGTGACCGCGGGCGACACGATCGCCCTCACCCTCGCCAACAACCTGCCGCAGCCCACCACGCTGCACTGGCACGGCATCCGGCTGCGCAACGACATGGACGGCGTCCCGGGGGTGACCCAGCGTCCGGTCAGGACCGGCGCCGCCTTCGACTACCGCTTCACCGCGTACTACCCGGGCACCTACTGGGTCCATCCGCACTCGGGCGTCCAACTGGACCGGGGGCTGTACGCACCGCTGATCGTGGAGGATCCGAAGGAGCCGCTGAAGTACGACAAGGAGTGGGTCGTCGTCCTCGACGACTGGCTCGACGGGGTGGGCGGCCGCACCCCGGACATGGAGCTCGAACGGCTGGGCGGCGGCAAGGGCGGCCACTCCATGGGGGACGGTTCCATGGGGGACGGTTCCATGGGGGACGCGGGCAAACGGGCCGCCAAGGGCGCCGCGAAGCGCGCCGCGGCCCGGCCCGCGGCGCCGAAGAAGGCCGCGCCCGCCGCGCCCATGGAGAGCGAGCTGCTGGGCGGCCACGCGGGCGATGTCACCTACCCCTACTACCTGGTCAACGGGCGCAGCCCGGAGTCCCCGCAGGTCTTCCGCGCCAAGCGCGGCGACCGGATCCGCATCCGCCTCATCAACGCGGGCGGCGACACCGCCTTCCGCGTCGCCCTCGGCGGCCACCGGATGACCGTCACCCACACCGACGGCTACCCGGTCGTACCGGCCAAGACCGACGCGCTGCTGCTGGGTATGGGCGAGCGCTACGACGTGCTGGTCACCGTCAAGGACGGGGTCTTCCCGCTCGCCGTGCTCGCCGAGGGCAAGGGGCGCTCCGCGATGGCGGTGCTGCGCACCCGCGGCAAGAGGCCCGTGAAGTTCCCGCGCCCCAAGGAGCTGGACGGCGAACTGCTCACCGCGGACCGGCTGAAGGCGGCGGAGGACGTACGCCTGACGCCCAAGGAGCCCGACCGGATCATCCGGATGCGGCTCACGGGCTCGATGCGGCGCTGGGACTGGGCCATCAACGGCCGGCCGTACGACCCCACCCAGCGCTATCCGGTGCGGGCCGGTGAGCGGGTGCGGATCACCTTCATCAACGGCACCGACATGTGGCATCCGATGCATCTGCACGGCCACACCTTCGGACTGCCGGACGGCGGCCCCCGTAAGGACACCACGATCCTGCGGCCGCACCACAAGGTGAACGTGGACCTCGACGCCGACAATCCGGGGCTGTGGATGGTCCACTGCCACAACGTCTACCACTCGGAGTCCGGGATGATGACCATCCTCGGCTATCAGAAGTAGCCGCTACCAGAAGTAGCCGCGGCGCCCGGGAAGGCCCGGCCCCCGGAGGCGAAGGGGCCGGGCGGGTTCCGCCCGGCGCCGCCGTCCGGCGTGAGAGGGCCGCCGTCCGGCGTGAGGGGCCGCGTCCGGCGCGGGAACGCGTGAGAGGGCGTGAGAAGGCAGACACCCCCGGCTATCGCGTCAGACAGACGATTACACTGGGCGCGTGCCTCAACTTCGCCTCGCTCTGAACCAGATCGACTCGACCGTCGGAGACCTCGACGGCAACACCGAGTCGATACTCCACTGGACCCGGCACTCCGCCGAGCAGGGCGCCCATCTGGTGGCGTTCCCCGAGATGGTGCTGACCGGCTACCCCGTCGAGGACCTGGCGCTGCGCTCGTCCTTCGTCGAGGCGTCGCGCGCGGCCCTGCACTCGCTCGCCGAGCGGCTGAACGCCGAGGGGCTGGGCGAGCTGCCGGTGGTCGTCGGCTATCTCGACCGCAGCGAGCGCGCCCGGCGCTACGGCCAGCCGGCCGGCTCCCCGCAGAACGCGGGCGCGGTGCTGCACCGGGGCACGGTCGCGCTGACCTTCGCCAAGCACCATCTGCCGAACTACGGCGTCTTCGACGAGTTCCGCTACTTCGTGCCCGGCGACACCCTGCCCATGGTGCGCGTCCACGGCATCGACGTCGCGCTCGCCATCTGCGAGGACCTGTGGCAGGACGGCGGCCGGGTGCCGGCGAGCTGTTCGGCCGGGGCCGGGCTGCTGCTGTCGATCAACGCCTCGCCGTACGAGCGGGAGAAGGACGACACCCGGCTGGACCTGGTGCGCAAGCGGGCCCAGGAGGCGGGCTGCACCACCGCGTATCTGGCGATGATCGGCGGCCAGGACGAGCTGGTCTTCGACGGCGACTCGATCGTCGTGGACCGGGACGGCGAAGTCATCGCGCGCGCCCCGCAGTTCGCCGAGGGCTGTGTACTGCTCGACCTCGAGCTGCCCGCCGCCGACCCGGACTCCGTCCCGGAGGGGGTGGTGGACGACGGGCTGCGCATCGACCATGTCACCCTCTCCGCCGACCCGCTGCCTGGTTACGAGCCGGAGCTCGCGGGCGGCGAGGCCGAGCGGCTCGGCGACGACGAGGAGGTCTACACGGCGCTGGTCGTGGGGCTGCGGGCCTATGCGGCGAAGAACGGCTTCCGCAGTGTGCTGATCGGGCTCTCCGGCGGGATCGACTCCGCGCTGGTGGCCGCCCTCGCCTGTGACGCGGTCGGCGCGCAGAACGTGTACGGCGTCGCGATGCCCTCGCGCTACTCCTCCGAGCACTCCGTCGCCGACGCCACCGAGCTGGCTCGGCGCACCGGGCTCAACTTCCGCACGGTCTCCATCGCCCCGATGTTCGACGCCTATATGGAGTCCCTCCAGCTCACCGGGCTGGCCGAGGAGAACCTCCAGTCGCGGCTGCGCGGCACGATGCTGATGGCGATCTCCAACCAGGAGGGCCATATCGTCCTCGCCCCGGGCAACAAGTCCGAGCTGGCCTGCGGCTACTCCACGCTCTACGGGGACTCGGTCGGCGCGTACGGCCCGATCAAGGACGTCTACAAGACCTCCATCTTCCGCCTGGCGAAATGGCGTAACCGGGCGGCGGAAGAGCGGGGCCAGACCCCGCCCATCCCCGAGAACTCGATCACCAAGCCGCCGAGCGCCGAGCTGCGCCCCGGCCAGGTCGACACCGACTCGCTCCCCGACTACGAGATCCTCGACCGGATCCTGGAGCTGTATGTCGACCGTGACCAGGGGCGTCAGGACATCGTGGCGGCGGGATACGACGATCCGCTGGTGACCCGGATCCTGCGGCTGGTGGACACCGCCGAGTACAAGCGCCGGCAGTACCCGCCGGGCACGAAGATCTCCGCGAAGGGCTTCGGCAAGGACCGGCGGCTGCCCATCACCAACCGCTGGCGCGAGCGCACGTGAGCCTGTGGGCTACGCGTGGTTCTACCGTGCGTACTGGGCGTCCAGGAACGTCCTGATCAGGCCCAGCCACTCGGCGGGCGCCTCCACGAACGGCAGGTGGCCCGCAGGGGCCGCGGAGGCCGAGCCAGCCCCTCCGGCGTTTGAGGAGCGGGGTCCAGGGGCGGAGCCCCGGTTCCGGGTCTGGGGCGGAGCCCCGGTTCCGGGTCTGGGGCGGAGCCCCGGCGGGGGCCGGGGTCGGGTCCCGGTTTCGGGAAGGGGCGGGTTGGGGACAGACCCGCCGGACCCTCGTAGCTCAGCCCACCTCGGACAAGTGCGGCATCGACTCGCTGCTCGCAACGACCCGCGACCCGCCCCCCGGAACCCGGTCACTCCGCCCCGCGATCAGCGCGATCGCCAGACCGATCACCGCGAGCACCGCACCGACCAGCGTCGGGGACGTCCAGCCCCAGCCCGCCGCGATGGCGACGCCGCCCAGCCACGCGCCACCCGCGTTGGCCAGGTTGAACGCGGAGTGGTTGGAGGCGGAGGCCAGCGTCGGGGCGTGCTGGGCCTTGTTCATCACCAGCATCTGCAACGGGGTGGTGGTCATGAAGCCGACCGCGCCGAGCACCACGACCGACAGCAGCGCCGCCCACTTCACATGCACCGTGAAGTCGAAGGCCACGAGCGTGACCGCCAGCGCCGCCAGCGAGCCGTAGAGCGTCGGCCGCAGTGCCCGGTCGGTCAGCGGACCGGCGATCAGGGCGCCCAGCGTCATGCCGATGCCGAACAGCGCCAGCACCAGGGTGACCGTCGACTCACCGAAGCCGGTGACCTCGGTCATCATCGAGGCGAGGTAGCTGTAGACGGCGAAGACACCGGCGAAGCCGAAGACGGCGGTGAGCAGTCCCAGGATGACCTGCCGGTCGCGCAGCGCGCCGAGCTCCTGGCGCAGTCCGCCGTGCTGTTCGAGGGAGACCTGCGGGACGAGCCGGGCGAGCGCGCCCATCGCGACCACGCCGATCGCGGAGACCACCAGGAAGGTGGCGCGCCAGCCGAGGTTCTGGCCGAGCAGGGTGGCCACGGGGACGCCGACGATATTGGCTATGGTCAGCCCGAGAAACATGGTGGCGACCGCGCGGGCCCGCCGGTCCTCGGACACCAGCCGCGAGGCGACCACCGCGCCGACGCCGAAGAACGCGCCGTGGGGCAGCCCGGCGAGCACCCGGCCCGCGATCAGCAGCCCGAAGTTGGGGGCGAGGGCGGAGGCGAGGTTGCCCACCGTGAAGAGCGCCATGAGCAACACGAGCATCCGCTTGCGCGGGATCCGGGAACCGAGGGCGGTCAGCAGCGGAGCGCCCACCACGACGCCGATGGCGTAGGCGGAGACGAGGTATCCGGCCGTGGGCACCGAGGTGTGGAGATCGTTCGCGACATTGGGCAGCAGGCCCATCATCACGAACTCGGTAGTACCAATGCCGAAGGCGCTCACAGCAAGGGCGAGCAGGGCCAGGGGCATGAGAGACCTTTCAAACGAAGGAGAAACGTGCACAGGATGCGTATGTTCTCTAGCTGAACAAAGTCTCTCACGCTGGATGTTCCCGAGGAGATCCCCAAGATGAACAGGACGTAAGATCTCGCCGGACGGACCGTGAGCCGGGTCACCCGCCAAGGTTCACCAGGCAGGGTTCATCGCCCCGTGTTCATCCCCGCGTGTTCATCCGCCCGCGTTCACCCGCCAGGGTTCATCCCCCCGCGTTCATCCCCCCGCGTTCACCCGCCCCCATTCATTCGCCCGGATTCATCCGCGAGCTCAGTAGTCGAACGACGCCGCCAGCGGAAGGTGATCGCTTCCGGTCTTGGGCAGCGCCCACGCCGCGACCGGATCCATCCCCCGCACCATGATCTGGTCGATCCGCGCCATCGGGAACGAGGCGGGCCAGCTAAAGCCGAAGCCGTCGCCCGCCGCGCCCTGGGCGGACCGCATCTGCGCGGTGACGGGGGCGAGCGCCCGGTCGTTCATGGTGCCGTTCAGATCGCCGAGCAGGATCACCTTGCGGAGCGGCTCCCGGGAGATGGCCTGGCCCAGTACCTCGGCGCTGGCGTCGCGCTGCCCGGCGGTGAAGCCCGCGTTGAACTTCACCCGCACCGAGGGCAGATGGGCCACATAGACACCGACCTCGCCGCGCGGTGTGGCGACGGTGGTGCGCAGCGCCCGGGTCCAGCCGAGCTTGAGGTCCACCGGCTTGGTGCCGGACAGCGGGTACTTGCTCCACAGCCCCACCGTGCCCTGCACGGTGTGGTACCGGTAAGTGCCTGCCAGGGCCCGCTCGTACGTGGGCACGGCATCGCCCGTCAGCTCCTCCAGCGCCACCACATCGGCGCCCGATCGGGCCACGTCCTCGGCGGTGCCCGTCGAGTCGGCGTTCTCCGCGTTGACGTTGTGGGTGACGACGGTCAGCTCGCCGCCGCTGCCGGACTTGTCGGAGAACATCGCCCCGCCGAAGAGGTTCAGCCAGACGCCGACGGGCAGCACCAGCGCGAGCACGGCGCTCGCCGACCGCCGCACCAGGCCGAGCACCAGCAGCACCGGAAGGACCAGGCCCAGCCACGGCAGGAAGGTCTCCAGCAGGGAGCCGAGGTTGCCGACCCGGTTGGGGATCTCGGCGTGGAAGATCATGACCAGCGCGAGCAGGATCGCGATCGCCGCCAGCACCAGTCCGCGCCGCCAGATGCCGCGATCGTCCCGGAGCCGGTGGAGCAGGCGGCCGATCCGGGAGCCCGATCGCCCGGGCGTGTCCCCGGGCTGTCGTGTCTCCTGTGTGTACGCCTGCGTCATTCGTCGTCCCTCACTGCCTCAACTGCCGCGCCTTGGCTACGACCCTAGGTGATGACCAGGGCTTTTCCGGACGCCCCCCGGGGGGCGTCTCCCATCCGAGGACGTAGGGTCGGCGGCCGCGAGTTCCGCATCCCGGCCCGGGAGGGGGTGTTGTGACACAACAGGCACAAACCGCTCAGCGGCGTGGGGAGACCCCTTCCAGGACCGTGTCGACGATCCGCTCGGCCAGCCCGTCGGGGAGTTCCTTCCACTCGTGGAGCATGGCGCGGGCCAGCATCGGGCCGGTGAAGAGGTCGGCGAGCAGTTCCAGATCCACATCGGCGCGGATCTCACCGCTCTCCCGCCCCCGCCGCAGCACGGCGCGCAGGGTCGCACGGCGGGCCGCGATGACGTTCTCGTCGTAGGCCCGCCACAGCTCCTTGTGCGCGTGCATCTGGGTGATGACGCTGCGCAGCAGGGCGGAGTGGCGCTTGGCGAGCCCGCGGCGGCGCATGAACTCCAGGACGGTGACGAGGTCGTCGCGCACCGAGACCCCGGCCGGCTCGGGGCTCGGCTCCTCCAGGGAGCGCAGCACATCGAGCATCAGGGCGTCCTTACCGGGCCAGCGGCGGTACACGGTGGCCTTACCGACGCCCGCCTCGCGGGCGATCCCCTCGATCGACAGCCCGCCGACCGAGGCGCCCTCCTCCAGCAGCCGCAGCGCGGCCTCGATGATCGCGGCGTCGGTGGCGGGGCTGCGGGGCCGGCCGCGGAGTTTGGGCGCGGAGCTCTCCGGTGCGGTCATCGGTCGGCCGACGCCTCCTTCCGCGGATGCGGGCGCCCGCCGCCGGGGGCCTGGCCGGAGGCGCCCTTGCCTGGCAGGAAGGCCAGTACGACCAGCGCGCCGAAGAGGGCGACGCCCGCCGAGCCGAGCGCGGTGACATGCATGGCGTGGACGAAGGCGTCCTGCGCGGGGCCCACCAGCTCCTGGCCCCTGGGCCCCAGCTTCTCGGCGACGGCCAGGGTGGCCTCGACGGACTCGCCCGCCGAGTGCTGTACGGAGTCGGGCAGTCCGGGCACGGCGGCCAGGGTGTCCCGGATGCCCTCGCGGTAGGTGGAGGAGAGCACCGAGCCGAGCACGGCGACCCCGAGCGCGCCGCCGACCTGCCGGAAGGTGTTGTTGAGCGCCGAGCCGGAGCCGGCCTTCTGGCGCGGCAGCGCCTGCATGATCGCGGTGGTCACCGGCGGCATGATATGCGCCATTCCGGCCCCCTGGGCGAAGAACAGCAGCTCCAGCACGACGATCGGGGTGTCCACGCCCAGCAGCAGGAACCCCGACATGGTGGCGGCCACCAGCAGCATGCCGCCGGTGCACACCGCACGGGCGCCGAACCGCTCGACGACCAGCCGGGCACGCGGGGCGAAGATCAACTGTGCGACGGCCAGCGGCAGGATCAGCAGCCCGGATTCCAGCGCGCTGTAGCCGCGCACGCTCTGGGTGTAGAAGACCATGAAGAAGGTCACGCCCATGAGGGCGAAGAAGACCAGGGCGACGGCGGCGATGGCGGCGGAGAAGGCCGGGTTGCGGAAGTAGCCGATGTCGATGGCCGGATGGTGGCTGCGCTTCTCGTGCAGTACGAACAGCACCAGGACGGCGAGCCCGGCGCCGACGGAGCCCAGCACCTGGGCGTCGGTGAAGTCGGCGAGCTGGCCGCCCTTGATGATGCCGTAGACCAGCAGCACGAGCCCGACGACGGACAGCAGCACGCCCAGTGGGTCGACCCGGCCGGGCGCCGGGTCCCTGGAGTCGGGGACGAGCACCACCATCGCGATCAGTCCGACGATCACGATCGGCACATTGACGAAGAAGACCGAGCCCCACCAGAAGTGCTCCAGCAGCAGTCCGCCGGTGATCGGCCCGATGGCGATGGCCAGCCCCACCGCGGCGACCCAGATGCCGATCGCCTTGGCCTGCTCCTCGCGTTCGAAGACATTGACCAGGATGGCGAGGGTCGCGGGCATCACAAAGGCGGCGCCGAGCCCCATGAGCGCCCGGAAGCCGATGAGTTCACCGGGCGAACCGGAGAAGGCGGCGAGCACCGAGCCCGCGCCGAACACCACCATCCCGCCGAGCAGGACCTTCTTACGGCCGATCCGGTCGCCGAGGATCCCCGCGGTGAACAGCAGCCCGGCGAAGACCAGCGTGTAGGAGTTGATCGCCCACTCGAGCTGGCTCTGGGTGGCCCCGAGCCCGGTGGGCTTCGGCGAGGCGATCGTCTTCATCGCCACGTTGAGTATCGAGTTGTCGAGGACGACGACCAGGACGCTGAACATCAGGACGACGAGGATCGCCCAGCGTCTGCGGTAGATCGCCTCGGGGACGCCGGACCCGTCCGGGGCGCCCTGGGTGCTGGATGGGGAGGCCATGCCGCCCAGGTTAGACGACTTACGATACGAGACCGTATCGTATTGGAAGATCTTTGCGAGGCTTTTGGCCGACGGCCCGGAGCGGGCCCCTTGAGAAGGTGGTCAAGGCCACCGCCCGGGGGATCCGGGCCCACTTTCGCCCCGGCAGGAGCCGTGCCAGCATGGGGTTGGTCCGGGGACGCCGTCAGGGCGCCTCGAGATGATGAACAGGAGCCGTAGCGATGACGCACGTCAGCCCTGCGCAGAAGCAGTCCGAGAAGGCCCTCTACGGGGGCACCAGCTCCCGCCGCATCACCGTCCGTGACATCGCGGCCGCCAAGGAGCGCGCCGAGAAGTGGCCGATGCTCACCGCCTACGACGCGATGACCGCGTCCGTCTTCGACCAGGCGGGCATCCCGGTGCTGCTGGTCGGCGACTCGATGGGCAACTGCCACCTGGGCTATGAGTCCACCGTCCCCGTCACCATGGACGAGATCGCGCTGCTCTCCGCCGCCGTGGTGCGCGGCACCCGGCGCGCCCTCGTCGTCGGCGATCTGCCCTTCGGCTCGTACCAGGAGGGCCCGGTGCAGGCGCTGCGCAACGCCACCCGCCTGGTCAAGGAGGCGGGCGTGGGCGCCGTGAAGCTGGAGGGCGGGGAGCGCTCGGCCCAGCAGATCGAGCTGCTGGTCCAGTCCGGCATCCCGGTCATGGCGCATGTGGGGCTGACCCCGCAGTCCGTCAACGCCTACGGCGGCTACCCGGTCCAGGGGCGCGGCGAGGAGGCGGCCCAGCAGTTGCTGCGGGACGCCAAGGCGGTGCAGGACGCGGGCGCCTTCGCGGTCGTCCTGGAGCTGGTCCCGGCCGAGCTGGCCGCCGAGGTGACCCGCTCGCTGCACATCCCCACCGTCGGCATCGGCGCCGGGTCCGAGTGCGACGCCCAGGTCCTGGTGTGGACGGACATGGCGGGCATGACGGACGGCCGGGTGCCGCGCTTCGTCAAGCAGTACGCACAGTTGCGCCAGGGGCTGGGCGATGCGGCGCGGGCCTTCGCGGAGGATGTCGTCGGCGGAACCTACCCGGCCGAGGAGCACTCCTTCCACTGAGCAGGTCGGAAGAAGTCCGCTACGGTTCGATGGCGCCCCGAAGGGGCGCGGGGCTGTGTCGATGTGCGGCTCCGCCGCGTGGGCGCGACCAGCCACGACGGCGCAGCAGACGGCCGACAACGCATCACGGCACTTCCAGCGGAGCGCTTAGGTACCACGAGCCACTGCGGTACAACGACAGCCCGCCGATCTTCCCCCGTCGGCGGGCTGTCTGCCGCTTGTCGGCGGTCTGTCGGTGACGGCTGCCATCCTGGGCGCATGACGCGGGAACAGAGGATCAGGGATGGCAACGCCGTCGAAGTACGGGGGCTGGTCAAGCACTTCGGTGACACCAAGGCCGTCGACGGAGTGGATCTGGACGTGCCGGAGGGCACCGTCCTGGGTGTGCTGGGCCCCAACGGCGCCGGTAAGACGACACTTGTCCGCTGTCTGTCCACCCTGCTGGTGCCGGACGCCGGCACCGCGGTGGTGGCCGGGTACGACGTGGTGCGCCAGCCCCGGCAGTTGCGCCGCACCATCGGGCTGACCGGGCAGTACGCCTCGGTCGACGAGAAGCTCCCCGGCTGGGAGAACCTCTACATGATCGGGCGGCTGCTCGATCTCTCCCGCAAGGAGGCCCGGGCGCGGGCGGATGCCCTGCTCGAGCGGTTCTCGCTCACCGAGGCCGGCAAGCGGCGCGTGTACTCCTACTCCGGCGGTATGCGCCGCCGGCTCGACCTGGCCGCGTCCATGATCGGCCGGCCCTCGGTGCTCTATCTGGACGAGCCGACGACCGGTCTGGACCCGCACTCCCGTAACGAGGTGTGGGACGAGGTCCGGCGGATGGTCGCCGACGGGGCCACCGTGCTGCTGACCACTCAGTACATGGAGGAGGCCGAGCAGCTCGCCGACAACCTGACGGTGGTCGACCGGGGCAGGGTCATCGCCGAGGGCCGGGTGCACGAGCTCAAGGCCAAGGTCGGCGGCCGCACCCTGAAGATCCGCCCGTCCGACCCCGGCGAGGTGCACCGCATGGTCGGCGCCATCACCCAGGCGGGTCTGGACGGCATCGGCGGCGCGACCGCCGATGTGGAAGAGGGCCAGGTCGCGGTGCCCATCGCCAGCGACGAGCAGCTCACCGCCCTGATCGGTCTGCTCGGTGAGCGCGGTTTCGCGATCGCCGGGATCGACACCCATATGCCCAGCCTGGACGAGGTCTTCCTGGCCATCACCGGCCGGAAGGCGTCCGCACCACAGGACGACAAGACGCTGGAAGAGGTCGCCGCGTGAGTACGGCCACGATGACCGCGCCCGTACCGGGAAAGAGCGACGGCCGGATCGGCCCCCGCGCCAATCTGCGCCACATCGGCGCGCTGGTGCGGCGCAACGCCCTACAGATCAGGTACCAACCGTTCGCGATGTTCGACGCCCTGGCGATGCCGATCGTCTTCGCGCTGCTGTTCACCTATGTCTTCGGCGGCGCGATGACGGGCGGCAACCGCTCCGAGTACGTGAACTACTTCATTCCCGGTCTGATGGCGATGGGCGGGCTCAACATCGCGATGTCGATCGGCAGCGGCGTCAATGACGACTTCAACAAGGGCGTCATGGACCGCTTCCGCACCCTGCCGATCGCCCGCTCCTCGGTGCTGATCGCCAAGCTGGTCGTGGAGTGCGGCCGGATGCTGGTGTCCACCCTCGTCCTGCTGATCATGGGCTTCATCATGGGCTTCGAGCTCAAGACCGGGCCGCTGGAGCTGTTGGCCGCGGTGGCCCTGGCCGTGCTCTTCGGATCCTCGCTGACCTGGATATTCATGCTGCTGGGCATGTCGCTGCCCACCCCGCAGGCGGTCAGCGGCATGGGCTTCCTGGTGATGATGCCCCTTCAGTTCGGCTCGTCCATCTTCGCCCCGACCGCCACCATGCCGGACTGGCTGCGGTCCTTCACCGAGTACAACCCGCTGTCCCGGCTCGCGGACGCCGCACGGGCGCTGACCAGCGGCGATGGCGCGGTGGCCGAACCGGTGACGGTGACCTTGAGCTGGACGGTGGCCATCACGGTGCTCGTGGCGCCGCTCGCGGTGCGCAAGTTCCGCAACAAGACCACCTGACGGTCCACGGACCACCTGACGGTCCACGGTCCCGATCCACCGGCCGGGCGCGCCCTACGGGGGGGCGCCCGGCCGGTCGCCGTGTCGTCGCTCCCCATGCTTCCCCGGCCCGCTCCCCGTGCTTCCCCCGGCCTGCTCACCGGCCCGCTCAGACCAGCGCGACGGCCTCGTCCAGGGTGAGGCCGCCGCCCTCGGCGTGGACCCGCTCGTACGCGGCGTCCCCCAGCTCGGCCCGCAGCGCGGCCTCGGTACGCTCCCGACCCGCCCGCTCACTGGCGGAGACCCGGTACTGCTGGGGCTTGCGCAGCGCGTCGTACGCCCCCAGCAGCCGCGCCGCCCGGACCCGCGCCGCCCCGCCGAGGCCGCTCAGCGCCTCGGCGGCGGTCAGCAGATGGGTCACCGGGATGAACGGCGCGACCATCTCGGCCATCCGGCCGCTAGCCTTCGCCAGCGCACCGCGCACGGTCGCCAGGGCGTCGCCCGGCCGTCCCTCCAGCAGGTCCAGCCAGGCCAGCATCCCCTCCACCATGCCCTCGAACATGCGCAGCGCCCGGTGCTCGAACTCCCCGTGCAAGGTGGACAGAAGGGTCCGCGCCTCCGCGAGGCGGCCCGTGGTGCCGTAGCGCTGCGCCAGATGGATCCGGGCGTACGACAGCGCCTCGGCACCCGCGTGCTGCCCCAGCTCGACCACCTCGCGCAGCATCCGCTCGCCCTCGGCGGCCTTCTCCTCGTCGCCGAACTCCACGAACAGCCCGGCCAGCCGGGACCGGAGGAACGTCACCTGATCATGGGCCCCGAGCTCCTGGGCGCAGCGGATCGCCGCGCGGTAGTCCGCGGCCGCGGCCGCGCCCTCGCCGCGCCTCTCCCAGGTCTCGCCGCGGCCGGCCAGCGCCTCCGCCTCGCCCCATACGTCACCGAGCCTGTGGAAGATCGCCAGGCTTTCGTCGGCGTCGCGGGTGGTCGCGTCCTGGTGCTCGCCGCTCCGCTCCCGGTAGAACTTGGGACGCAGTTGGAGGGTGAACGCCAGCTCCCATGCGTAGCCCAGCTCCCGGCAGGTGCGCACCGCCTCGTCGGCCATCTCCCGCAGCAGGACGAAGTCCCCCTTGAGGATCACCGCGAAGAACCACAGGATGCCCGGGAGACGGCAGGTCTGGGGCAGCCCCGGCCGGTAGGCGGAGACGATGCCCTCCAACTCGCGCTGGGTGTCGTCGCCCGCCATGGCCTGGAGGTCGCCGTCGATGTTGGCCAGTGCGTACAGCCGCACTCCCCGCCGCGCCTCCACCAGCAGCTCGGGCGCCATCGGCGGCGGGTCGGCCGTGCAGCTTACGTGCAGCGGCGGGGCGGGGGCCACGGGCGGTGCGAAGGGGCTCGGCCCGAGCTCGGCCGCGATGGTCGCCCACTGGCGTGCCTCGCCGCGGTGGCCGCGCAGATGCCAGAACCAGCCGAGCGAGAGCACCAGGCACAGCGCCTCCTGCTCGTCGCGGGCGGCCACGGCCCGGCGCAGCGCGGTGCGCAGATTCTCGTGCTCCGTCTCCAGCCGGACCAGCCAGTGGCGCTGTGCGGGACCGCGCAGCAGCGGATCGGCGGTGCGGGCCAGCTCCCGGTAGGCGACCAGATGGCGCTGTTCGACCGCGGCCCGCTCGCCGGACTCGTCCAGCCGCTCGGCCGCGTACTCGGCGACGGTCTCCAGCAGCCGGTACCGCATCTCGCCGTCCGCTCCGGGCTCCGGTCCGGGCGCGGTGACGACCAGCGATTTATCGACGAGGGAGCCGAGCAGTGCGGCCACATCGCGGGGCTCCACGGCCCCGGCGCGGTGTCCGTGTTCAGCGTGTTCTGTGTCTTCTCTGTCTTCTTCGGGAGCTGCGCGCACCGCCTCGGCCGCGTCCGCGCACACCGACTCCGCCTCGGTCAGACCGCAGCCGCCGGCGAAGACGGACAGCCGGGCGAGCACGGTGCGTTCGGGGGCGTCGAGCAGGTCCCAGGACCAGTCGACGACGGCTCGCAGGGTCTGCTGGCGGGGCAGCGCCGTACGGCTGCCGCTGGTCAGGAGGCGGAAGCGGTCGTCGAGGCGGTCGGCGAGCTGTCGTGGGGTGAGCAGCCGCAGCCGTGCGGCGGCCAGTTCGATCGCCAGCGGCAGTCCGTCGAGGCGCCGGCAGATCTCGGCGCACGCGGCCGGATCGTCCTCGGTACGGAAACCGGGCCGGGCCGCCGCGCCCCGGTCCTGGAGCAGCCGCAGCGCCACGGGGTCGGGCAGCGGCTCCACGGGGCGCACCAACTCGCCCGGGACGGCGAGGGGTTCACGGCTGGTGGCCAGGATGGTGACCCCGGGGCACTGGGCGAGCAGGGACTCGGCGAGGTGGGCCGCGGCCGCGACGAGGTGTTCGCAGTTGTCGAGGACGATCAGCATCCGGCGCGGGGCGCAGTGCTCGATGAGCCGGGCGCGCGGATCGCGCACGGCCGGGTCGGTCGCGACGCGCAGCCCTTCGGGCGAGGTGCCGAGCAGGACCGTCTCGCGCCCCCCGACCGCGCTGAGCACCGTCTCCGGAACGGTCTCGGGGTCGTCGACGGGCGCCAGCTCGGCCAGCCACACCCCGTCCGGCCAGTCGGGCGCGAACGATTCGGCGGCCTCCTGGGACAGCCGCGTCTTCCCGGCGCCGCCGGGCCCGAGGAGGGTGATCAGCCGGTGGCCGGACAGATCGCCGCGCAGGGTCGCCAGATCGGTCTCGCGGCCGACGAAGCTGGTCAGCCGGGCCCGCAGATTGCCACCGCCGCCACGGGCAGGGGCGGGGGCGGAGGCGGAGGCAGGGGCGGGGCGCGGCGGAACCGGGCCGGGCGGTACGGGAGAGCCCTCGTGGGCCGCCGCCAGCAGCTCGGCGTACAGCCCCCTCAGCTCCGGCCCCGGATCCGCGCCCAGCCGCTCGGCGATCTCCGTACGGATCACCTCGTACGCGGCCAGCGCCTCCGCCACCCGGCCCACGTCCCGCAGCGCCCGGATGCGCAGCGCGTGCAGCGGCTCGTCCAGGGGGTGGCCGTCGCAGAGCCCGGTGAGCGCGGGGAGGGCCTGGGCGGGGCGGCCGAGGGCGAGGTCGGCGGCGAGCCG
>NZ_JAHLEM010000224.1 GCF_018883605.1 Streptomyces niphimycinicus | reverse complement strand
GGGCGGCACCGGGGGCGTAGAGCCCGGCGGGGGTGAGCGGGCCGGGCTCGGGCTCGCCTTCGGTGGGTGGCCCGGTGAGCTGCCGCTTGTCGCCCTTGCCGTCGTCGTCGCCGTCGGCCGCGCCGGAGGCGGGACCGGTGGCACCCGGGGACGGCGTAGGTGCCCCTTCCTCGCTCCGCGCCGGGGCCGTGGTCGCGGCGAACCACAGGGCGTCGCGCAACTCCTCCTCGGAGAGCTCGACGCCCGCGTCCTCCAGCAGGGCGCACAGCCGCTCGATCATTACGCGTCGACTTCGTTCAGCGAACGGAACAGCTTGTCGAGGACGTCCTGGTCGACCCGCACCCCGGAGGACCGCAGCCGGACCGCGTTGAGGAGTTGATCGGTGGCCAGCTCCCGCTCGTTGCGCCGGGACACGAAGTCGGCGATCAGCTCCTGGGCCCGGGCGCCGATCTCCTCGCCCAGATGCATGGTGACGATTTGCTGGAGCTGCCGCTCATCGGGCTGCTTGAGGTCGAGCCGGACGCAGCGGCGCAGAAACGCCGGGGGGAACTCGCGCTCGCCGTTGCTGGTGATGACGACGACGGGGAAGACGCGGCAGCGGACCCAGCCGCCGGGGATTGGGGTCTTCTTCCGGGACCCGGAGATCTGTACCCGGATCGCCTCGCCCTCCCCCAGACGGGCCAGTTCCGGAATCTCGAACTCGCCCTCCTCGAAGACCGTAAGGAGGTCATTGGGCAGGTCGACATCGCCCTTGTCGAGTTCGTCGATAAGCAGAACCCGTGGCTTGTCCTCCGGGAGCAGCGCGGTGCCGAGCGCGCCGAGCCGCAGATAGTCGCCGATGTCCGGCTCGGATTCGGTGCCCCCTGGGGTCTCGTCCGCGCGCCGCTTGAGGGAGGCTTCGCGCAGCCGCCCCACCGCGTCGTACGAGTAGAGGCCCTCGGTCAGCGTGGAGCGGCTGTTGACCGGCCAGTGCAGCACCTCGCCCAGCTTCAGCTCACGGGCGATGGCGTGGGCCAGGGTCGACTTGCCGGTGCCGGGGCGGCCGGTGACCAGCAGCGGGCGGTGCAGATGCAGCGCCATGTTGACGACGTCGCGGTCCTCGTCCGAGATCAGATACGGCAGCGCCCGCTCCTGGTCCCGGCGCCGCGCGTCCTCGCCGAAACGCCGCCACGGCGGGGCGGTGGGCCAGGTCTCCACCTCATGGGGCTCGGTGTCGCCGCCCTGGAAGAGCCGCCAGTCCTGTGCCATCTTCTTCGTCTCTCCTCAAGGTGCGGACAGGTCGAGTTGGTCGGGGAGCGGGCGGTGCGGATCGTCCCACAGCAGCGCCATATGGCGGCCATGGTGGCTCTCGTCGGCCTCGCTCGCCGACCGGAGCTTGCGCAGATGCTGGGGCAGGGACCGCAGCCGTTCGGTGCCGAGCAGGGCCGTCAACTCGGCCCGCGCGGCGGCGGCTTCCGCCTCGCCATGCCATATGAGGACGGGCACCCCGTCGAACAGGCAGGCGTTGAAGACATCCGACCGGGCCCGCGAGGGGGTGGTCAGCACCACGCCGGGAGCGTCCTCCTGCCCCTGGAGAACGCCGTGGACCTGCTTGAACGTGTCCAGGTGAGCGGGCAGCCACTCCAGATCCTCGGTCCCCGCCGAGTCGACCCGCTCCCACCGCCGCTTCCAGACGTGCCGCTGATTGTCCCGGAGTTCGGTGCAGCGCACCACGACGGGGTAATCCGTGCCGAGCGAGCGCTCCAGGGGCTTATCGGCGTCGAGCTGCCAGCGGTGCACGGCCAGTTCGAGGTCGGTGGAGGCCACGAAGAACTCCACGAGGGTGTCGCGCGTACGGGCATGTGCGCTCAGGAGGCCGTCGATGTCACGCTGTATCTCCTCCAGGGAGGCGGGGGTGTCCTCCTTGGCCAGGGCGTTGACGTCCTCGCCGCGCCGCGTCCACACCTCGTACCGACGCCGCTGTCCGGCACCGCTGGGCGGATGGAGCCGGATCTGGATGCTCCCCCAGCCATCGCTGGGAGGTGCCCCCTGATCCTGGGCGAGACCGGCGGCCTTGACGCCCTCGGCGTACTCCTCGGCCTCGCCGCGTCGCTCCATCAACTGGCCCTTGAGCCCCAGCCGTTCGGCACACCGCAGCGACCAGGCGCGCAGATCGGCCGCGACCGCCCCCTCGTCGACGGCCGCGAAACGCTCCACGACCCTGAGCAGTTGGGGAAGCTGATCCGGTTTGGGGAGCAGCTCCTCCAGCCCGTCGGCGAGCACGGCCGGATCGTGGAACGACAGATCGACGAGGCCGAACAGCGCGCGGGCCTCCTCGGCGACGTCGTACCGGCCCCGCTCGTCCAGCCGCCCCAGCAGCGCGACCAGCTCCGTGTACTCGGCGCGGGTCAGCCACTGGTCCTGCAACACATGGCACGCCTTGCGGATCTCGGTGCGGACCGGGGCGTGGGTGCTCAGCTCGGCGAGGAGGGTGACGGTGCCATGCGGATTTTCCAGCGCCCAGTCGACCAGTTCCTCGGCCGAGGGCGGCGTGGTGGCGGGCGGGCCGGTGGTGAACTGCTCGCAGAGCCGGGCGGCGACCCTCCCCGCCGATCCGGCCGGATCCGCCCCGAGCAGCCCGGACGCCTCCAGGACCAACGTCTCCCGGAACCGCCGCTTCTCCGGATCGAGGGGCGGGGCGGGCGGGCCGAGCCGGACCGTCCGCTCCCCCTGCTCCCAGTTGATGACGTGCATCGTCGGGTACTGCCGACTGCTCCCGGTCGCGCGCATCTGGGCGAACTCGTCCTGGACGCCCCTCCAGACCCGGTCCAGGTCCAGTCCCGCCCCGTCCGGGTCCCCGCCCCCGTCCCCGTCCGCGTCCGCGTCCGCGCCCGCCGCCTCGAGCTGTCGCAGCAGTGCGGAGGTGAAGCGCCCGGCGCCGTCCTGCTCCATGGCGACGGCCCCCGCCTGGCAGGCCCGCATCCAGAAGACCGGCCGATCGGATCTGGTCTGGGGCCAGTCGGTGAGCGGCTGTGGGATGTCGGCGAACTCGTGGCTGCCGGGGGGAAGGGCCTGCCGGCAGGCGTCGATGACCACGGTGACCCGGTCCACCGCGTCCCAGCGCAGATGGTCGGTGCGCACCAGGTCGACCAGGCTGTCGGCGTCGAGCCCCTGGAGGTCGGTGTCCGAGGTCTCGGGGTACAGCAGGCTCCACCGGCCGCCCCGGGCCTGCACGCCGTGCCCGGCCCAGTAGACCCACAGCCAGTCGTCGCCGTCGATGTGGCTGAGCCCCTCCCGGAAGACCTTGCGCACATTGGCGCGCTCGGCCGGGCGGTAGTCGGGGTGCGCCGCCTCCAGGGCCGCCCTGTTGCGCTCCATGGGCGAGGCCAGTAACTGGATGTTCTCCGGCGGTACGCCCCGCCGGGTCAGCCACTTCCGCATGCCGATGGCGTCGTGCACCGGGCCGTCGAGGTTCAGGGCGTCGCTGCCGTTGTACCGCTCGACCGCCACGATCACGGCATGGGTGCGGCGCCAGTCGTGCTCCACCGCTGTCACTTCGGCAGCTCCGGGGCCAGCAGTTCGTACAGCCGCTGGTGGGCGAAGTACGAGGTGTGGGCGCGCGGGAAGGGCTGGCGGGTGTTGACCCGCAGATCGGTGACCCGGTCGGGGAAGACCTTCTCCCCGACGAAACCGAGCAGATCCTGCTCATCGTAGACATTGATCCAGCGAGGAAAGCCGGTGGGCAGCGGCTCGCCGCGGCGCAGCGCGGTGAGCGCGTCCAGCTCGTAGAGGAACGGCGCCTGTGAGCCGACCGTCACCAGCAGGTCCACCCCGGCGGGCGGATCGGGCTCGGCGAGCAGATCGACGCAGGCGATACCGCCGAGGCTGTGCGCGAGCAGTACGACCGGGCCGCCCCCTGATGCGACCGCATCGCGCACCGCCTCCCGGATCGCGGCACGCACCCCGGCGCCGCGCACCTGGTAGCGGAGGATGTCGCCACTGGCCGGGACGGATCCCTTGGTGATCCCGCCACGGAAGGTATGGGCCAGTGAAGACAGCGGCGAGAGGTAGGAGTTGAGCGCCCGTACGGCCACGCCCTTCGCGGCACGGGCGGCGAATCCGCCCCGGCCGGTGCCGCCGAACTGACCGGTGAGCGCGCCGACGACGGTGTCCCGGTCGGCGCCGTCCACCGCGAGCGGCTCATCGTCGCCGTGCGGGCCCTCGGCCCGCTGGACCGCCAGGGCGTACACGGCGCGGGCCGCGATCGCCTCGATACCGTCGGCGGGCGGCGTACCGCCCAGGGTGCGGGAGATCTCCTGGGCCACGCGGCCACCGGCCGTGCCGAGGTGCGGCGCGAGGTCGGACACCAACGCGTCCAGGCTTCCCCCGCCGTCGGTCACCGCCTCCAGGCTCAGCCCGCGCGCCGTATCGGCGACGGCCTGCCAGGGGTCCTGACGGCCGGGGGCGAAACCGGCCCGCGCGCCTTGGCCGCGCCGCGCCTTCGCCGCCTCCGCGAACTCCCGCAGCTCGGCGAGCGGATCCACCTCCAGCAGCGCCCATACGGCCAGCGGATCGTCCTCGTCCAGCAGCTCGTCGGCGCCGACGCCGCGGTGCTTCGTCCGCACCGGGATCGACACCCCGTCCAGCCCCAGCGACGCCCCATGCTCCTCGCCCCAGAGGCAGCGGGCGACCCTGATCTCGGCTCTCACCCGCCCCAGGCCGCTCACGACCCGCGCGAAGCTCTTCTCGTACGACTTGGCCCGGACCCCCGTGCCGTGGACGAAGACGACGCTTGTCACCGATCCCCCCAGATCGTCCAGAACCCACCGCGGCCACGAGCCCATTACTTTAACCCGTGATGACCCCGTGTGACCCCCGGACTACGGGACTGTTGAAGGCTGGATTGCTCGATCGACTGGCGGGGGTCAGCCGCCCGAGGTGTCCAGCTCCGCGTCCGCGCCGACCCCGGCGCAGTCGTACGGGTCGTCCAGCCAGCCGTCGGGCAGCACCACGCGGTTGCGGCCCGAGGTGCGGCCGCGCGGGCCGTCGGCGCCGGGGGGCCACTCCTGGTCCAGGTCCAGCTCGGCCAGCAGGGCGTCCAGCTCGGCGAGGGACGAGGTGATCGCCAGTCGCTTGCGCATCTCCGAGCCGACCGAGAAGCCCTTGGTGTACCAGGCGACATGCTTACGGAAGTCGATCACGCCGCGCTCCTCGTCCGCCAGCCACTCGGCGAGCAGCTCGGCATGGCGGCGCATCACGGCCGCGACCTCCCTGAGGGTCGGCCGGGCGGAACCGGCCCCGCTGCCCGGTTCGAACGCGGCCACCAGGTCGCCGAAGAGCCAGGGCCGCCCGAGGCAGCCGCGCCCCACGACCACGCCGTCACAGCCCGTCTCGCGCATCATCCGGACCGCGTCGTCGGCCGACCAGATGTCGCCGTTGCCCAGCACCGGGATCTCCGGGACGGCCTCCTTCAGGCGGGCGATGGCCTCCCAGTCGGCGGTGCCGCCGTAGTGCTGGGCGGCGGTGCGGCCGTGCAGGGCGATCGCGGTCACGCCCTCCTCGACCGCGATCCGGCCCGCGTCGAGGAAGGTGATGTGGTCGTCGTCGATGCCCTTGCGCATCTTCATGGTGACCGGCAGCGGGCCCGCGGCGGTCACCGCCTCGCGCAGGATCGAACGCAGCAGATGCCGCTTGTACGGAAGCGCCGAGCCGCCGCCCTTACGGGTCACCTTGGGCACCGGGCAGCCGAAGTTGAGGTCGATATGGTCGGCGAGATCCTCGTCCACGATCATCTGGACGGCCTTGCCGACGGTCGTCGGATCCACCCCGTACAACTGGATGGAGCGCGGCTTCTCGCTGCCGTCGAAGTGGATCAGCCGCATCGTCTTGGCGTCCCGCTCCACCAGCGCCCGGGTGGTGATCATCTCGCTGACGAACAGCCCCTTACCGCCCGAGAACTCCCGGCACAGGGTGCGGAACGGAGCGTTGGTGATCCCGGCCATCGGTGCGAGAACGACCGGCGGCTGGACCATATGCGGTCCGATCCGCAGCCGCGTCCGCGGCTGATGCGGAGTCTGCGGCGGCTGCGGCGTCTGCGTCATGGGGGTCAGCTTCCTTGTGCGTACTACGGTGGGAAGAACGGGCCGGTCTCTTATTGTCCCGCACCCGCCAGAGGGACCGACAGGGCGGTTATGACCGCCGCACCGACAGTATCGATGTAGCGTTCAACCATGCGTGAGCTCAGCCATCGGCGGCGCATGCTCGTGCTGGCGATTTGCTGCATGAGCCTGCTGCTCGTCAGCCTCGACAACACCGTCCTCAACGTCGCCCTGCCCTCGATCCGAAGCGATCTGCACGCCTCGGTCTCCGGGATGCAGTGGACGATCGACGCGTACACGCTGGTCCTCGCCGCGCTGCTGATGCTCTCGGGCTCGACGGCCGACCGGGTGGGCCGCAAGCGCACCTTCCAGACCGGGCTGGTGATCTTCACCCTCGGGTCGGGGCTGTGCAGCCTCGCGCCCAATCTGGAGACGCTGGTCATCTTCCGCATGGTGCAGGCGATCGGCGGTTCGATGCTGAACCCCGTCGCCATGTCGATCATCACCAACGTCTTCACCGAGCCCAAGGAGCGGGCCCGCGCGATCGGGGTCTGGGGCGGGGTCGTCGGCATCAGCATGGCGGCCGGGCCGATCGTGGGCGGCGTGCTGGTGGAGTCCGTCGGCTGGCGCTCGATCTTCTGGATAAACCTTCCGGTCGGGATCGCGGCGCTGCTCCTCACCGCCCGCTACGTACCGGAGTCGCGTGCCCCCAAGCCGCGCCGGGCCGACCCCATCGGCCAGTTGCTGGTCGTCGCGGTGCTGGGCACCCTCACCTACGCGATCATCGAGGCGCCGGACCGCGGCTGGGACTCGCCGCTGATCGTGACCTTCGTGGCCATCGCCGCCGTGGGGCTCATCGCGCTGATCCGCTACGAGCTGCGGCGTGAGGAACCGCTGATCGATGTGCGGTTCTTCCACAGCGCGCCCTTCAGCGGGGCGACGGTCGTCGCGGTGTGCGCCTTCGCGGCCCTCGGCGGCTATCTCTTCATGAACACGCTCTATCTACAGGACGTACGAGGGCTCGACGCGCTGCACGCCGGGCTGTGGATGCTGCCTATGGCGTTCATGTGCTTCGTCTGCGCGCCGCTGTCCGGGCGGCTGGTGGGCGCCCGTGGGCCCCGGCCTTCGATGCTGGTGGCCGGGGTGGCCATAACGGCCAGCGGGGTGATGTTCGCCGTTTTCGACGTCCAGACGACCGATACCGGGCTGCTGCTCGGCTATGCGATGTTCGGCCTCGGCTTCGGCATGGTCAACGCGCCCATCACCAATACGGCGGTCTCCGGGATGCCCCGCTCCCAGGCCGGAGTCGCCGCGGCCGTCGCCTCCACCAGCCGCCAGGTGGGCCAGTCGCTCGGCGTCGCGGTCATCGGCGCGGTGCTGGCGGCGGGCGCCGCCTCCGCGGCGGTGGGCCGGACGGGGCACGCCGCCTCGCCCGCGGCCGCTGCCGCGTTCGTGGACGCCGCCCGTCCGGCCTGGTGGATCATCGCCGGATGCGGTGCCGTCATCCTGCTGCTGGGGATGGTGACCACGGGCCGCTGGGCCGAGAAGACGACCCGGCGCGCGGCCGCGCTGCTCGAGGAGAGCGCGCCGGCGGGACGGGCGTCGGCAGGCGCGAAGGCGTAGTTGGCGCGAGGGGGCGGGCGTCCGGCCCACGATGC
>NZ_JAHLEM010000223.1 GCF_018883605.1 Streptomyces niphimycinicus | reverse complement strand
GGCCTGGTGGATCATCGCCGGATGCGGTGCCGTCATCCTGCTGCTGGGGATGGTGACCACGGGCCGCTGGGCCGAGAAGACGACCCGGCGCGCGGCCGCGCTGCTCGAGGAGAGCGCGCCGGCGGGACGGGCGTCGGCAGGCGCGAAGGCGTAGTTGGCGCGAGGGGGCGGGCGTCCGGCCCACGATGCCGCCTGCGGCGGGCTGCTCCCCTCCCCGCCCCTTCCCGCAGCATCGATACGCGGCTCCGCCACGTGGCGGGGCTCCGCCGCGAGGTGGGGGCTCCGCCCCAGCCCCGGGCCGGACGTCCCGGAGGGGGTCCAGGGGCGGAGCCCCAGGGGACGGGGTCAGGGGCGCAGCCCCAGAGAGGCGGGGCCCAGGGGCGCAGCCCCAGGAAACGGGGCCCAGGGGCGGGGAGGGGAAAGATCCGCCGCACGGCGGGCAGGCCCGGGCCCCGGCGAGTCAGACCGCCGCCGGGGCGGCCTCGGCCGTCGCGACCTCCGCCGTCGCGGCCTCCTCCCCGAGCGCCAGCGCGTGCAGCCGCTCCAGGCGCTCATGCGTCTCCGCGTCCGCCGGGGTGTAGGTGAGCAGCTTGGGGCCCTGCCTGGGGCCGGTCCACAGGCTGGTGGCGGCCACCCGGAGGATGCCCACCTGCGACTGGCGGTAGACCTTGATCTTGTCGCCGGGCCGGACCACCTCATGCCGCGCCCAGATCTCCCGGAACTCCGCCGAGGCGTCCTCCAGCCGCTTCACCATCGCCTTCCAGGCGGGCTCGGCGACATGCTCGGCCATGACGGCGCGGAACTTGGCCGCCATCAGCCGGATCGTCTCGTCCCGGTCCACCATGCTGGAGCGCCACTCGTCGTGGGTGAAGGCCAGCCACAGGCAGTTGCGGTCCTCCGGCGGCACCTGGTCGAGGTCGCACATCATCAGCCGGTAGGTGCGGTTGTAGGCGAGCAGGTCGAAGCGGCTGTTCTGGACGCAGGCGGGGAACGGCTCCAATTGCTCCAGCATGCGCCGCAGCGACTGCGGAACGCCCGTGCACTCGCTCGCCGGGCTCGGGTCGACGGTCCCGGCGAGCGCGAAGAGATGGGTCCGCTCGCTACGGTCCAGGATCAGCGCGCGGGCGATGGCGTCGAGGACCTGCGCCGAGACATGGATGTCGCGGCCCTGCTCCAGCCATGTGTACCAGGTCACGCCGACGGTCGAGAGCTGCGCGACCTCCTCGCGGCGCAGTCCGGGGGTGCGCCGCCGGCGGCCCCGGGGCAGCCCCACCTGCTCAGGCGTGATCCGCTCCCGCCTGCTGCGCAAGAACGCGGCCAGCTCGCCCCGCCGTATCTCGGCCCCCGCACTCCTGCTCTCGGCCGTGGCGCCCGTCGTGGCACCGGCCGTGGTTTCCCGCACCATCGTGGTCATGGGTCAAGGGTGCCTGAAGGGCTCAGCCGGTTGCCAGGTACTTCTTGTACCAGGATAAAGACACTCTGGTACCAGCCTGAGCGAGCACGGATCTTCGTAAGCGTGACCGAAACGCAGATTTCCACGATACGAACGAGAACCCCCGCCCCCGCCCCGGACGCAGCGAAGACGACCGGCACGAGGACCACCGGCGGGACGACCACCCACGGGAAGACCACTGGGCGGACCCCCGCCTCCTCCGGCCCCGCGCTGAGCCCCCTCGGGCTGTTCACCGTGCTGCTGGGCGCGGCGCTGCCGCTGATCGACTTCTTCATCGTCAACGTGGCCCTGCCCACCATGGACCACGATCTCCACGCCGGTCCGGCCGTCCTGGAGCTCGTCGTCGCCGGATACGGCGTGGCCTACGCGGTGCTGCTGGTCCTCGGCGGCCGGCTGGGCGACACCTTCGGACGGCGCAGGCTCTTCCTCGCCGGGATGGCGGCCTTCGGGCTGACCTCGCTGGCCTGCGGGCTCGCGCCGGACGCCTGGAGCCTGGTGGGCGCCCGGGTGGCGCAGGGCGCCTCGGCCGCGCTGATGCTGCCTCAGGTGCTGGCCACGATCCACTCCTCGACCAGCGGTACGCGCCGCGCCCGTGCGCTCAGCATGTACGGCGCGACGGCCGGTCTGTCCATGGTGGCGGGGCAGATCCTGGGCGGTGTGCTGGTGGCCGCCGACATCGCGGGCACCGGGTGGCGCGCGGTCTTCCTGGTCAATGTGCCGGTCGCGGTGATCGGCCTGATCCTCGCGGTCCGTACGGTCCCCGAGACCCGCTCGGACCGGCCCGCGCCGGTGGATGTGCCGGGCACCGTACTGCTGGCGCTGTCGCTGATCACGCTGATGGTGCCGCTGACCGAGGGGCGGGCGGCGGGCTGGCCGCTGTGGACCTGGCTGACGCTGGGCGCGTTCCCGCTCGTGGCCGCCGCGTTCTACGTCGTGGAGCGGCGCGCCGACCGGGCGGGCCGCACGCCACTGCTGCCGCCGAGCCTGTTCGCGCTGAGTGGGCTGCGGCGCGGGCTGCCGATGGTGGTGCCGTTCTCGATCGGCTTCGGTGGCTTCATGTTCGTGATCGCGGTCGCCCTACAGCAGGGGCTGCGGTACGGGCCGGTCGAGGCCGGGCTGGCGCTGGCGCCGATGGCCACGGCGTTCTTCGTGGCCTCGCTGATGGGTCCGCGTCTGGTGGGCCGGTTCGGCAGCCGGGTGGTGACCGCGGGCGGGCTGATCCAGGCCGTGGGCATCGCGGTGCTGATGCTGGCCGTATGGCGCGACTGGCAGGGGCTGTCGCTGGCCGGGCTGCTGCCGGGGGTCGCGCTGGCCGGGTTCGGGCAGGGGCTTCAGCTTCCGGTGCTGATCCGGATCGTGCTGGCCGATGTGCCGAACGAGCGGGCCGGGGTGGGGAGCGGCGTGATGGTCACCACCCAGCAGTCGGCGCTGGCGCTGGGCGTGGCGACGCTCGGCACGCTCTTCCTGTCCCTGGAGCCGTCGATGGGCATGGGTGACGCGCTGGTCGTCACGCTCGCGGCCCAGCTCGCGGCGATCGCGCTGACGCTGCTGCTGAGCCTGCGCCTGCCGCGCGCGGTGGCGTAGGGAGTGGCCTCCAGCGGGGAGTTCAGGATGCGGGACGCCCGCGCCACGGTGGTCGGACCCGGACCCGGACCTGGCCTTCGTGGCCGTCTGCGAGCTGCTGCTGGACGGTCTGCGGTCCCGTCAGGGGTGACGGATCTTGACGCCTGCGGCGGGCTGATCGCCTCCCTGCCCGCCGCGTGGTGGGGCTCCGCCCCAGACCCCGGGGTCCAGGGGCGAAGCCCCTGCCTCACGGCCGAGCCGCACATCGACACGGCCCCGCGCCCCGTCAGGGCGCCGCTCAGCCCACGCCCAGGAACCGCAGTACGGCCAGCACCCGGCGGTGGTCCGCGTCAGCGACCGGCAGGTCCAGCTTCCCGAAGATGGAGTTGATGTGCTTGGCCACCGCGGACTCGCTGATCACCAGCGCCCCCGCGATCCCCGCGTTGGACCGGCCGCCCGCCATCAGCTCAAGCACCTCCCGCTCCCGCCGCGTCAGCCGGTCCAGCGGGTCGCTGTGGCGGCGGACGAGCAACTGGGCCACGACCTGCGGGTCCAGGGCGGTGCCACCGCCCGCCACCCGCCGCAGCGCGTCGATGAACTCCTCCACGTCCGCGACGCGTTGCTTCAGCAGATAGCCGATCCCGCTCGTGTGCGCGGTGAGCAGATCGGCCGCGTACCGCTCCTCCACGTACTGCGAGAGCAGCAGCACCGCCGTGTCCGGCCACTGCTGCCGGATGAGCAGGGCGGCCCGGACGCCCTCGTCCGTGAAGCCCGGGGGCATCCGTACGTCCACCACGGCGATGTCCGGACGGTGTTCCTCCACCGCCGTCAGCAGCCCCTCCGCGTCCGCCGCCTCCGCGGTCACCTCGAAGCCCGCCATCTGCAACACCTTGACCAGGCCGATCCGCAGCAGAACCGAGTCCTCGGCGATCACAGCACGCACGGCAGCTCCACGGTGATGACGGTCGGGCCCCCGGAGGGGCTGCTGATCCCGAACGTGCCGTCCACCGAGCCCACCCGCTTGGCGAGCCCGGTGAGACCGCTGCCCAGGGCGGCGTCGGCCCCGCCCTCCCCGTCGTCCTCGACGACGATCCGCAGCGTGCCCCCGGTGCGGACGACCGTGACGTCGGCCCGCTCCGCCCGGGCGTGCTTGGCGACGTTGGTGAGGGCCTCGGATACGACGAAGTACGCGACCGCCTCGACGGTCGGGGCGGCACGCTCCGGCACATGGACATGCAGCCGCACCGGCAGCGGCGCACGGGCCGCGATGCCGGAGAGGGCGGCGTCCAGGCCGAGTTCGTCCAGGACGGCCGGGTGGAGGCCGCGCACCAGAGCGCTCAGCTCCTCGATGGCGCCCTTGGCCTCCCGGTGCGCCTCCTCGATCACCTGCCGGGCCTCGTCCGGCAGATCGGTCAGCGTGGCCTTGGCCAGGCCCAGGTTGACCGCCATGGAGACCAGCCGCTGCTGGGCGCCGTCGTGCAGATCGCGTTCGATGCGACGGCGCTCGGCATCGGCCGCGTCGACCGCGCCCGCCCTGCTCTCGGTCAGATCCTCGACCCGGCGCTCCAACTCCTTGGCGGGGACGGAGCCAAGCAGCGCGGTGGCGGCACGCGTGTCGAGCCGTACGAGGGCGCCGACGAGCGCGTAGGCGAGGGCCAGCAGGATCACGCCGCCGACCGTGACATACGCGGCCTTGGTCGAGTACCCGACATGTTCGACCCGCCAGGACGGCGGGACGCCCCATATCCAGATGTACACCGTGGCGGCCGCGAGACCGACGAGGGCCATCGTGACGGCCAGTACCCCTCCCCAGGCGACCGCCGGTCCGGCCAGCAGGTGGTACCACAGTTGCCGCGGGGCCCTCTTGGGCCCGGTGATCTCGATGTCGAGCAGCGCCTTGAAGCGCCACCGCTGGACGCGCGTCAGCACGGGCGTGGCCACGGCCGGAACGACGAGGGGGAGGGTGAGGGCGAGCATGACCTCCCCCAGGGCCGAGGTGTCCTCGTAGATCAGCCACGGAGCGCTCATGGGTATCGCCCAGGCCACGAACTGCACCGCCGCACCCGCGACACCGAAACCGAGGTCGCGCCGCAGCCGGTGCGGCGAACGCCCGAACGCGGGGCGTATCGCGGTGAGGAGGCTCATGCGACGACCTTAGAGCGGCCCCGATCGGCCGCGCGCTGGACCACATGCCCGGATTTGGGGTGCAACTGGTGCCACCCCAAGTCGGCAACTGGTGTGACCGACACCGGCGGCGGCGCCGACAAGGCTGAGGGCATGCCCGACAACGAGCGGGCCCGGAAGGAGATCCGCCCCATGACCGCCCTGTACGCCCCCGCTCCCGCCGCCGCCCCGGCTCCCGCCGCCCCGGCCACCGACGCGCGCACCGCGCGGAAGGCACGGTGCGCGCTTCTGCTGCGGCGCATACGGCCGGAGTCGGTGCTGCTGGCCTCGGGTGCGGCGCTGCTCCCCTGGCTGTACGTACTGGCCCGGACGGTGCCATCCACGGCCCAGGTCGGCCACTGGAACGTCGCGTGGGTGGGCCTGGACGCCCTCGAGGCGCTCGGACTGCTCTCCACCGCCGCGCTGCGCGGACGCGGTGACGACCGCCATCGCCTGACCGCGGCGGCGACAGGAGCGCTGCTCGTGGTGGACGCGTGGTTCGACACGGTGACCGCCGCGCCGGGCGGGGAACTGGCGGTGGCGGTCGCGATGGCGGCCTGCGCGGAGCTGCCGCTGGCGGCGCTGTGCACGGCGCTGGCGCTCGGCCGGGGACGGCGGACCGTCCACGACGACCCGCGGCTCACCCCTGGGAGGCGGCCCACCCCTGCGAGGCGGCCCACCCCTGCGAGGCGGCTCAGCCCTGGGAGGCGGCTCAGCCCTGGGAGGCGGCCCACCACACAATGACCGCGGCCGCCGCGAAACAGGCCAGCATGATCAGAAGGACCTGCCGCCGCGCCGCCACGTCGGCGGTCATCCGCGGGGAGCCGAGGGCTCCGTGCGCCTGGGCGAGGTGATCGAGCCCCTTGTGGCGGGCACCGCCGGAGGTGATCCGCTCCTGCCAGTCGCAGTGCTCGCAGCCGAGCAGCCGCCGCTGTCCCGGACCGTAGCCGTAGCTCACCTCGAAGACCGTGCCGTCCTCGCGGGTGGCGGTGATGTGATGTGTCACGCCTCGCACGATTGGTGAACCCCCCCCGTTCTGCCGAGCCGACGGGCCCCGGTGCCACGGACATCGCGTCCGCGGCGCCGGAGCCCGTCGTCGGGTATGTGTCCGGTGCCCGTGGTCCGGGCGCGAGGCCCGGGCCAGGTCAGCAGCCGATCAGACGGCCGCCCAGGTAGGACTGGATCTGGTCGAGGGAGACCCGCTCCTGCTTCATCGTGTCGCGCTCACGCACCGTCACGGCGTTGTCGTCGAGGGTGTCGAAGTCCACGGTGACACAGAAGGGCGTGCCGATCTCGTCCTGGCGACGGTAGCGGCGGCCGATCGCGCCCGCGTCGTCGAACTCGATGTTCCAGTGCTTGCGCAGGTCCGCCGCGAGCCCCTTGGCCTTCGGCGAGAGCTGCGGGTTGCGGGACAGCGGCAGCACCGCGACCTTGACCGGCGCCAGGCGCGGGTCGAGCCGCATCACGGTGCGCTTCTCCATCTTGCCCTTGGCGTTGGGCGCCTCGTCCTCGACGTACGCGTCGAGCATGAAGGCCAGCATCGCGCGGCCCACGCCCGCCGCCGGCTCGATGACGTAGGGGGTCCAGCGCTCGCCGGCCTCCTGGTCGAAGTACGACAGGTCCTGGCCGGACGCCGCCGAGTGCGCCTTCAGGTCGAAGTCGGTGCGGTTGGCCACACCCTCCAGCTCGCCCCACTCCGAGCCGCCGAAGCTGAAGCGGTACTCGATGTCAGCGGTGCGCTTGGAGTAGTGGGAGAGCTTCTCCTTGGGGTGGTCGTACCACCGGATGTTCGCCTCCTGGATACCGAGGTCCCGGTACCAGTTCCAGCGCTGCTCCATCCAGTACTCGTGCCATGTCTCGTCCTCGCCCGGCTTGACGAAGAACTCCATCTCCATCTGCTCGAATTCACGCGTGCGGAAGATGAAGTTCCCCGGCGTGATCTCGTTGCGGAACGACTTGCCGAGCTGCGCGATGCCGAACGGCGGCTTCCGGCGCGAGGTCTGCTGGACCGCGAGGAAGTTGGTGAAGATGCCCTGGGCGGTCTCGGGGCGCAGATACGCGACCGAGCCGGAGTCCTGGGTCGGGCCGAGGTGGGTGGCGAGCAGCCCGGAGAACTGCTTGGGCTCGGTGAAGCTGCCCTTGTTGCCGCAGTGCGGGCAGTTGACGTCGGCCAGGCCGTTCTCGGGGAGCCGGCCGTGCTTGGCCTCGTACGCCTCCTCCAGGTGGTCCGCGCGGAACCGCTTGTGACAGGAGGTGCACTCGGTGAGCGGGTCCGTGAAGGTGGCGACGTGGCCGGACGCCTCCCACACCTCACGGGCCAGGATCACGGACGAGTCGAGTCCGACGACGTCGTCACGAGAGGTGACCATCGAACGCCACCACTGCCGCTTGATGTTCTCCTTCAGCTCCACACCGAGCGGTCCGTAGTCCCAGGCGGCTCGCTGGCCGCCGTAGATCTCGCTGCACGGGTAGACGAAGCCACGGCGCTTGCTGAGGCTGACGATGGTGTCGATCTTGTCGGCGGCCACGGTGCTCTCTTCATTGATGACGACATTGACGACGAAGCGAATGCTTCAGGTTACCGGCGGCGGCACCCCCCGGATCAAATCGGTAGTCGAAGCGATCAGCAAGAGGACACTTGTTGACAATCGTTTCCATCTTTGTTGAAAATGAGAGTCATGAACATACGCCGCCTCAGGCCCACGACCGCCCTCGTCGGAGCCGCCGCACTGGGTCTGACCACGCTCACAGCCTGCTCCTCCAACACCGGAGACGGAAGGACGGACGGCAAGCTGGACGTGGTGGCGTCGTTCTATCCCCTACAGTTCCTCGCCCAGCGGATCGGCGGGGACGCCATCCATGTGTCCTCCCTGACCAAGCCCGGCGTCGAACCGCACGATCTGGAGATCAGCCCCCGGCAGACCGCCGATCTCAGCAAGGCCGGTCTGGTGGTCTACCTCAAGGGGCTCCAGCCCTCCGTCGACCGGGCCATCGGACAGGCCGAGCCGAAACACGTCGCCGACGCCGCCTCGTACACCACCCTGGAGGACCACGGCACCGAGGTCGAGGGCGACCACGACCACGGGGGCGAAGGCGGCCATAAGGGCGAGGCAGGGCACGAGGGCCACGCCCACTCCGGCGACGCCGCCGCCGACCCCCACATCTGGCTGGACCCGGTGCGCTACGCCCAGGTCGCCAAGGGCGTCGGCAAGGCGCTGGAGAAGGCCGACCCCGATCACGCCACGACGTACAAGAAGAACACCACCGCCCTGGTCAAGGAGCTGACCACGCTCGATCAGGACTTCCGGAACGGTTTGAAGGACCGTTCTTCGGACACCTTCATCACGACCCACGCCGCCTTCGGCTATCTCGCCGAGCGCTACGGCCTGCGGCAGGAGGCGATCTCCGGGCTCGACCCCGAGTCCGAGCCCAGCCCGGCCCGGATCAAGGGGCTGCACAGCGTCGCCAAGAAGGACAAGGTCAACACCGTCTTCTTCGAGACCCTGGTGAGCGACCGGACAGCGAAGACGCTGGCGGGCGATCTCCATCTGCGGACCGATGTGCTCGATCCCATCGAGGGCATCGGCGACAAGTCCAAGGGCGACGACTACCTCCAGGTCATGCGATCCAATCTGAAGGCCCTGAAGAAGGCGCTGGGCGCCAAGTGAGGGAGAAAGCCATGGAAGCCGAGGAGGCCCGGGAAACCGGGGTGGCCCGGGAAACGGGGGTGGCCCGGGAAACCGGGGCGGCCGAGGAAACCGGGGCGGCCGAGGAACCGGACATAGCCCCGGCCACGGCCCGACATCCAGATCCCCCCACGACCGCCGACCCCATATCCCTGCGCGGCGCCACCGCCACCCTCGGTGGCCGCCCCGTGCTGCGCGGCATCGATCTGACCGTCCGCCGCGGCGAGGTCGTGGCACTGCTCGGCGCCAACGGCTCGGGCAAGTCCACCGCCGTACGGTCCATCGTCGGCCAGGTCCCACTCACCGGCGGTGAGCTGGCCCTCTTCGGCACCCCCCGCCGCCGCTTCCGCGACTGGGCCCGGATCGGCTACGTACCGCAGCGCACCACCGCCGCCAGCGGCGTCCCCGCGACCGTGCGCGAGGTCGTCTCGGCGGGCCGGCTGGCCCGCCGCCGGTTCGGCCCGCCGCGCAAGGCGGACCGGGCGGCCGTTCAGCGGGCCCTGGAGCTCGTCGGCATGGCCGACCGCGCCCGGGACCCGGTGAGCGCCCTCTCCGGCGGCCAGCACCAGCGCGTGCTGATCGCCCGCGCCCTCGCGGGCGAACCGGAACTGCTGATCATGGACGAGCCGATGGCCGGGGTCGACCTCGCCAGCCAGGAGATCCTCGCGGGCACCCTCCGCGAACAGGTCGCCGCCGGCGCCACGGTCCTCCTCGTCCTCCATGAGCTGGGCCCGCTGGAGCCGCTGATCGACCGCGCGGTGGTGCTCCGCGACGGCTGTGTGGTCCACGACGGACCGCCGCCCAAGGCCGTGGGCCAGCATGCGCTGCCCGGCCACGATCACGTCCATCCCCATGCGGCGCCCGACGCCGAACCGATCCGGACAGGGTTGCTGACCTGAGATGCTCGAGATCCTCGACTACGCCTTTATGCAGCGGGCCCTGCTCGCCGCCGTCCTGGTGGGCATCACCGCGCCCGCCGTCGGCATCTACCTCGTCCAGCGCCGCCAGGCGATCATGGGTGACGGGATCGGCCATGTCGCCCTCACCGGCGTCGCCCTCGGCTTCCTGACCGGCGCCAACCCCGTATGGACCGCCGTCGCCGTCTCCGCCCTCGGCGCGATCGCCATGGAGCTGATCCGCTGGTACGGCAAAACCCGTGGCGATCTCGCCCTCGCGATGCTCTTCTACGGCGGGATGGCGGGCGGTGTGCTGCTGATCAACCTCTCGCCGACCGGCTCCAACGCCAACCTCACCACCTATCTCTTCGGCTCGATCACCACGGTCTCCCCCGAGGACGTCGTCGCGATCTCCCTCCTGGCCGCCTTCGTCGTACTGATCACGCTGGGGCTGCGCCGCCAGTTGTTCGCGGTCTGCCAGGACGAGGAGTTCGCCCGGGTGACCGGCCTCCCGGTGCGCACGCTCAACCTGCTGCTGGCCGTCACCGCGGCCGTCACGGTCACCGTCGCCATGCGCGTCGTGGGCCTGCTCCTGGTCAGCGCCCTGATGGTGGTCCCGGTCGCCGCCGCCCAGCAGGCCACCCGGGGCTTCGCGATGACGCTCGCGCTGGCGATCACCATCGGCGTCGTGGTGACCCTGTCCGGCACGGTCTTCTCCTTTTACAAGAACGTCCCGCCCGGCGCGAGCATCGTCGTCCTCGCCATCGGCGTCTTCGCCGTGATCACGGCCCTGGCCGCGCCCCTGGCGAAAAGACGCGCTCAACGGGTGGCAGCGGCCGGAGAAGGGTGCACGGTGAGGGACGATGTACTCGTATAGTCCGTCGCGTAGTCCATTGCACTCGCGTCTGTCAGTCTGTCGCTCTCGCCCGTCCTCCGAGCGTTAACTGGCACAATGGCCGGGCAGAAGACGCAGTGGGCGCGGAGAGAGCCCTGAGAGCGACGGAGCATGTGAGGTTGAGGAGGCAGCCGTGGTGACCGCGGGTCCCCCAGTACGCGGCCGGTCCACCAGGCAGCGCGCCGCTGTGGCGGCGGCACTGGACGAGGTGGACGAGTTCCGCAGTGCGCAGGAGCTCCACGACATGCTCAAGCACCGAGGCGACTCGGTGGGCCTGACCACCGTCTACCGCACCCTCCAGTCCCTCGCCGACGCCGGCGAGGTCGACGTCCTCCGCACCACCGAGGGCGAGGCGGTCTACCGCCGCTGCAACAGCGAGGAGCACCACCACCACCTGGTCTGCCGCGCCTGCGGCAAGGCGGTGGAGGTGGAGGGCCCCGCCGTCGAAAAATGGGCCGACGCGATCGCCGCCGAGCACGGCTTCGTGGACGTGGCCCACACGATCGAGATCTTCGGCACCTGCGGCGACTGCGCGGCGGCGAAGGCTGCGCAGGATTGATCTCTGTCGGGCGTTGTGGATACGGTGCCCGATGTGACGAGCCCTGAATCAGACAGAGCGGAGCCGCCGGTCGTTCGGCGGCGAGCAGTTGTCTGAACCGCTGACCTGACTTTTTTGGGTCGATCTCGCTTCCAGCGACCGGACACGACTCCGTGTGTCTGGTTCCGTCTCGGGCTCACCGTATCCACGGCGTAGCCACGACGTATTCATGGCCCGTCATGGCCCGTCATGGCTCGTCATGGCGTAGTTCCGACATCCAGCACGCGGCTGTTCCTGCCCGCATCCGCTCTTCGCTGGAGTCGACCTCTTGCCTGTCTTTCTCTACGTCCTCGCGCTCGCTGTCTTCGCGCAAGGAACATCCGAGTTCATGCTGTCCGGCCTCGTACCGGGCATCGCCCAAGACCTCTCCGTGTCGGTGGGAGCCGCGGCGAGCCTGACGTCCGCGTACGCGATCGGGATGATCGTCGGCGCCCCGGTGATGGCCGCGCTGAGCGCGCGTTGGCCCCGGCGTCGCGCGCTGGCGGCGTTTCTGACGGCGTTCGTCGTCGTGCACGTGATCGGCGCGGTGACGACGGACTTCGCCGTGCTCTTCGGTACTCGTATCGTCGCCGCGATCGCCAATGCCGGTTTCCTGGCGGTCGCGATGTCCGTCGCGACGGCCCTCGTACCGGCGGCGCGGCACGCCAGGGCCACCGCCGTTCTGCTGTCCGGGGTCACGCTGTCGTGCGTCGCGGGCGTCCCCGCGGGGGCGTTGCTCGGGGAGTGGTCCGGCTGGCGCTCCGCGTTCTGGGCCGTGGCCGCCCTGTGCCTGCCCGCACTGGCCCTGGTCTTCCGCCAGGCGCCCGCCGACGCGGCTGGTCGGGAGGATGTCTCGATCAGGCGGGAAGCGCGTGTGCTGGCGTCGCGCCCGGTGCGGTGGGCCATGGTCCTGGCGGCCGTGGTCAACGGGGCGACCTTCGCGACCTTCGCCTACCTGGCCGTCATCGCCACGGACATCACCCACCTCCCCGACGCCGCCGTCCCCGCCCTTCTCGCCGCGTTCGGGGTGGGCGCCTTCGTAGGGGTGACCACGGCCGGCCGTAGGGCCGACGGCGGGTTCGGGAGGGGCCTGGTCCTGGCCGTGTCTGCCCTGCCGGTCGGCTGGGCGGCACTGGCCGCGACCAGCCCCTACGCGGCCCCGCTCTTCATCGCGACGATCCTCCAGGGCGGCCTGTCGTTCGGCATCGGCTCGACCCTCGTCACCCACGTCATGCGCACGGCCTCCCAGGCTCCTTCACTGGGCGGCTCATTCGCCACGGTCGCACTGAACACGGGCGCCTTCCTGGGCCCGCTGATCGCGGGCGCCGTGACGGAGACGGCTGGCGACTACCGAGGCGCGGTATGGGTCAGCGCCGCGCTGGCCGCGACGGCGGTGGCCGCTGTCGCCGCTTCGCGGGCAGGGGTTGCGCGGGCGGGCGCCGAGGAAGCCGGGTACTGACGTCGGAGGTTCGGGGTGACGTACCGGCCGCATCCTCGCCGCTGACGTCAATCCGCGCTGCGGGAGCGGGACTTCCGCAGCGCGGATGCGGCGCGGCGGCTGGGGGCTCGCATGATCACCGGCTTCTCGGGGACCGAGTCGACCCGAACCTCCATGAAGTAGTCCAACTCGATCAGGCTCAATGCCACGCTGTTCACGGCACCGTGAACCAGCAGATATCCCCCGAATCCGGTAGCCCCGGGAGCGCCGCCATCTCCGAGCGGATCCTGTCGAGGGTTTCCCCCTTCGCGGTGCCCCAGGGGGCGAACGGGTGCGCATCCGACGATGTGAGGTCTCCAGCACGGACGCCTCGGTCGTAGAGGTCGCCGATGAGGCGGACTGCGAGTTCGATCAACTGCGTATGGCTCGCGCCCTTGCCGAGCTCGCCCGCGACGGCACCGCTGATCACGGAGAAGCCCAGCCAGTCGTTCCGGGCGTACTCCAGCAGGTACCTGAACTCTTCATGATCCATCCATGGCCATGCTAGCCACCGGATCCGCCACGGACCCGCGCCGGGTCATCGGCGCGGACCACCGTTGAGGCAGGGACGGAAGTCAGCCACGCCCGGCGGATCAGCGGACTTCGAGGCCAAGACGATTCCGGGATGCATGCACAAAGGTCGAGAAAATCGGTAAAGCGCCTGTCACTCGGTAAGCCCAAGCCCTTCAGGGAGATCCAGGAGAACTTGCCGACGATCCTCATCTTGGGCTTCTTCACCCATCTGAGTAATGATCGAGATCAGTTCCGCTCGCTCAGCATCCGGCAGAGCCCCTAGCGACGTGGCTGCATCCTCGGCAAAAGATGCCGACGCCTCCACAGAGACAGACTCTTCGTCGGACAACTCAACGGACACAAGCAGCTCGATCAGCGTGCGCGAAATGATGGCATTCATGGCGAAACGATCCTCACTTTAATATTGATGATGTTCTGCTGCCCGAGCATTCTAGTGGCCCGCCGGTACGCCCGTTGATCCGCGACCTCCCAGACGGCTGTTCGCCCATTCTGGGCCAGAGCCATAGATTGCCTGGTTGCGGCCAGCTTCGACTTCGGGGTGGTTGCGATACCGAGTTTCCGATCGATCAACTGGCCATCGCGGAGCCCATCGAAGCGAACCGCCCCAGGAGTGCCGTCTGCTTTGACATAGTCAAGTGCAGGGACAAGTCTTTTCTGTGAGGACACTTCACTTCGAGCCCCATGCGCGCCGGATTCATACGCATCTGCGGCTGCCGATCGGGTTGTACCCTCAGTAACCCAATTAACCTTTCCAACTTTGCATCCCGCTAGGCCCAGCGGGTCAATCCAGCCGAGCGGATCAGCAACATAAGCATAATCATTTAGCGCCGGTTCGATGCCGAGCGGATCGGGGGTGATGTAGCGAGCCGTCTCGGGGTCGTAATGACGGTGATGGTTGTAGTGCAGGCCCGTTTCGGGGTCGGCGTATTGGCCGGGGAAGCGGAGGGGGCAGTCGACCTTTGAGGTGTTCGCCCGGGAGGGGAAGTGGGTGCCCCAGAGAGTGGTGCGGTGTTGCCAGGACAGGTCTCCGTCAGGGGTGACCAGTTCTGTGGGGGTGCCGACCAAGTCCGTGATGATCGCGTGGAATCCGGATGGCGTCCCGTCATCGGCGCCCGTGAACTTCTCGATGAGGGATGTGCCGGGCTTCCGGATCAGCGGGGTGTGGTCGGTTTGGGTGAGGGGGCGATGGGTGCCTGGGGCGTAGTCCCAGGTGGTGTGTTTGCCCTCGGGGGTGGATTGCTCGACCAGGCGGGTGTCTTCCCACGTGAAGTCCACCGATTCCGCGACCGCGCCGTCTTCGCCCAGGCGTTGTTTGGATATGCGGCGGCCGAGGGGGTCGTATGTGTAATGCCAGTGGTCGGCGTCCGGCGTTGTCGCGTCGGTCAGGCGGTCCTCGGCGTTCCAGGTGTAGGTCCAGGTGCGGGTCTGGCCGTTGAGGAGTTTGCGGGTGCGGCGGGTCAGGCGGCCTTGGGTGTCGTGTTCGTACGTCGTGCGGCCCGCGCTGTGGATCAGAGTGCCGGTGAATGCGCGGTCGCCGGGTGACGGGTGTGCGGGGGCCGTTGCGTGGGTGAGGTTGCCTGCCGGGTCGTAGGCGTAGGTTTCCGTCCAGCCGTGGGCGTGGACCGCCTTCACGCGGCCGACCGGGTCCAGGTCGAAGCGGCGGGTTCCGGAGGTGAGTTCGCGGATCTCGGTCAGGTAGCCGTCCGCCCGGTAGGCGTACGAACGGTGCTGGAGGATGCGGTCTGCCGCCCCCGGTTCGTGGGTGAGGGTCTGTGTGGTGAGGCGGTCTGTTCCGTCCCAGGTCTGGGTCAGGCTCACGGCCTCCCCCACGCGGCGTTCCGTTTCCCGTCCCGCCGCGTCGTACGTGAAGGAGAGGGTTCCCGAGCCGTTGTCGAGGCACGTGGGGCGGCCTGCCGCGTCGTAGGTCCAGGCGCTCGTCAGGCCGGACGGCGTCGTGCGTTCGGTGCGGCGGCCCACCGCGTCATACGCGTACCTCGTCGTGCGGCCGTTGACCGTTTCTGACAGGACCCGGCCCAGCACGTCCCGTTCCAGGGTCAGCTCAACGTCCGGATTCGCCGCTCGCGTCAGGGCACCCTGCGCGTCGTAGGCATACGTCGTCCGTGCGCCCGCCTCGTCGCGTTGTTCCGTCGTGCGGCCCAGCGCGTCCCGGGTGAAGTGCAGCGTCTCGCCCGCGCCGTTCGTCCGGGTCAGCAGGTCGCCCGCCGCATCGTGGGTGTAGGCGAGGGTGCGGCCGTTGAAGTCGGTCTCGGTGGTGAGGCGGCCCGCCGGGTCGTAGGTGTAGGTCCAGGTCAGGCCCTGGGGGTTGGTGACCTCGGTCAGGCGCAGCTCGGTGTCGTACGCGAAGGCGTACCTCGCGCCGTCCGGCTCGGTGCGGGTGGCGGGTACGTCGAAGTGGGTGGAGGTCTGGTGGGTGGTGTGGCCCGCCGCATCCGTGTGGGTGAGGAGGTTGCCCTCGCCGTCCCAGGTCCAGCTCTCCCGGGCGCCGTCCGGCTCCTCCCGCCACGCCGGTTTGCCCTCGGTCGTCCAGCCCATCCGGGTGGTATGGCCCAGAGGGTCCGTCGCCTCGACCATCCGGCCGAAGGTGTCCCGGCAGACGCTCGTGGTGTGGCCCAGCGGGTCCGTCACGGCGATGGGCAGTCCGGCCCGGTCCGTGCTCAGACGCGTGGTGTTGCCCAGTGCGTCCGTCACCTCGGCCAAGTGGCCCCGGTCGGTGTACGCATAGGTGGTGGTCGACCCCGCCGGGTCCGTGGTGGCGGTCAGGTTGCCCGTGTCGTCGTACGTGTGGCGCCACGTGCCGCCGCCCGGCTCGGTGACCTCCACCGGCAGGCACAGCGCGTTGTACGTGGCCTGCGCCCGCGCCCCGTCCGGCAGGGTGACGCCGGTCAGGTTGCCGTCCTCGTCGTACCCGTAGCGCGTCGTACGCCCCAGCGGATCCGTCACCGCGACCATACGGTCGCCACGCGCGTCCCACTCCGTCAGCGTGGTGTGGCCCAGCGGATCGGTCTCCTCGGCCAACTGCCCGTCGGAGTTGTAGCGGTACGTCGTGCGGTGACCCAGCGAGTCCGTGTAGACCGTCGTCCGCGCCGCGTCGTCGTACTCCAGGCCGCCGTTGTAGACGCCGTCGCTGCCCTCGGTGCGCACGACCTTCCCGTCCGGGCCGTACACATACCGGAACGACGTGCCGTTGCGGTCCGTCCAGGAGGTCACCCGTCCCTGGTCGTCGTACGTGAAGCGCAGCGGCTCGCCGCTGGAGTTGGTGACCTCCGTAAGGTTGCCCGCCTCGTCGTAGCCGTAGCGCATCACCACCGTGCCGCCCTCGCGGCTCCGCTCGGGGGCGTAGACCGACGGCGGTTCGTCCAGGAGCCGCAGCGCGGTGACCCGCCGGCCCTCGGTGTCGATGGCCAGGTAGTAGCCCCCGGAGTGGCGGACGGCCAACGGGGCGCCGCTCAGGGCGCGTTCGATGTCGATGCGGGCGCCGTTGCGGTCCCGCATGCTCTCCAGGACCAGGTAGACCGCGCCCGGCTCCTCCGTGGCGGCGGGGCGGACGAACGTCCGCACCACACCCGCCTCCGGATCGGTGACGGTCATGACGCCGTCCGGTTTGCCGTCCCACTCCAGCGGCCACCGCGCACCCTTCGCGGGCAGCGTCGGCACCCCGGGCTCCGGCACCGGATACACCAGCCGCATCCCGTCCGCGGCGGCGAACACCACGCCCTCCGGGTCCAGTTGGATCCGCTCGTCCAGCAGACTGGTCCAGGTCGGGCCGAACCACACCCCGCCCCGGTACGAGGACACATGGGTGCGCTCGAAGACCAGCGGCAGCGAACCGGGCAGCGTCAGATCGGTCTGCTCCATCAGCATCGCGCCGGTCGCGATGTCGATCGGCTCACCGGTACGCGGACACTGTTTCGTCGGGCGAGCGGCCGGACCCTCCTCCACAAGATTCGGCCGCAGCGATGGCACCTTGGGCGGCTTGAGCAGGTCGGGGACACCGGTGAGCTTCGGCATCACACCGGGCTTGAGCACCCCCAGCCCGGCCCCGAAGATCCCGCCGTCGATCATGCCGTCCTTGGCCGCCTGGTTGACCTCGTCCAGGCTGAAGCCCTTCTGCTGCCCCAGGGCGATCTTCACCGGCTGGGCCACGGCCGCGTCGATCGTCACGGACAGGACGCTGGTGAAGACCGCGCCCGTCAGCATCTCCGCCGCGATGACGGCGACCGCTTCCTCCACGGCGACGCCCAGACCGGCGGCCATGGCGATGATCTCCGCCGCCACCCCGTCCGAGGCACCCCCGGTGACAATGGTCAGCAGCCCACCGCCGACGAGCGCCACGGCATCGATGCTGATCTGCGTCCACAGCTTCTCGATCGCGTCATCGACGGTGTCGGCGAACTTGTCCAGCGCCTTCGCCATGTTCCGCGCGGACTTGGCGAGGTTGCTCAGCCAGCCCTCGTCCTTGCCCTTGGCGTAACGCCCCCAGAAGGTCTCGAAGGCGTCGATCGCCTCGCCCTTGTTGTGGTGGATGAGCGTCGTGGCCGCCTTGTCGGTCGCGACCCGCACATCGTCCACACTGTCGGCGAACGTCCGCCAGGCGTCGGCCGCGTGACGCAGAGTCCCGGAGTTGGCATCCGGCCACCACATGCCCAGCTTCATGAGGAGGGCCTTGGCCTTCTCCTCGATCTCGCTCCCGATGCTCACCGACGGCTCACCGATGGCCGTCCGCGCCCGGACCCTGATCATGACCCGAGCCATGCTTGGCCTTGGTGAACATGCCCTCGATGAGCTTGTCATTGTCGACATGGCCATCCGCCATGTCGTTCATCGCCTCATAGATGCTGGTCAGCCCGAGAACGAGAATGCCGGCCGCCGACTCGATGTGCTTCTGGTTCGGCTTGTACTGCCTGCCGAAATCCTTACCGGGCTTGTCGTCGCCCCACGGCTCCCCATAGCCGTCCAGCGTCGTGATCAGCTTGGTCAGCGCCTCACTCAGCTTCACCGACTGGTGGTGGAAGGTGGGCGCGACGGACTTGATGTCCGCCACCTTGATGTCCAGGACCTTGCCGCCGCCGTGCCCGCCACCACTGCCGCCACTGTCGCCGCTCCCCATGCGACGCCTCCCCCCGTTGAGCGTTTGTCGTACAAAGCTTCCAGGCTAGGGCGGCGATCATCATGGGCCGTTCAATGTGGCCTCTACAACGAGTAAAGAGCGCTGAGCGCCATGGCTAGCGGCGGGTGAGGTGGGTGAGGGTGACGCCGCCGGGGAAGGCGGTGCGCTCGGCGACGTCGAAGACGGTGGGGTCGAAGGCGCCGTCGAAGGCCGGGATTCCGGCACCGGCGACGACCGGGTAGTTCTTGATCACCAGCTCGTCGACCTCGGGCAGAAGGGCACCCGCCAGCTTGCCACCGCCGCAGAGCCACACATCCAGCCCCGTGCCCTCCTCCCGCTTGAGCTCGCGTACGAGGGCGAGCGGGTCGCCCGGGACGACGGTGACGGCCGGGTCGATGTCGGGCTTGAGGGTGCTGGACACCACGTACTGACGCAGATGCGCGTACGGGCTGCCGATGCCCGCGTCCAGGGCGGGGCGGTAGGAGCCGAGGCCCATGATGACGGTGTCGAAGTGGCGGTTGGGCGCGTCGGCCAGGCCGACCATGGCGCGGTGGGCGGTCGGGACCGTCTCGGGATACAGCGCGCTGGTCCAGGCCGAGTAGGCGGCGGACTGCTGTTCGTCACCGGCGGGGAAGAAGTCGTACTCGCCGCCGGGGCCCGCGATGCGGCCATCGAGCGTGACGGCGACGTAGTACACGAGCTTTCGCATCGTTGGAGCTCCATCCGTAGTACTCTGACTGAAGTGGTTTGAACGTAGTACTACACCTGGAGTGGTGTCAATGGTGAGACGGAACGACGAGCGGCGCGCCGCACTCGTCGACGCTGCGATCGAGGTACTGGCCAGGGAAGGCGCACGCGGCCTGACCTTCCGCGCGGTGGACACCGAGGCCGCCGTCCCCGCCGGTACGGCATCCAACTACTTCGCCAACCGCGACGATCTGCTCACCCAGGCCGGCGCCCGGGTCTATGAGCGGCTCCAGCCCGACGAGGCCACGATCGCCCGCCAGCGGGCGGCAGGCCGCGACCGGGAGACCTATGTGGAGCTGATGCGTGAACTCGTCGGCCGCGTCGCCTCGTTCCGCACCGGCTATCTGGCCCTGCTGGAGCTCCGCCTCGAGGCCACCCGGCGCCCCGCGCTCCGTAAGGTCCTCACCGAGCGGGTGCGGGCCGACGTCGATGCCAACGTCGCCTACCACGAGGCGTCGGGGCTCCCCGGCGACGCCATGGCCGTCAAGCTGCTGATCCTGACCCTGAACTGGCTGATCGTCGAGCAGCTCACCCTGCCGGACGTCTTCACGGAGGCGGAGCGGGACCGGCTGGTGGCGGCCGCGGTGGAGCGGATCGTGGCGGCGGAATAGGCGTGGCGGCGACGCGGGTGAGCATGGCGGCGCGCACGCCGCCCATGTGCCCTACGCGCTCACTCGGACGGCGAGTCGTCCTTCTTCAACTGCTCCTCGTTCGGGATCGCCCCACCGAAGCGGCGGTCCCGCGAGGCGAACTCCAGGCACGCCCGCCACAGATCGCGGCGGTCGAAGTCGGGCCACAGCACGTCCTGGTACACCATCTCGGCGTACGCGCTCTGCCAGATCAGGTAGTTGGACGTGCGCTGCTCGCCCGACGGGCGCAGGAAGAGGTCCACATCCGGCATGTCCGGGTAGTAGAGGTACTTCGCGAACGTCTTCTCGTTCACCTTCGACGGATCGAGCCGCCCCGCCCGGACGTCCTCCGCCAGCGCCTTCGCCGCGTCCGCGATCTCCGCCCGGCCGCCGTAGTTCATGCAGAAGTACATCGTCATGGCGTCGTTGCCCTTGGTCTGCTCCTGAGCGACCTGGAGTTCCTGCGCCACCGACTTCCACAGCTTCGGCATCCGGCCCGCCCAGCGGATCCGTACGCCCATCGCGTCCATCTCGTCGCGGCGGCGGCGGATGACATCGCGGTTGAAGTTCATCAGGAAGCGCACCTCGTCGGGCGACCGCTTCCAGTTCTCGGTCGAGAAGGCGTAGAGGGAGAGGTTCTTCACGCCCATCTCGAGGCAGCCCTTGAGCACGTCCATCACGACGGCCTCGCCGACCTTGTGCCCCTCGGTACGCGGCAGCCCGCGCTCCTTGGCCCAGCGGCCGTTCCCGTCCATCACGCACGCCACATGGTTCGGCACCAGCTCACCGGGGATCTTCGGCGGCCGGGCGCCGGACGGGTGCGGCTCCGGGGTCCGGTACTCGCGCCGCTGTCGGCCCAGAAACCCGCGTCCTGCCATGCCTGCCACGTCTCCCTCAGCTCGTGCTCTCTGTGCTACTGCTTCTGCTGCTACTTCTCTACGTACCGCAGCGACCGAAGTCCCCGCTCCAGGTGCCAGGACAAATACGCCGCCACGAGCCCGCTGCCCTCCCGGGCATGCCGCAGCTCACACGCGTCCGCCGTCTCCCAGTCCCCCGTCAGCAGCGCGCCCAGCAGCGTCAGCGACTCCGCCGAGGGTACGACGCTTCCGGGCACCCGGCACTCTCCGCAGATGACCCCGCCCGCGCCGACCGAGAAGAACCGGTTCGGACCGGGCATCCCGCACTTGGCGCAGTCGTCGAAACTCGGTGCGTAACCATTGACCGCGAGCGACCGGAGCAGAAACGCGTCCAGCACGAGATGCGGCTCATGCTCCCCGGCGGCCAGGGTGCGCAGGGCGCCGACGAGGAGCAGATACTGCTGTACGGCGGGCTCGCCCTCGTGATCGGTGAACCGCTCGGCCGTCTCCAGCATGGCCGTACCGGCGGTGTAACGGGCGTAGTCGGTGACGATGGCGCTGCCGTACGGAGCGATGGTTTCACTCTGCGTGCACAGCGGCAGCCCGCGCCCGATCAGCTCACCCCCACCGCGCGAGAAGAACTGCACGTCAACGTGGCTGAACGGTTCGAGCCGCGCCCCGAACTTCGACTTCGTCCGCCGCACGCCTCGCGCGACGGCGCGGACGCGGCCGTTGTTACGGGTGAGCAGGCTGATGATCCGGTCCGCCTCACCCAGCTTCTGGGTGCGCAGCACGATGCCGTCGTCGCGGAACAGACTCATGGCGCCCATTGTCCCCTAGCGGGACAGATGATCGAACCGCCCGGCCCGGACGGCCTGCGTGAGCGCCCGGAGGGCGGCGGGGGTGGTGGCGATCACGGTCTGGGGTTCGTCGCTCTCGCGGAGGAGGATCGCGGCGTCGGGAGCCCGCGTGACCTCGACGCAGTTGTTGGCCGCGTCACCCGAGTACGAAGACTTCCGCCACTTATGTATGTCCGACATCCCCACGCCTTCAGAGTTGTTCTGCGATCGCGCGCACAAAGTCACGCGTCTCCTCGGGACTGAGTGACAGCCCTTGCGTCCGTTCCAGGACTTGCCAGTAGTTGGTGACGAGCGTCTCCGCGTCCACCAAGGCGACTCCGGTCGCCACGTCGAGCTGCACCGTGTCCAACTGTGACACCGGCCCGGCCGCGTACAGGACTGAGGCTCCGGCGCCCGGAAAACCTCCTGCGGAGAACGGGATGACGCGCACGGCGACGTTGTCCCGCTCGGATGCCTCCAAGAGGTGCTCCAACTGACCACGGGCCACTTTGGCCCCGCCGAACTGCATCCGCAGCGCAGCCTCATGAACGAGGAAGGTGCACTCCGGCGCGTCATCCCTGTCCAGCACATCTCGGCGTCTCAGCCGGTGGGACAGCCTGCGACGCAGCTCGACGGCGGTCAGGTCGGGTACGGCCGTGGAGAACACGGCTTTGGCGTAGTCCTCCGTCTGAAGCAGCCCCGGGATATGCATGGGCTGCATAGACCGCAAGCTCACCGCGTGGTGTTCGAGCTCAGCAAGATCGAGGGCGCCTGCGGGAAGCTTCCCGTGGTACTCCTCCCACCAACCCTGGACGCGCTCCAGAGCCATGTCCACAAGCGCGTCGACATATGCCGTGTCGCCACACGAGTAGATCGCCGCAAGCGCGCGGACGCGCTCCTCGCTCACGCCGAAACGACCGGCTTCCGTATTGCTGATCCGGGTCCGATCCACGCCCAGTTGCTGGGCAGCCTGCGCGACGTTCATCCCAGCGTGCTCGCGCATCTTGCGCAGCTCCGTACCGAGGCGTCGTTGCCTCGCGGTCGGCGCCGTCCTCGGCATGCGCTCTCCCCTTCGCTTCCGGACACAGTTTCGCGTGAGACGTTCCCACACGTCCAATGAGAGCACGTATTTATCGATGGCATAGCACGAGTGCTCATCAATGCTTTATGGTCCTGCTAGCGCAGCGCAACGAACCAACCACGCACCGCGTTGGGAGTACCGCCATGCCCGAAGTCGCCGAACCCACCGAACCCCCATACGCCTACCGCCTCAGCGCCCCAAACTCCCCCAAGAGCCCCAGGGTCTGCCGCGACGCCATCGCCGCCCTCCTCCAGGCCAACGACCTGCACGACCTCGCGGACACGGCGAAACTCCTGGTCTCCGAGGCCGTGACGAACGTCAATCAGCACACCAACACCCAACTGATCCACATCGACACCCTCGTCCGCGACCGCATCGCGACGATCGCCGTACGCGACGGCTCCCCGGACCGCCACCCGTACCCGCGCGACGCGGCACCCGACGAGGAGGGCGGCCGGGGGCTGTTCCTGATGCAGGAGCTGGCCTACGCATGGGGCGTGACCTGGGAATACGGGCTCCGCCCCACCAGCAAGCACATCTGGTTCGAGCTACGCTGAGGGGTCGGCCAGACTTCCCTCGATGCGAGACCGCACGGCCACGGCCCGGGGGTCGGTGTACGTAACCAGGTGGGACAGGGCCTCGACCCAGTGGGCGCGGGCCGCTTGGGGGTCCGCCATTTCCACGACGGCGGCCAAGTGGTCGAGTTCCAAGGCGTGCTGCCACGCATCGCCGAGCTGTCCGTGCACGGCAGCGGCTTGACGATGAAACGCGGCGGCCTCGTCGTAGCGGTCCATCGCCGCATAGGTCTGCCCCGTGCCCCGCCAAGCGAGGGCTTCTCGGCTACGGTCACCGAGACGCTGATGGAGCTTGGCGGAGCGCTGATACGAGGTCAGCGCGTCACCGTATTGCCCAGCGACACGCTGGATGTCGCCCAGAGTGAGCAGCCAAAAGTCCTCCAGGACGTGACTCCTGAGGTTGAGCGCGATGTCGATGGCTTCGTCGATCGCATGTCGTGCCGCTTCGCACTCGCCTTGCTCTCGACGGAGCTCGGCGACGATATACAAGGCGTTGCCCACGCTTCTTTCGCTGTTCAGGGCTCGGTGGGCGGCGAGCGCCTGTTCGGCGGCCTCCTCGGCCTCGGGCAGGCGGCCCGCATCGAGACGGCTGCTGGCGATGTTGGACAGGGCCATGGCCGCTCTGCGGGGTTCATCCGCGTCACGGAAGATCGCAGCGGCTCGCTCAAAGTGGTCAGCGGCCGGGTCAAGTTGGCGGCTCTCGAGGTGAATCAGGCCGATGAGATTCAGCGAGCGCGCCTCTTCGAGGGGCAAGGCTGCCCTGTGCGCGAGTTCCCTCGCCCGTCGGTGACATTCCATGCCCTCGTCGAGGCGGCGGTACTTCCGGTAGGCCATGCCGAGGTAGTTGAGCAATCGGATTTGGGCACCCGGTTGGTCCGCCCGTTCGGCTGCCGCCAGACCGGCACGCATCGGGTCGATCCAGTCACTGTCTGACGCTGACGGGTAGCGGGCAATCCACAGCACCTCGGCCAAACGCCAGGCGAGAGTGTCGATCCCAGCCGATACGGCGGCCGGAACCAAGCGGAGCAGAGTCGTGTGTTCGCGGTCCGCCCAGTCCGCCGCCGCGTCGTAATCGGCGAAGACCAGAGGAGGCACGGAAGCTGTCGATGCCGCCAGGGGGGAGTGCTGCTCAGAAGGTCTGAGCCAGCTCTGCGCCGCGCCAGCAGTATACAGATACCAGTCCAGCACACGGCGCAGGGCCACGTTCCGTTGCTCTAATGGCTCATCGCTCTGCGCCTGGCCAGCAGCGAAGGCACGCAGTAGGTCGTGGAACTGGAATCGGTCCGGTGCGATCTGTTCCAGCAGGTGAGCGCTCACGAGATCGTCCAGAAGCTGCCTCGTCCGGCTAAGGCTGTGCTCGCAGAGAGCGGCAGCCGCATGGAGACTGAACTCGGGGCCCGGATGAATCCCCAACAGGCGGAAGAGCCGCGCGGAGGATTCCGGCAGGGCACGGTAGGACCAGGCGAAAACCGAGTGGACCGCTTCTGCTTCCTCATCGATCCCGGTGCTCAGCGCATCCCATAACGCCGACTCGTCCCGCAAGTCGGAGATGAGATCGTCGATCCTCATATGCGGATGGCTGGCAGCCCGCTCTGCCGCGATACGTAGGGCGAGTGGCAGCCGAGCGCACAGACGGGCCAGTTCAGTCAGCTTTTCCTCATCGTCTCCAGGCCGATAGCCGCTGGTGACCGCGTGCAGTAAGGCAATCGCCTCGGGCTCGGGAAGCGTGCCCAGCGTCAGGCGGCGGGCCCCGTCTCGTACGGTGAGGCCGGCGAGCCGGTTGCGGCTGGTCACCACTACCAGGCTGTTACCAGTACCGGGAAGGAGTGGCCGGACTTGGCTGACCGTGGCGGCGTTGTCGAGCAGAATCAGGACGCGTCGCTCGGCGAGCAAGGAGCGGTACAGAGCGGCGGCATCATCGACGTCCTGGGGAATCTGGTCGGCAGGCACGCCGAGCGCGCGCAGGAATCGGCGTAGTGCCTGGTCGGCGGTGACGGGTTCGCCGGGGTCGTAGCCACGCAGGTTGACGAAGAGCTGACCGTCGGGGAAGCGGTCCTTGACTTGATGGGCCCAGTGCAGCACCAGCGAGGTCTTCCCCGCACCTGCTGTGCCGGCTACTACATGGATCGAGACCACCAGTCGGTCGCCGTTTTGGCCGGCCAGGATCGCATCAAGCTGATTCAGTTCGTCGCTGCGGTTCACAAAGGCACGTACATCAGCCGGAAGCTGACGTGGTATGAGGCTGGCCGACTCCCCCGGCACCCGCTGGTAAAAGTTGATGCCGCCCGAAACGTTGCCAGCCTGTACGACGTCCCGAGACGACCCTGACAGGTCATTCTGAGAGCCTTGTGGGCGACTGTCCTCGCCCCCGGCCGGGGCATTGGACTCTGCTCCGCTCATGCCGCCGGGGGCGGTGGAAGATGTGTCACCGCACGCTCGAAGTAGGTCCGGATGTCCTCTGCTACCGCCCAAGCCTGCTTCACATAGGTCACCCAAGGTTTTACGATCTCGGGGTCGGTGAAACGGCGCGCGCTCTCGAAGGCCCCGGTCTCGGTGTAGAGAATCTCATAAAGGGTGCGATTGTCGAGGACGACGAACTCGGGCAGAAGGTGATCGCTTTCAGCAGCGGCGACTTCCTTCGCGGGCAGCACACGGGTGGGGTGCCCGGCCTCCGCACGGAGGTGGAGCGAGTGCAGCTCCCATTGCATGTATGGCGTCAGCGGCTCTTCCACTACACGCAAACGATGGAACGGGGAGCCGTTCCGCCGGTCCTCTTCAGCCGCCTTCTGTGTGGCCTCACGCCTCGCCTCGAAGAGCCGGAGTGCTTCGTCCCAGTCGCCTCGACGGAGCGCGTCCCGGGCAGGGTTGTCATCCTCTTCGAAGTGCTGGAGCCGTTCCAACTTCCAGGACTCGCCATGACGGATGGCCTTGCGTCGCGCCCGGAAGTCACTGACATAGGCGTCGTCATCGAGCGGTTCGCCTTGCTCAGCCGGGAGCACGGGGGCACGAAGATCAAGCATCGGGAATATCTACCTTTGCTGCGCTGAGCATGTTTCCGGGAATGACAACCAGCCGCTCATCAGGCCCGATGGACACACCAGTGGGCAAACATGAGGCGTAGACGGCAGTGAGGTCGCGGCCGATGACAGCGATATCACCATTGTCGAGCTGCCAGATATCCGGGCACTTGTCGTCACCATCAGTGTGTCCAAGCTCTGCCGCCGACTTTCCCAGACGTTTGGCGAATAACGCCGACGGGTCAGCCTCCCAAAGACGGGGCATCAGTCCCCTCCGTAGCCACAGCGTCACTGACTGTCCATCATCTCAAGGATGGCACATGAGGTGCCAGGCATGCCACGGCTGCGGCACCGAGGGGCCGGAGAGGACCGGATCAGACGCTGTTGGCTTAATCCCCGGCTCTGATGCTTCGCCCCGTCGTTATGCGGCGGGGCGAAGTGCTGTCAAGGGGCTGGTCCGGGTGCGGGCGCGGGGCTGGTCGCTGAGCCAGGCGTTGATGCGGATGAGGTTGATCGCGGCG
>NZ_JAHLEM010000222.1 GCF_018883605.1 Streptomyces niphimycinicus | reverse complement strand
CCCAGGACACCGGGCTCGCCGGGGCCATCAGGGCCCCGGCCAGCAGGGCCGGGGCCCAGACGCGGACGGCCGGCCGGACGACGGCGTGCATGGCCGCACGGCCGGTCGTACGGCCGGTTGTACGGCTCGCTGCGCGGCTGAGCGCACGGACCGCTGTACGGCTCACCGCACGGCTGACTGCGCGGCCCGCTGTACGGCTCACCGCACGGCTGACGGCACGGCCCGCTGTACGGCTGACTGCGCGGCTGACGGCACGGATACGCGGCGGCATCGGCGGCTCCTCGGCTGCCGCGAGCGTCAGGGGGTCCGCTGACGGCGGGTCAGCCAGAGCGCCCCGGCCACTCCGGCGAGCAGCACCGTGCCGCCGAGGGTGCCGAGCGCGACGGCGGAGTCCGCTGGTCCGGTCTGTGGCAACTGGTCGTTGCCGGAGCCGCCCCGCGCACCGCCGGATCCGCCCGTGCCGCCCGTACTCGTACCGCCCGTACTGCCCGTACCGCCGGTGGAGCCGGAGTCCCCGCCGCCGCCCGCGCCCTTGACGTCCAGCGTCAGCGAGGGCTTGGGGTTGTTGCCGGGGGTGCAGGTGGTGGTCGTTCCCAGCGCCTTGATGGTGAGCGTGGAGGCGGTGAAGGTGACCTTTCCGCTCTTCTTGGGGGTGTAGGTGCCCGACAGATCACTGATCTTGATCGGGGTGTTGGCCGGGATGGCCTTGTCGTTGGCGGGCCCCGAGACCGACAGCGTGCCGCTCTCCGCTCCGCCCAGCTTGATGAGCGCGCTGGGGTGCATGGCGCCCTTGCCCAGCTCTACGGGGCTGGAGGAGACGCCCTTCTCGAAGGACATCGTGAGCTTGTAGGAGCCGCCGCTCGCGACGCTCTTGATATCGATGGGCGATACGGCGCTCTTGTCGCCGATCGGTGTCTTGCACTTGTAGTCGACGTCCACGGTGTCGGCGTGCGCGGCCGGGGCGGTGAGGAGCACCACGGAGCCGGCCAGGGCCGCCGCGAGCGTGAGGGCGCCGCCACGGCCGGCCGGGCGCCGTTGGATGTGGGACACCACGAGATCCCCTCTCGTCAAGCGCCGCAGCCGAATGTAACTGACGGCACATCAGATTGGGCGCTGACGGTACGCCGGGGACCTTGCCAAGGGAAGACAAAAAGCACGCCGGATCGGCGCGAAGCGGAGAAGAGGGGTGAAGTGGCCGCTTACGGCGGCGGGGATCAGACGGGCCCGGGCCGGAAACGCGGCACGGATCAGGCCGGCTCGGGGCCGGAAACACCGGAGGAGACCCCGGCCGTGGCGGGCACGGCCGTGGCGGGCACGGCCAGGTCGACCACGGCCGGGTGGGCAGGCCGGATCAGCCGGACCCGCGGGTGGACGGCGGTATCGCGGTGGGGCCTGGGCCGCGCTCTTCAGCCCGGCGCGGCGAGTTCGGCCCAGACCGTCTTGCCGGAGCCCTCCACGTTCCGCACGACCCCCCAGTCGAGGCACAGCCGCTGGACGATGAACATGCCGTGGCCGCCGGGCCGGCCGGCCCGGTGCGGGGTGCGCGGTGCGGGCGTACCGGTGCCGAGGTCCACGACCTCGAGGCGGAGCACCTTGGCGTTGCAGCTCACGCGCAGCTCTTCGGGGCCCTCGGCGTGCAGACAGGCGTTGGTGACCAGTTCGGAGACGACGAGCAGGACGTCCTCGGCGGCGGCCCGGTGGTCGGCGGTCACTGCCGGAAGCCACCCCCAGTCGCGCAGCGCCTCGCGTGTGAAGTCGCGGGCGCGCGGAACGGCCCCGCTGGCCCCGATCAGAGCGAGCCTGCGGGTCTGGCGGATGGGACCGGCGGTCGGGGGTGCCGGGGGTGCCGGTGGGGAGGCCGAAGCCGCGGGGCCGTCCGGGTCCGGGCCGCGGTCGCCCGGCGGGTACGGCCGGGTGGTGCTCATCAGCGCTTCACCTCACCGATTCACCGATTCAGGGTCAAGGGATACCTGATCTCTTCAACAGTTTCAGCCTGTCTCCTGCCCTGCCAAAGCGTGAGAACACCCACTACTTCCGCCCCACTGATGTGACGCGGGCAACGCATCGATGACCCACCGATGACACGCCGGAAACAGGAGTGACCTACGTCACTCGACAAGGGCCGCATCGAGCGACTCATGCACCGTAAAGACGGCATCCGCGCCCGTGATCTCGAACACCCGGGCAACGATCGGCAGCATCCCGGCCAGATGGACACCGCCGCCTTCGGCCTCGGCCTTGAGCCGTGCGCCGAGGAGGACGTTGAGCCCGGTGGAGTCGCAGAACTCCAGCTTCGAGCAGTCCACCACCAGCCGGACACGTCCCCCCTCTACGCACTTCTCGAGCGGCTCGCGGAGCACTTCGGCGGTGTGGTGATCCAGCTCACCCGCCGGTGTCACGATCGCGCTCACCCCGTGGTGCCGAACCTCGACCTGGAGCCGGCCTTTGCTGGCGCTGCCGACCATCCCGCGGTCCATCTGCGCACCTCTTCTGGCGTCTCGTTGCTTTCGATTGCGCGCATCGAACCCTACGCCTTCTACCCGGTCCTCTGGTAGCCGAACATTTCGCATAGTTCGGCAAATATGGACAACGTGGACTTGCCACTTGGTGGCTGATGCAGGTAGGCGTAGAGGGTCACATCCGCTTACGGCCCGGCTTTGGAGGCGCCGCTCACCGGAGCAGCACGTTATGGCACCGGCAGCCATATGCCGAGAACGATGGAGGAGACTATGTCACCCCGCCTCGACGACACGCGTACCGAACCCTCGGGGAGTACCCGGACCACCGTTTCGTCGGCCCCCCTGCCCGAGCAGTTCACCCCGGACGCGGACGCCCAGGCGACCGTTGGCCACCTCTTCGGCGAACTGCCGGAATTGTCCGATCTACCGGAAATACCTCCTTATGACACGGTAGCACCGGTGGACGCGAGGGCTCTGTCGAAGACCCTTTTCGAGCGCCTCGAGGTGCTGGAGGAAGGCACCCACGAATACGCCTATGTGCGTAACACCCTGGTCGAGCTCAACTTGGCGCTGGTCAAGTTCGCCGCCTCCCGGTTCCGCTCCCGCAG
>NZ_JAHLEM010000221.1 GCF_018883605.1 Streptomyces niphimycinicus | reverse complement strand
CCCACGAATACGCCTATGTGCGTAACACCCTGGTCGAGCTCAACTTGGCGCTGGTCAAGTTCGCCGCCTCCCGGTTCCGCTCCCGCAGCGAGCCGATGGAGGACATCGTCCAGGTCGGCACCATCGGCCTGATCAAGGCCATCGACCGCTTCGAGACCGGCCGGGGCGTCGAGTTCCCGACCTTCGCGATGCCGACGATCGTCGGCGAGATCAAGCGCTTCTTCCGCGACACGAGCTGGTCGGTACGCGTACCGCGGCGGCTACAGGAGCTCCGTCTCGACCTGGCCAAGGCCGGCGACGAACTGGCCCAGCGGCTGGACCGCGCCCCCACCGTCGGCGAGCTGGCCCAGCGGCTGGACATCAGCCAGGCCGAGGTCGTCGAGGGCATGGCCGCGAGCAACGCGTACACCGCGAGCTCGCTGGACGCCCAGCCGGAGGAGGACGACTCCGAGGGAGCGCTGGCGGACCGGATCGGCTACGAGGACCACGGACTCGAAGGCATCGAGTACGTGGAGTCCCTGAAGCCGCTGATCGCCGATCTGCCCGCACGCGACCGGAAGATCCTCTCCCTGCGCTTCGTGGCGAATATGACGCAGTCGGAGATCGGTGAGGAGCTGGGCATCTCCCAGATGCATGTCTCGCGGCTGCTGTCGCGCACCCTCCGTCGGCTCCGTAAGGGTCTGATGATCGAGGAGTGACGCCTCCGCAGACGGATAAGGGCCCGCCCCCGGCCGACCGGGACGGGCCCTTATCCGTGTCCTTATCCGTATCCGTGCCCTTATCCGTGCGCTCTGCCGTTCCGTCAGATCACGTCAGGCAGGTCACATCACGTCACGCGTCAGATCAGGGTGCCGTTGTGCCATACCGCCGAGATCAGCGGGACGCCGGGGCGGTAGGCGAGGTGCACATGGGACGGGGCGTCCAGCAGCGCCAGATCGGCGCGGGCGCCCGGGCTCACCCGGCCCACGTCGGTACGGCGCAGGGCCCGCGCCCCGCCGGCCGTGGCGGCCCACACCGCCTCGTCGGGCGTCATCCCCATCTCCCGTACGGCCAGGGCGACACAGAACGGCATGGAGCTGGTGAAGGACGAGCCCGGGTTGCAGTCCGGGGACAGCGCGACCGTGGCGCCCGCGTCGAGCAGCCGGCGCGCGTCCGGATAGGTCGAGCGGGTGGAGAACTCCGCCCCGGGGAGCAGGGTGGCGACCGTCTCCCCCTGGGCCAGCGCGTCGACGTCCCCGTCGGTCAGATGGGTGCAGTGGTCGGCCGAGGCGGCGCCCAGCTCCACCGCGAGCTGCACTCCGGGGCCGTAGGAGAGCTGGTTGGCGTGGACCCGCGGGATCAGCCCGCGCTCCTTGCCCGCGGTCAGGATGGTGCGGGCCTGGTCGCCGTCGAAGGCGCCCTGCTCGCAGAAGACATCGATCCAGCGGGCGTACGGGGCGCAGGCGTCCAGCATCGGGCCGGTGACCAGATCCACGTACGCGGCCGGGTCGTCGGCGAACTCGGGGGCGACGATATGCGCCCCGAGGAAGGTCACCTCGTCGGTGTGGGCACCGGCGATGGTCAGCGCTCGGGCCTCGTCCTGCGAGGTCAGCCCGTAGCCGGACTTGATCTCGACGGTCGTGGTGCCCTGGCGGCGCGCCTCGGCCACATAGCGGCCGACGTTGGCGTGCAGCACGTTGTTCGACGCGGCGCGGGTGGCGGCGACGGTGGTGCGGATGCCGCCCGCGCTGTAGGGGCGGCCGGACATCCGGGCGTTGAACTCCTCGGTCCGGTCGCCCGCGAAGACCAGATGGGAGTGGGAGTCCACAAAGCCCGGAATGGCGGCCCGGCCACCGGCGTCGACCCGGTTGTCGGTGGCGGGTGCTTTGCTGGACTCACCGACCCAGGCGATGCGGTCGCCGTCGATGACGACGGCCGCGTCCCGGATCAGGCCGAGGGGGCCTTCACCGAGGGAGGGGTCATTGGTGACCAGACCGGCGATGTCGGTGATGGCGGTCGTGGTCGGCGCGGTCGTCGCGGTGGTCATCGTGGGGGTGTTCTCCTTCGTCGGCCGTTGCGGTGGCGGCCGGATCACCGCCCGAGCAGGGCTTCGATGGATTCGGCCAGCGCTTGCGGGACGCGCGGGACGAGCTGATGGGTGCCGTCCCGTACGACATGGCGGCCGCCGACCACGGTGTGCCGGACGTCCGCGTTGGTCGCCGCGAATACGGCGGTCTCGGCGCCCAGCCGGGGCGGCGGCCCCGCCGTGCGCACCGAGTCCAGTGCGACCGTGGTGAGGTCGGCGAGCGCGCCCACCTCGATCCGGCCCGCCTCCGCGCCCCAGCCGAGCGCCGCGTGACCGTCCACGGTGGCGGCCCGCAGCAGTTGGGCCGCGGTCCAGTGACCCCGGGCGCGGGTGCGCAGCCGCTCGTCGAGCTCCATGGCGCGGGCCTCCTCCAGGATGTCGATCACGGCATGGCTGTCGCTGCCCAGCGAGAGCGGTGAGCCCGCGCTCTGTAGCTCGGCGGCCGGGCCGATCCCGTCGGCGAGGTCACGCTCGGTGGTCGGGCACATACAGACCCCGGTGGCGGCGTGGCCCAGCAGCCGGATGTCGCCGGGGGTGAGATGGGTGGCGTGCACGGCGGTCGTCTCCGGGCCCAGCACACCGTGGTCGGCGAGCAGCCGGGTGGGGGTGAAGCCGTGCGCCTCCACACAGGCGTCGTTCTCGGCGGTCTGCTCGGAGAGATGGACGTGCAGGGGCGCCGTGCGCTCCTGGGCCCACCCGGCCACGGTCGCGAGCTGATCGGCGGGGACGGCCCGCACCGAATGGATCGCCGCGCCGATGCGGGTGTTGCCGTCGCTCTTCAGCTCCGAGACCCGCTCGGCCCAGGCTTCCGCCGTGCCGTCGGAGAAGCGCGACTGGTGCTCGTTGGGCTCGGCCCCGAAACCGGAGGAGAGATAGCAGGTGTCGAGCAGGGTGATCCGGATACCGGCCTCGGCCGCGGCCGCGATCAGGGCCTCCCCCATCGCGTTGGGGTTGCCGTAGCGGGTGCCGCCGGGCGCGTGGTGGAGGTAGTGGAACTCCCCCACACAGGTGATCCCGGCCATCGCCATCTCGGCGTAGACGGCGCGGGCCAGCTCGAAATAGCTCTCCGGGGTCAGCCGGTCGGCGACCCCGTACATCACCTCGCGCCAGGTCCAGAAGGAGTCCGGCGCACCCCCCGCCTCGGTCCCCGCCTCGCTCTCGGCCTGGACGACACCGCGCAGGGCCCGGTGGAAGGCGTGGCTGTGAGCGTTGGCCAGACCGGGAATGGTCAGACCACGGAGAGTGACGGATCCGGCGGGCGGGCGCGGGCTCCCGGGCACCACCGCCGCGATCCGTCCGTTGGCCGCGGCCACGATCACCACGTCCGACCGCACGCTTCCGTTCACCCAGGCGTGCTCCGCCCAGTAGGTCTGCGCCGTCAGTGACACGCCAGGCCCTCCAGTACCTCCGCGAGCGCGGCCACACCGGCGAGGCAATCGTCCTCGCCCGCCGTCTCCGCGGGTGAATGCGAGACGCCGGTGGGGTTCCTTACAAACAGCATGGCCGTAGGAACGGACGCGGACAAAATGCCGGCGTCGTGCCCGGCCCCGGTCGGCAGCACCGGAACGCCGCCCAGCAGCCCGGACAGCCGGTCCCGAAGGTCATGGGCGAACTCGACGACCGGGGTGAACGACTCCCGGGTGACCCGCACGTCCACCCCGTCGCGCTCCCCGCGCTCGAGCGCGGCGCGCTCGATCTCGCCGACCACGGCGGCCAGGGTCTCCTCGTCGGCGGCGCGCGAGTCCAGCCAGCCGCGGACCAGGCTCGCGATCGCGTTGACCCCGTTCGGCTCGACGCTGACCTTGCCGAACGTCGCCAGCGCCCCGGCGATCCTGGCCTTCTTACGGGCCGCGAGGACGGTGTTGGCGTAGGTGAGCATCGGATCGCGGCGGTCCTCGATCCGGGTCGTCCCGGCGTGGTTGGCCTCGCCGTGGAAGTCGAACCGCCAGCGGCCGTGCGGCCAGATCGCGGACGCGACGCCCACCGCGTCGTCACCCGCGGCGGAGCCGCTGTCGGACCGCGCCGCCAGGGCACGCCCCTGCTCGATATGCAGCTCGACGAACGCGCCGATGCGGGCCAGCCGCTCCGGGTCGGGGCCGATGGCGTCCGGATCGTATCCGGCGCGCTCCATCGCCTGGGGGAGGCTCAGCCCGTCCCCGCCGCGCAGTTGGTGCGCCTGGTCCGTGGTGAGCTGCCCGGCGGTCAGCCGGGAGCCCACGCAGGCCAGGCCGAAGCGGGCGCCCTCCTCGTCGCCGAAGTTGACGATGGCGAGCGGTTTGGTGGGGTGCGCACCCCGTGCTCGCAGCTCGTCGAGGGCGGCGAAGGAGGAGACGACGCCCAGCGGGCCGTCGAAGGCGCCACCGTCGGGGACGGAGTCGAGGTGGGAGCCGGTGACCACGGCGCCCCCGGCGGTGGGGTCGCCGAGCCAGGCCCATTGGTTGCCGTTGCGGTCTACTTCGTAGGTGAGGCCGCGGTTCTGGGCTTGTTCCTTGAACCACGTCCGACAGTCGGCGTCGGCTTCCGTCCAGGCGTAGCGGCGGTAGCCGTTTGTCGTTGTGTTGCGGCCGATGGGGGCCAGGTCGCGCCACATCTCGTGGAACGACGCACCCGTGGTCGCGGGTGCGCCTGCCGCCGCCGGTCCTTCCGCTTCGTGCGCAACCCGGCTCACTGCGCTTCCCTCATGGGAATCCGCACGTTCCGCTCCTCCGCGACCTCGTCCGCGTGGTCGTAGCCCGCGTCCACGTGGCGGATCACGCCCATGCCGGGGTCGTTCGTCAGCACCCGGCGGATCTTCTCGCCCGCCAGCGCGGTGCCGTCGGCGACCGTGACCTGGCCCGCGTGGATCGAGCGGCCCATGCCGACGCCGCCGCCGTGGTGGATGGAGACCCAGGACGCGCCCGAGGCCACGTTGACCATGGCGTTGAGCAGCGGCCAATCGGCGATCGCGTCCGAGCCGTCCAGCATGGCCTCGGTCTCGCGGTACGGGGAGGCCACCGAGCCGCAGTCGAGGTGGTCGCGGCCGATCGCCAGCGGTGCGGCGAGCGTGCCGTCGGCCACCATCTCGTTGAACCGCTCGCCCGCCTTGTCGCGCTCGCCGTAGCCGAGCCAGCAGATACGGGCGGGCAGCCCCTGGAAGTGGACCCGCTCCCCCGCCATCTTGATCCAGCGGGCCAGCGACTCGTTCTCCGGGAAGAGCTCCAGCATCGCCTTGTCGGTGGCCGCGATGTCCCTCGCGTCGCCGGACAGGGCGGCCCAGCGGAAGGGGCCCTTGCCCTCGCAGAACAGCGGCCGGATGTAGGCGGGCACGAAGCCGGGGAAGGCGAAGGCGCGGTCGTAGCCCGCGAGCTGGGCCTCGCCGCGGATCGAGTTGCCGTAGTCGAAGACCTCGGCGCCCGCGTCCATGAAGCCGACCATGGCCTCCACGTGCCGGGCCATCGCCTCGCGCGCCCGCTGGGTGAAGTCGGCGGGCTTCTCGGCGGCGTACGACGCCATCTCGTCGAAGTCCACGCCGATCGGCAGATAGGCCAGCGGGTCGTGGGCGCTGGTCTGGTCGGTGACGATGTCGATCGGGGCGTTCATCGCGAGAAGCTGCGGGACCAGCTCGGCCGCGTTCCCCAGCACGCCGATCGACAGGGGGCGCCGGGCGTCGCGCGCCTCGGTGGCCAGTTGCAGGGCGTGGTCCAGGCTGTCGGCGCGGACGTCCAGGTAGCGGTGCTCGATACGGCGCTCGATGGCGCGCGGATCGCAGTCGATGCAGATCGCGACGCCGTCGTTCATGGTGACCGCGAGCGGCTGGGCGCCGCCCATGCCGCCGAGGCCCGCGGTGAGGGTGATCGTTCCCGCCAGGGTGCCGTTGAACTTCTTGGCCGCCACGGCCGCGAAGGTCTCGTAGGTGCCCTGGAGGATGCCCTGGGTGCCGATGTAGATCCAGGAGCCCGCGGTCATCTGGCCGTACATGGTCAGGCCCAGCGCCTCCAGGCGGCGGAACTCCTCCCAGTTGGCCCAGTCGCCGACCAGGTTGGAGTTGGCGATCAGCACCCGCGGCGCCCATTCGTGCGTCTGCATGACGCCCACCGGGCGGCCCGACTGGACCAGCATCGTCTCGTCCTGCTTGAGCGTGCGCAGGGTGCGGACCATGGCGTCGAAGGAGCGCCAGTCGCGGGCCGCCTTGCCGGTGCCGCCGTAGACGACGAGCTTGTCGGGGTGCTCGGCGACCTCCGGATCGAGGTTGTTCTGGAGCATCCGCAGGGCGGCTTCCTGCTGCCACCCCCGAGCGCTGAGCTCTGCACCACGCGGCGCCCGTACGGGTCGCGGTCCTGTCATGGGGCCAAGCCTCCCTGCCATCGATTGGATCGAGTTATTCACATCTTGATACCGATGAATATGACTAGTCAATACCGCGGAGCTGCGCATACACCCGGGTGGTTCAGCGGCGCGGGCTCGCGGTGGGCACGAACGGCGGGGTCCGGCGCCCCGGGGTAGCGTCACCGGGAGGTGTCCGCTCCGCGGCCGCTCCGTCCGCCGCTCCGCCCGCCGCTCCGCCCGCCGAGGAGCCCCGCGTGTCCCTTCCCGCCACCCACCGCGAGGTCCGCCTGGCGGCCCTGCCCGAAGGGGCGCTCACCCCCGGTCACTTCGAGGTCGTCACCGCTCCCGTCCCCGCCCCCGGCCCCGGACAGGTGCTGGTGCGCAACCGGCTGATGAGCGTCTCCGCCGTGATGCGCCCGCTCACCCTCGCCGGCCCCGACACCCTCGGCCTTCCCCAGTTGCTGCCCAAGACCGGCGAGGTGATGCGGGGCCCGGCCCTCGGCGAGGTGATCGGCGCTCCGGGCACGGGACTCGCCCCCGGGACCCTCGTCCGCCACCGCGCGGGCTGGCGCGAATACGCGCTGCTCGACGCCGCGCAGGCGTCGCCCATCGACCCCGAGGCGCTGCCGGACCCGGCCGCCCATCTGTCGCAGGGGTTCACCGCCTGGCTGGGGGTGGTGCGCGGGGCCGGGGTGCGGCCCGGCGACACGGTGTTCGTCACCGGCGCGGCGGGCGGCGTGGGCTCGCTGGCCGGACAGTTCGCCCGGCTGCACGGCGCCGAACGGGTCATCGGCTCCACCGGCTCCCGCCACAAGGCCGACCGGCTGACGCGGGAGCTGGGCTACGACGCGGTCGTCCTCCGGGGTGCCGGGCCGATCGAGGAGCAGTTGCGCACGGCCGCCCCCGACGGCATCGACGTCCTCTTCGACACCGTCGGCGGCGAACAGTTGCGGGCCGCGGTGGCGGTGGCCCGCCGCAACGCCCGTTTCGCCCTGGTCGGCGCGCTCGCCGCGCAACTGTCGGACGACGCGTCGGCCCCGACCGGGATCAGCACCCTGGCCCTCATCGCCCGGGGCGTCACACTGCGCGGCATCAGCGCGCTGGACCACCAGGACGCCATGCCCGGGTACCTGCGCGAGTTCGGCCGGGCGCTGCGCGAGGGCGCCCTCACCTGTCCGTACACCCGGCTGACGGGCATCGGCCAAGCGCCGCGCGCGCTGTGCGAGCTGCTGGAGGGCCGCCACCTCGGGGCGGTACTGGTGGAGCTGTGAGGCCGGATCGGTCCCGGGCCGGGGGCCGCGCTCCCCACGACCACACGGCCCCGCCCCGGAGCACCCCCGGGGGAACTGGTCCGCGGCCGTCCTCGGTGGTTGGCTGAAAGCATGACGTCGAAAACGGTTGCGATGGCCACCCGGCGCGAACGGGCCGTTCGGGCCGCCGTGGAGCAGGGGCTGCTGGGCCCGGATCAGCCCGTCGTCGGGCTGCTGGACGTGGCCGGGATCCGCGCCGCCGCCGCCGAACTGCGCGCCGCCTTCGAGGAGGTCGTCACGCCCGGCACCCCGGTCCTGCACGCCTTCGCGGTCAAGGCCGCCGCGCTCGTCCCGGTCCTGCGGCTGCTGGCCGACGAGGGGCTGGGCTGCGAGGTGGCCAGCCCCGGCGAGCTGGCGCTGGCCCGCGCGGCGGGGGTGACGCCCGACCGGATCGTCCTGGACTCCCCCGCCAAGACCCCCGCGGAGCTGCGCGAGGCCCTCGACCTGGGCATCGCCCTCAACGCCGACAACCCACAGGAGCTGGACCGGCTCGGCGAGCTGGTGGGGGACCGCGCGGACCCGCCCGCGCCCCTGGGCCTGCGGATCAACCCGCAGGTGGGCGGCGGCAGCATCGACGCGATGAGCACGGCCACCGCGACCTCCAAGTTCGGCGTCGCCCTCCAGGACCCGGGGGCGCGCGAGTGGGTCGTCCGCGCCTTCGCCGAACGCCCCTGGCTGACCCGGCTGCACGCCCACGTCGGCTCCCAGGGCTGTCCGCTGGAGCTGATGACGGCGGGCATACGGGCGGCCTACGAACTGGCCGAAGAGATCAACGGGGCGGTCGGCCGACAGCAGATCGACGCCCTCGACATCGGCGGTGGCCTCCCGGTGAACTTCGCCTCCGACGAGATCACCCCCACCTATCGGGAGTACGCACAGCTTCTGCGGAGCACCGTGCCGGGGCTCTTCGACGGGCGGTACAAGCTGGTCACCGAGTTCGGACGGTCCCTCCTGGCCAAGTCCGGCCTGGTGCTGGCGCGGGTCGAGTACGCGAAGTCCGCGGGCGGCCGCCCGATCGCGGTCACCCACGCGGGCGCCCAGCTCGCCACCCGTACGGTCTTCGCGCCCGAGGCTTGGCCGCTGCGCGTCCTGGCCTACGACGCGGAGGGCCGCCCCAAAACCGCGGACGGCCAGGTGCCCCAGGACATTGCCGGTCCCTGCTGTTTCGCGGGCGACCTGGTCGCCCGCGACCGGCCGCTGTCGGAGCTGGCGGCGGGCGATCTGGTCGGCCTGCTGGACACGGGCGCGTACTACTTCTCCAACCACTTCGCGTACAACAGCCTGCCCCGCCCCGGGATCCACGGCTTCGACGCGACGGCCGCCGACGGCGAGGTGCGCTTCGCGACAGTACGAGAGCCGCAGACGGTGGACGAGATCGTGGCCGAGAGCGGCGCGGCACATGCGCTGGGCCTCAGCCGGCTGCGGTAGAGCCGTCCCGGCGCGCGGCGGTAGAGCCCCGCGCCCAGGCGCGCCGCGATGCGCTGCGATGCGCGCCGCACATCGCCGGCGGCAGCACGACGAGGACCCCGGTACCGTCGGATGCTGTTGGTCGGCACCGGGGCTCGTCATCGATCCCCAGCCGGGCCACCCCGGAAGCTGACCAGGCAAGGGGATGGTCCGGTATTGCTTCTTCAGTTGTCGCGCGTCCTGCGCACCTTCGCGGCCTCTTGCAGAGCTTCGCCGTAGTGCCGCATCTCGACATGAGCGGACACCGCGTGCACGGTGACATTCGTAGGCCCGAAGGACAGCCAGTGCACGTCCGTGGCTTCGCCTACCCGGTCCGCGTAGGACCGTGCCTCTGCGAGGTGGTTCCTTACCGCATGTTCGTCATGGGCGCGGGCAGCGATGATGCTTGCCCCGAGGTGAAGCTGTCCGGCGACGGCCTGCCGCTCTCGCGTCTGCGGGGATTGCTCCAACAGCCCCTGTCCGGATACGACGAGCCGCTGGCCGATGGTGTACTCGCCTTCTCGGAAGTAGACGAGGGCACGCATGTACTGGCGCACTGCGGACAGCAACGGATCGGAGGCCCGCGACGCGGCCCAGTCCATACGGTCCAGAGCCACCGTCGACAAGTCGTAATAGCCCAGCTTCACGGCCAGGTCATGCGCGGTGCGGTAGGTACTCGACAGAGCAGCCCACAACTCGGACGACGGCGTCCGATACGCGGCTGTCGTGATCTCCGCCATCGTCCCTGGGAGATCAAGAGCGGCGTCATGGAGCTTCGTGGCCCGGACCTGCTGACACAGAGCTTGGGCAGCGGCGACGAGCTGAGGAGCGGGACGCGGTGTGATCGCCGGATCCAGCCCGCTCCGGCATGGTTTGCGGGTGAGAGGTGCCGCGCGGTGAACTGCCGCCATGACCGCGAACCGCATCTTGTATGTGCTGGGAAGCGCTGCCCCGCCCGTCCTGAACATCGCCGGCGTCATCGAGCGGGCACAGGAGGCCGACTGGGACGTCTGCCTCGGGCTGACCCCCACGGCCGCACGCTGGCTTGACGACGAGCTACCCGCGTTGGAAGAACTGACCGGACACCCGGTACGCAGCCAGTACAAGCTGCCTCAGGAGCCGGACGTCTGGCCCCCCGCAGACGTCGCCGTACTGGCACCCGCCACCTTCAACACGATCAATCAGTGGGCGCTGGGGATCACCGACAAGTTCATCATCGGATTCGTGGCCGAGGCCATCGGCAAGGGCATCCCCACCGTGGCCATGCCCTGCGTCAACGCCGCCTATGTGCGGCACACGCAGTTCGACGCCAGCGTTGCCACACTCCGCGCCATGGGCGTGCACGTCCTCTACGGGGAAGGCGGATTCGTACCCAACAAGCCGGGCCAGGGCCGCCCAGAGGGGTATCCGTGGCACCTGGCCCTGGAAGCTGCCGCGTCAGTCGTCAGCGGGCGCGATTCCGGTGGGACATGAGCCGCCGCCGGACGGGTCACTTAGCCTGACACCTGTGCCGCCGGGGCTGATCTGCCATGTGACCCCGGCGTCCGTTCAGAGGTTTTGGAACGGTGGCATGATGCGGACGATCACGATGAGATGGTCTCGTGGTGCCACCAGGAAGAAGAAGTAGCCGCCTGCCGCGTCCATGCGGCGTATCCCTCCTGCCCGCGGGCCGTTGCCGTAGTCGCTGACATCGACGCCCATACCGGCCAGGTCGACCAGTTGCCCGGCGAGACGCTCCACTTCGGTCACCACGTGAGCGGGGATGCCGCCTGTCACGTGAGCGTGATCGGGGTCGTACTCCCAGCGCCAGCCGACGCTCATCGAGGGAGGAGTCCGAGCGCGGCATGTGCGTCGTCCAGGATCTTGCCGATTGCGGACGCGGCGCGTCGGGCCTGTGCCGCGTCGCCTGTCTCGGCAGCGTCCTCCCAGTGACGGAACTCTTTCGCGATATTCGGCTGCCGCTGAATGTGGACGTAGACGGCCCACTGGGCGATGAACCGCTGGAGAGGGGCCAGGTCGGAAGCCTGCCGGGACTGGTCGGCGGCCTGATCCAACTCCCGCGTGAAGGCGGGAAGGGCGGCGGGGGCGAGCTGCGCGACGGCCTGGCGAAGGGCCGTGACAGTGGCAGGCGGCTGCGGGATGAGTGGCTGCCCAGTGGCGGAGGTGGTCATTGCTGCTCCCATGGGCGAGATTCTGATCCCTGGGAGCAGCCTATCGAGTGCGAGCCCGATCGCATCGCCCGAACGAGTGAGGGCGCGCCCCCTCGGCCTCTGGCGGCGCCGTCAACCCCGGTGGACGCGGACGGCTCGATCGGGCGCGAGCAGAGGCCACCGGCGACGTCAAGGTCTCGTGGGTGACGGGAGCTTGAGGGCGGCGGCGATGGGGAGGTGGTCGCTGCCGGTGGCGGGGAGGGTGTGGGCGCGCAAGGGGGTGGCTCCTCGGACGAGGACGTGGTCGATGCGGACCAAGGGGAAGGTGGCGGGCCAGGTGGCGCCGAAGCCGGAGCCGGTCTCGGCCTGGGCGTCGTGAAAGCCGTCGAAGAGGAGGTGCAGGGAGCGGTCGGCGCCGGCGCCGTTGAAGTCGCCGAGGAGGAGGACGGGGCCCTGGTCCCAGGCGGGGTCCTGGCGGAGGGCCGTCACGAGCCGGTCGGCGGAGTCGTTGCGGCGGGCGGTGGTGAAACCGGCGTCGGGTCGGACCCGGACCGAGGCGAGGTGGGCGGTGTAGAAGGAGACGGGGCCGCGTGGGGTGTCGAGGGTGGCGTGCAGGGCCCGGGTCCACCCCATGATCGGGACGGGGCGGACGGCGCGTAGTGGAAAAGAGCTCCAGATGCCGATGGAGCCGTCGGTCACGTGGTGAGGGAAGCGGTCGCGGAATTCCCGGGTAAAGGTTTTCACGGCCCGCGGGGTGAGTTCTTGGAGGGCGATCACCTGCGGGTCGGCCGCCAGGAGGGTGCGCGCGGTGCCCTTGAGGCCGGTGTTGGCGTCGTCCACGTTGTGGCTGACCACGGTCAGGTCCGGAAGTCCGGTCCGCGAGCGGTCGCCGAGGGCGGTGCCGAACAGGGCGCTCCAGGTGAGCAGCGGCAGGAGCACGCCGACGGCGGCGAGCGCGGAGCGGCGGATCAGGGCGAGGACGAGGAGGGGGAGTATGCCGAGGCCGAACCAGGGGGCCACGGTCTGGGCGAGGCTCGTCAGGTTCCCGGGGGTGTCCGGAAGCCAGGGGAGCGTCACCAGGAAAAGAGCGAGGAGGGCCCCGAGGATGGCGATCACCGCCCCTCGGGGCAGGCGGTGCCGGGCGGCGGGAGTGGCCTCGGGATCGGGGCCGGGGCCGGGTGGTGATTCCAGGGGCAGGGGCCCGGGCGCGGGCACGGGCACGGGCGCGGGCGCGGGCACGGGCACGGGCGCGGGCGCGGGCGGCGGTGGATTGCCGTAGCGGGACGGCAGGGTGCCGGGGTCGGGTGTCGGGTGGGTCATGTGTGGCCCGGGAGGAAGTCGAAGTACTGGTCGGGGAAGGGTTCTTCGAGGAGGGTGAAGTGCCACCACTCGGTGGGGAGGTTGCGGAATCCGGCCGCGGTCATCGCCTCGCCCAGGATGCACCGGTGGACGCGGGCCGGGAGCGGGGTGTCGGGGTGGTCCGTGTGTGAGCGCGGATCGAAGAAGTCGAAGCGGGTCCCCATGTCCAGCGGCCTGCCGCCCAGGGTGGTGAGGGTGACGTCGACGGTGCTGCCCCGGCTGTGCCCGGATCGGGTGTGGATGTAGTCGGGGCCGAAGAGACGCTCCTTGGCGACGCGCGGATAGTGGCGGGCCTTGGTGGCCTGGTCGGTGGGGTCGGCGGCCCAGCGGCGCATGTGGTCCACGGCCCGCTGCGGCCGGTAGCCGTCGAGAACGGTCAGCGCGTATCCGTCACGGGCCAGGACGTGCGCGGCCCGGCTGAGGGCGAGGGCGGCCGGGAGGGTCAGGACGCAGGTGGCGTTCCGGTAGCCGTCCAGGGGGCTGCCGACGAAGTTGTCGCTCCCGGTGTAGCGGAGGTCCTGCCGGATGGTCGGGGCGACGTCGGCCAGGGCGACGAAGCCGGCGGGCGCGCGGTCGGTGGGCATCGGGCTTCAGGCTCCTCGGGTGGGGCACGGGGGTGGGTCCGTCGGTGGGGTCCCGGCCGGTTGTCGGGCCGTGGGAATCGTGGGCATCGGCATCGTGGGCGGGCCGGTGGTGGCCGGGGCCCAGTCGGCGGGGGTCGGCTCGTCCGCGTCGCCGGGTCCGAGGATCGTGGCGACGTCCCCCGGCCGGACCTCGGCGGTGCCGACGTCCACGACCATCTGGTCCATGGAGATCCGGCCGGCCACCGGGTGGCGCCCGCCCCGCAGCAGGACCTCGGCCCGCCCGGAGGCGAGGCGGGGCAGGCCGTCGGCGTAGCCGAGCGGCAGCAGGGCGAGGCGGGTGCGACGGGTGGTGGTGAAGGTGTGGCCGTAGCCGACCGGGGTCCCGGCGGGCACGTCGCGGACGGACACCACGGGCGCGGTCAAGGTCATCGCCCACCGCAGCCCGGCCGGTCCGGGCACGGTGGGTGTGGCGGTCGGGTCGATGCCGTACAGGCCCGCGCCGACGCGCACGAGGTCGTGATGGGTTCCCGGATCGGTCAGCAGCCCGGCGGTCGCGGCCAGGTGGCGGTGGAGCGGCCGCAGCCCGTGCCGCTCCGCCGTCGCGGCGGCCTGCGCGAACCGCCGGCGGGCCTGCGGGGTGTGCGGGTCGTCGGGCAGGTCGGCGCAGCCCAGGTGCCCCATCACGCCGACCACGCGGATCCGGCCCGCCCGTTCCAGGTCCGCGGCATGCGCGCACAACCGCTCCCACGCGGCGGGCGCGGCCCCGTCACGGGCCATGCCCACATCGGCGTGCAGATGGATCCGGGCCGGGGCGGCCGAGGCGAGGGCGGCCGAAGGCGCGGCCCGCAGGTGTTCCTCACTCGGCACCGCGATCTCCACGTCGGCGGCGATGGCCAGGGTGAGATCGGCGTGCGGGGCGTTCAACCAGCTCAGCACGGGCGCGGTGAGGCCGGCCCCGCGCAGCGCGAGGGCTTCCTCGACGATGGCCACCCCGAGCCGGTCGGCGCCGTGGGCGAGGGCGGTACGGGCCACGGCCGCGGCCCCGTGCCCGAACCCGTCCGCCTTGACGACGGCCATGAGCGCGGCGCCGGTGCGGGCCGCGAGCCGGCGGGTGTTCTCCGCGATGGCGGAGAGGTCGACGGTGACGACGGGATGGAAGCGTTGTTCGATCACGGCGCCCAGCCTGCGCGGCCCGGCGCGCAGGCCGATCGCCATGGCCGCTTGGGCAGAGCGCGGAAGAACATCGAATCGGATGTGCGATTGAGCGTTCACCGATACACGGCGGATGCCCCGTGGCGCTATGCGCCGGTCATCCTCGAACGATCAACCCGAACGTCGCGTTCTCGCGTGTGTCGGGACCATCCCTGTGAGAGAGGATTTCGGCGCGTGATCCCGATGTCCCTGGCCGAGATCGCGTCCGCCGTATCGGGACGGGTCCTCCACCCGGCCCACTCCACCATGACGGTGACCGGGCCGGTGGTGGTCGACTCCAGGCGGGCCGAGGCCGGAGCCCTGTTCGCGGCCCTGCCCGGCACCCGCTCCGATGGCCACGATCACGTGGCCGACGCCCTGGCGCGGGGCGCGCTCGCCGCCCTCGTCGAGCGCCCCGTCCTTCCCGCGCGGACGCCGCCCGTCCCCGCCGTCCTCGTCTCCGACGTCCACGCGGCCCTCGGACAGCTCGCCCACGCGAACCGGCGACGTTTGACGGACTGCGCGGTGGTCGGGATCACCGGCTCGACGGGCAAGACCACCAGCAAGGACCTCCTCGCGCAGATCCTCGCCCCGCACGCCCCCACCCTGGCCAACCGGCTCTCCTTCAACAACGAGATCGGACTGCCGCTGACCGTGCTCGCGGCGGACGTCGGCACCCGGACCCTGGTGGTGGAGATGGGGGCCCGGGCGCCCGGCGAGATCGCCCACCTCACGGAGATCGCCCGACCGCACGTCGGCGTCGTCACCAACACCGGAACCGCCCACCTCGGCCCCTTCGGAGGCCGTGACGCGATCCGCCGGGCCAAGGCCGAACTGCCGACGGGCCTGCCGGCCGGCGGCGTCGCCGTCCTCAACGCGGACGATCCCGCCACCCCGGACATGCTCCGCGCGACCTCCGCCACCGTCCTCACCTTCGGCACCGGCCACGCCGACCTGCGTGCCACCGGCATCGAACTCGACGCCCTGGCCCGCCCCTCCTTCAGCCTCACCTGGAACGGCCGCACCGAGCCGGTTCAACTGCCCCTGACCGGCGCCCACCAGGTGCTCAACGCGGCCGCGGCCGGGGCCGCCGCCCTCGCCCTGGGCCTGTCGCTGCCGCGGATCGCGCGCGGCCTGTCGGCCGCACGCCGCCTCACCCCCAGCCGCATGCAGGTCGAGCGACTCCCCGACGGCGCGCTCGTCCTCAACGACGCCTTCAACGCCAACCCGGACGCGATGCTCGCCGCCATCGGCACCCTGATCGACGTCACACCCGACGGCGGGCGCCCGATCGCCGTGCTCGGCGAAATGCGGGAACTCGGCCCCGAAGCCGCCGAACTGCACGAACGAACCGGACGGGCCGCCGCCGAAGCCGGCGCCCGACTCGTGATCACGGTGGGCGGCGCCGACGCGGCCCGGATCTCGGCCGGCGCCGGGCGGGCCGGCGCCGACACCGTCCATGTCCCGGACTCGAAGACGGCCCTCGCCCACCTCGGGAACCTCGCTGCCGGGGATGTCGTCCTCGTCAAAGGGTCCCGCGCCACCGGCGTCGAAGAGGTCGCCCGACGCCTGACGGCGGCGCTCCGAGGACCCCACGGGTGACCGACACCCCGACCGTCGGAGCCATCCGTACCTGACCGATACGTATCAGCCCTGATCGGCCACTTCCCGGGCATAGCCACTTCTCGGGCATAAGGCCCTTCACGAACGAGGAACCCCAACCCCGTGCCTCCCGTCCCACCCCCGTCCCCTTCCACGCCGGTCCCGACGCCGGCCCCCGTGCACGTGCTCCTGGTCGAGGACGACGAACTGATCCGCCACTCCTTCGCCACCAATCTCGAACGCTACGGCTACACCGTCACCGACGCCGCCGACGGCCTCGAAGGACTGGAACTCTTCCGCGCCGCCGATCCGGACGAGCCGTTCGACCTGTTGCTCCTGGACGTCATGCTGCCCGCCCTCGACGGCATCGGACTCTGCCGCCGGGTCCGGGAGACCAGCCATGTGCCGATCCTGATGATGTCGGCCCGCGGCGACGGGCTCGACGTGGTCTCCGGCCTGGAGGCGGGCGCCGACGACTACGTGGTCAAACCCGTCGAGACCGGCGTGCTCCTCGCCCGGATCCGCTCCGTGCTCCGCCGGGCCTCCTGGAACCCGGCGCCCAGCACGACATACCCCGCCCCGCCCACGGACGACGTCCTGACCTTCGGAGACCTCTCCGTCGACACCTCCGGCATGACCGTCACCCTCGCCGACCGGCCCATCGCGCTGACCCCCACCGAACTCAAGCTCATGCTGGAATTCGCCGCCCGGCCCGAAGCCATCATCGACCGGCACACCCTGCTCCGCGACGTCTGGGACCACGGCTGGGATGCCGACACCCGCGTCGTCGACCTCGCCGTACAACGACTCCGCAAGAAGATCGGCCACGACCGGATCGAAACCGTCCGCGGCTTCGGCTACAAGTTCCGCCGATGAACGGTTCGGACCGACAGACGGTGAACGGTTCGGACCGACAGACCGGAACCCGGGAGATGCCACCGCGGGCACGCCGGTTCACCGTGCGATGGAAGATCGCCGCCCTGACGGCGGCCATCGGCTGCTTCATCGCCGTCACCATCGGCGTGATCGTCCACTCATGGACCGTCAAGGACATCCGAGCACGCGCCGAGGCCCAAGCCCTCAGCGACCTCCGCACCGCCATGGACATCTACCGGCGCACCGGCACCCTCCCCGACAACGCCAACTTGAACATGCCCGACATGCCCAGAGAACTGCGCCGCCCGGCCGACGGCACCAGCCACACCTTCTACGAGGACCCCGGCTACCTCGGCCCCCAGTACTGGGCAGCCCAACGCGTCGGCGGGCCCCACAGCTCCGTCATGACCGTCACCGCCAATGTGCGGCTCTCCCTCCAACAACTCCGGCAACTCGACCTCACCATGGCCGTGGCCTCCGCCGTCTCCCTGACCCTGGCCCTCCCCCTCGCCTTGTACGGAGCCGACCTCATCGGCCGCCGACTGCGCCGCACCTCGCGGACCGCGGTCCTGATCAGCGCGGGCGACCTCGATGCCCGCACCGGATCCACCCGGGGCAACGACGAGGTCTCCGACCTCGCCCGCGCCGTCGACACCATGGCCGACGACCTCGCCCGCCGACTCCGCGACGAACGCCGCTTCACCGCCGACGTCGCCCACGAACTGCGCACCCCCGTCACGGGCCTCCTCTCCGCCATGGACCTGCTGTCCGCCGGACGCACCGAGGACCTCATCCGCGCCCGTGTCCGCACCCTTCGCGACCTCGTCGAGGACCTCCTGGAGATCTCCCGCCTCGACGCCGGCGCGGAAACAGCCATCCGTACCCCGGTGCCGCTCGGCACGGTGGTCGCGGACGCCATCGCCCGCACCGGCCACCGGGCCCGGCTTCGACTCCTGCCGGCGGAGCCCGCGACAGGCCCCGTGGTGGAGACCGACCCGCGTCGCCTGGAACGGGTGATCACCAACCTCGTGGCCAACGCCCACCGGCACGGGACCGCCCCCGTGGAGGTCACCATCGAGGCCACTGACGACGGAGCGACGATCACGGTCCGCGACCACGGCCCCGGCTACCCCGAAGACCTCCTCGCCGAAGGCCCCAGCCGCTTCCGCACCGGCGCCGCCGAACGCGGCAGCCACGGCCTCGGCCTCACCATCGCCCTCGGCCACACCCAGGTCCTCGGCGGCACCCTCACCCTCGCCAACGCCCCCGACGGCGGCGCCAACGCCACCCTGCGCCTTCCCGGCTGATCCGAGCCGGCGAGAACGGGGAACGACCACGACGTGCCCCTCGAAAGCCCCGCGGCGGCGCGACCCCTCAGCGCGTGGCCGCCGCCACGGTCCGCGAGGAGCGGCGCGCGCCGCCCGGGCCCGCGTCCCCGGCCACGATGCCCGTCGTCTGGTAGGCGTCCACCGCCTTGCCCGCGGGCCGCCCGCCGGAGATGCGCTCCGTACGCACCCACAGCAGCACCTCGTTCGCGCGCTCCCAGCGGCCCAGCCACAATGCCTTGGCCCACAGCCCCGCGCCGAGCCCCGCCAGCAGCATCCCGCCCGCCGCCGGAACGGCGAAGGACGAGCCCATCGCGGCGAGGAAGGCCACCAGCAGCCACCACCGCAGGGCGCGTCGGCGCGCCCTTACGGTCACCGCGCGGTCCTGGAGGAAGACCGACTTGCTCGCGCGCGAGGCACCGCGCGCCAACTCCAGATACCGCTTCCGCCGCATCACGAAGACCACGACCGCCGCGATCAGGAAGAGCGCCGCCCCGGCGAGCACTCCGATCCGGCGCCCGGTCAGCCCCGGCACCAGCGCTCCGATTCCCGCGGCCAGCACACCGGGCCACCACAGCCATCCGGCGGGGGCCCTCACGACCACCGCCACCCGTGCCAGCGCATACGCCCCGCGCCCCACGACCGACCTCCTCACCCTGGCGAATCCCTGATGAAATTCCTGTCGGAATCCCTGACGGAATCCCTGAGGGAATCCCTGACGAATCGAAGAATCTAGCCAGGATGCCTGAGAATTGGGTGAGAGGGACGGGGGCTGGCATACGGAGCGGCGCGCAGGCCCGGGCTCACTCCACGAACAGCCCCCGCTCCGCCGCCTTCGCGTCGAACTCCTCCAGCCGCGCCTGCGCATCCGGCAGCGCGTCGCAGATCGCCTCCAACAGCACCCGCCCCAGCAGCATCGGCGCACACGCGGTGTCGAAGGCCAGGCCCGTGCCGACCGCCGCGGGCAGCAGCAGATCGCTGTGGCGGGCGATCGGGGCGAAGGCGCTGTCGGCGACGGCGACCACGGTCAGCCCCGCCTCCTGGGCGTACTCCAGACCCTCCACGACCTCCCGCGGATGCCGCGGCAGCGCGAAGCACAGCAGCGCCGTGGCACCCGCGCGCTTCGCCGCGTCGACGCGGTCGGTGAGCATCGTGCCGCCCTCGTCGAGCAGCCGGACGTCCGGATGGACCTTGCGCGCGAAGTAGGTGAAGCCGCGCGCCTGCGCGGAGGCGGCGCGCAGCCCGAGGACCAGCAGCGGACGGGAGTCGGCGAGCAGCCGGCCGGCCCGGACGACGGGTGCGGGGTCGGCCAGCAGCGCGGCGAGATGGCGCAGATTGTCGATCTCGGACTGCACGGCCTGCTGGTACTCGTTGTACGACCCCTCGTCCGGCGCCGGCTCGGCGGGGGCGACATCGCGCAGATGCTTGCGCAGCGCCGGATAGCCGTCGAAGCCGAGGGCGACCGCGAAGCGGGTCACGGACGGCTGGCTGACGCCCGCGAGTTCGGCCAGTTCGACGCTGGAGAGGAACGGCGCGTCGGCGGCCCGCCGCACCATGCAGTGGGCGATCCGCCGCTGGGTCGGGGTCAGCCGGTGGCCCTCGAAGAGCGCCTGAAGCCGAGCGGCGGTCGAGGCGCCGGAACCGGCCGCCGCGACCGGACCCGTCGTAGCGACCAAGCCGCCCGAGCCGCCCGCACCGGACAAGTCGCCCGCGCCCGCCGACGCCCCCGCGGCACCCTCGTCCACTGGGCCCCCTGGCTCCATCCGAGCACCGCTCACCCCGTCGCTCACCCCATGGTCCGTACTCATCGCGTCCTCCCGAACCTCGTACCCTCGTCCCTCATACCCCTGCCAGCCGGTCGAGCAGACGCGAGGCCACCGCCACATCCTCCGTCAACGGCCGGTCCTCCATGCGGGGATCGAGTACTTCCGACGCCATGGCGAAGGCGACACCGGCCGGGAGCTCCGGGTCCGGTTCCAGCCCACGCTGGCGCAACGCCCTTACGGCCGCCACCAGTTCACAGCCCAGCACCAGCCGGTAGTGGTCGGCGACGCGGAGCGTCTGGCGGGCGCCGAGCGAGGCGAAGCTGGCCTGTTCCTCGACGCCGCGGGAGAGCACGGCATGGCCGAGCGAGGCGGGGTGGGAGACCGCGCGCATCTCGCCGAGGGCCGCCCCCGCCGCGTATTCGAGGATCATCACGCCCGAGCTGGCGGGCGCGGCGTCGCCGAGGAAGGGCCGCAGCCGGGTGAAGTCGGGTTCGCTGAGCGCGGCGAGCCGGGCCGTGGAGAGCCGGGCGGTCTGTAGCGCGGCGAGCCGGAAGGCGTCCAGGGCGAGGGCGGCGTGCGCGGCGTAGAAGTTGCCGTGGTGGTAGGCGGCCTCGTCGGCGGAGCTGATCAGCGGGTTCTCGGTGGCCGCGTTGAAGTCGACGGTCAGCACCCGCTCCAGCGCCTGTGCCGCGTCCAGCGCCGGTCCGTGGATCTGCGGCAGACAGCGGAAGCCGTACGGGTCCTGTATGCGCCCGAGCGGCGGGGTGGGCCGGGCCGGGGCGCCGAGCAGGGCGCGCATCCGGGCGGCGGCCGCGACGGAGCCGGGGTGCGGCCGGGCGGCGTGCACGGGTTCGGCGTACGCCTCGTACGACCCGCCGACCGCGATCAGCGAGAGCGCGGCCACCGAGAGCGAGGCGGACAGCAGCCGCTGAAGCTCGGCGAGGGCGAGCGCGGACTGGCCGAGGGTGAGGGCGTTGCTGCTGATGAGCGCGAGGGCGTCATTGCTGTCGAGCACGATCGGGTCGGGGGCGCGACGGCCCGGGGCGGCCTCGGTGAGGTCCCAGGGGTGCTCGCCGACGAGCGCGAGACCGGTCTGGGCGAGCGCGGCGAGGTCCCCGGTGCCGACCGCGCCGTATTCGTTGATCACCGGGTGGGCGCCGCTGTCCAGCCCCTCGACGAGCGCGGTGACGACGGCGGGGCGCAGCCCGGCGCCGCCCGCCAGTAGCTGATTGGCGCGGACGGTCATCATGGCGCGCACCTCGCGCGCGGGCAGCGGTGCGCCGATCGCCCCGGCGTGGCTGCGCAGCAGCCGCAGCCCGTGGTCGGAGTCGGCCGGGCCGACGTCCTCGGTACGGTTGGCGCCCACACCGGTGCTCCGGCCGTAGACCCGGCCGGTGGCGGCCAGCCGGTCCGCGGTCTCCCAGGCGCGTTCGGCCAGGGCGAGCGCGGTCGGGTCGGGCGCCGCGGGCCGGCTCACGCGGTCGGCCAGGCGGGCGATATCGACGACGCGTAGGCTCCGGCCGTCCAATGTGATGCGCTGAGCTGTGCCGCCCGCGCCGTCGGCCGCCGCGGCATCAGCATCCAGCATGTGAGACAACATCCAGGGCAACCCCTCTCAATACGCCCATTTCCGGGCCAGCCGCCAGGCACTTCGTCCACATCGCGAGCAGAAGTAACCGGTGATTAACGCAGACCTCTTGACTTCTATTCACTCGACTATGACTGTGCATGACTATATGCAGACAGGGCAAGGGGAAGCGGATGATCAGCTTCAAGGACGTCAGTAAGCACTACCCGAACGGCACCACCGCGGTGGACCGTCTCAACCTCGAACTCCCGGAAGGGGGCATCACCGTTCTCGTCGGCTCGTCCGGCTGCGGCAAGACCACCACCCTCCGCATGGTCAACCGCATGGTCGAACCGAGCAGCGGCACGGTGAGCGTGGCCGGGCGTGATGTCCTCGCGGCGGACGCCGCCGAGCTGCGGCGCGGCATCGGCTATGTGATCCAGCAGGCCGGGCTCTTCCCGCACCGCACGATCCTCGACAACATCGCCACCGTCCCGCTGCTGCTGGGCTGGGGCCGCCGCAAGGCGCGGGCCCGCGCCGCCGAGCTGCTGGAGCTGGTCGGGCTGCCGAGCGACTCCGGCAAGCGCTATCCGCACCAGCTCTCGGGCGGTCAGCAGCAGCGCGTCGGGGTCGCCCGCGCACTGGCCGCCGATCCGCCGGTGCTGCTGATGGACGAGCCGTTCGGCGCGGTCGACCCGGTCGTGCGGACCCAGCTCCAGAACGAGCTGCTGCGGCTCCAGAGCGAGCTGCGCAAGACGGTCGTCTTCGTCACCCACGACATCGACGAGGCGGTACGGCTCGGCGACCGCATCGCGATCTTCCGCACCGGCGGCCATCTCGTCCAGTGCGCACCCCCCGCCGAGCTGCTGGCGAGCCCCGCCGACGATTTCGTGGCGGGCTTCCTGGGCGCCGAGCGCGGGCTGAAGCTGCTCTCCCTGTCCACCCTCGCGGACCTGCCGCAGGAGCCCGCCCCCGCCGACGGGGACCGCTGGCGGCTGGTCACCTCCGAGCGCGGTGAACCGCTGGGCTGGCGCGACACCGAGGGGCCGGAGGGCGACCGGGCGCCGCTGCTGCCGGTGCGGGCGCTGCGGGACGGCGATTCGCTGCTCACCGCCCTGGACGAGTCGCTGGCCTCCCCCGCCGGTCTGGTGGCCCGGGTGGACGCCGACGGCGTTCTGACCGGGGTCACCGGGCGCGAGCGCATCCATGAGTTCGCGGGGCGCCGCCATGCGGAGGCGGGCCGCGCGGCGGCCCGCAAGAACGCCACGGAAGCCGAGGCCGACGAAGCCTCCCAGGCCGCCGCGGCCCATGCCGAAGCCGATGACGAGGGCACCCCGGCCTCCGACCCGAGCGTGACCGCATGACCGTCGACTGGGGCTGGTTCCCCGATCACCAAAGCGACCTGGTCACGCTCACCCTCGACCACCTCTCCACCGCCGTCCCCGCCGTCCTCTTCGGTCTGCTGATCGCGCTGCCGCTGGCCGTGATCGCCCACCGGGTGCGGGCGCTGCGCGGACTCCTCCTCGGGCTCTCGAACATCCTGTTCACGATCCCCTCCATCGCGATCTTCGTGCTGCTGCTGCCGGTCACCGGCCTCACCCGCACCACCGCCATCACCGGCCTGACCGTCTACACCCTGGTCGTGCTGCTCCGGAACACCGTCGAGGGGCTCGACAGCGTCCCCGCCAAGGTCCGCGAGGCGTCCACCGCGATGGGCGCCCGTCCGCTGCGCACCCTGCTCACCGTCGAGCTGCCGCTCGCCTTCCCGGTGATCATGGCGGGCGTACGGGTGGCCACGGTGATGGCGATCTCCCTGGTCAGCGTGGCCAGCTACATCGGGTACGGCGGCCTGGGCCAGCTCTTCACCGACGGCTTCCAGCGCAACTACCCCACCCCCGTCGTGGCCGGGGTCCTTCTGTCCCTGCTGCTCGCGCTGGTCGCGGACGCCGTGCTGGTCACCATCCAGTGGCTGTGCACCCCGTGGCTGAGGAGGCGTGCCTGACATGATCGAACTGCTCAAGGATCTCCTCCGCTGGCTGACCAGCGGCTCCCAGTGGTCCGGGACCGACGGCATCGCGACCCGCCTCCTGGAACACCTCCAGTACTCCCTGCTGGCCACCCTGGTCGCCGCCGCCATCGCCCTCCCGGTCGGGCTGCTCATCGGGCACACCGGGCGCGGCGCGTTCCTCGCCATCAACCTCTCCGGCTTCGGGCGGGCGCTGCCCACCGTCGGCCTGGTCACCCTGGTCTTCCTGGCCAGCGGGCTGAGCATGTGGCCGGTGTACATCTCACTGGTCGCCCTCGCGGTCCCGGTGATCGTCACCAATACGTACGCGGGCATGGCCGCCGTCGACCCCGAGGTCCGGGACGCGGCGCGGGGCCAGGGCATGCGCTGGTACCAGGTGCTGTTCCAGGTCGAACTGCCCCTCGCGCTCCCGCTGATCATGACCGGGCTGCGGCTGGCCTGCGTCCAGGTGGTGGCCACCGCCACCATCGCCGCGTACGTCAGCTTCGGCGGGCTCGGCCGCTACGTCTTCGACGGGCTCGCCCAGCGCGATCTGGTGCAGGTGCTGGGCGGGGCCGTGCTGGTCGGCGTACTGGCCATCGCCCTGGACCTGGCGCTGGCCGGAGTGCAACGCCTGCTGTTCCGCAACCGCCCCCCGCGCGCCCACGCGCACTGACGTCACCGACTCACTCCGGATCCGAGGAGAGCACCCCATGAACCGCAGGAAACTGCTCGGCGGCCTGCTCGCCGGCGCCTCCGTACCCGCGCTGGCCGCCTGTAGCGGCGGCGTCACCTCGCTCAAGGGCGACGGCGGCAGCGGTGGCTCGGGCGGCGGCAGCAGCCTGGGCGGCCTGGTCATCGGCACCGCCAACTTCACCGAGAACCAACTGCTCGGCTATCTCTACGCCGAGGCGCTGAAGGGCGCGGGCATCAAGACCAGCGTGCGGCCCAACCTGGGCTCGCGCGAGATCGTCATCCCCGCGCTCCAGCAGGGCGATATCGATCTGCTCCCCGAGTACCAGGGCAATCTGCTGCTCCACTTCGACGACAAGGCCCCCCAGACCGAGGCCGGCGACCTCCAGAACGCCCTCACCGTCGCCCTCCCCAACGGCCTGGAGGCCCTGTCGTACGCGGCGGCCGAGGACAAGGACGTCTTCTGCGTCACCCATGAGGCCGCGCGGAAGCACGGTCTGCGCAGCTTCGCCGACCTCGCCAAGCAGAACGGCAAGCTGGTCTTCGGCGGCCCGGCCGAGGACAAGAACCGCGTGGTCGGCCTGGTGGGCCTCAAGAACCGCTACGGCGTGACCTTCAAGGAGTTCAAGGCCCTCGACGCCTCCGGCCCGCTGGTCAAGGGCGCGTTGAAGAAGGGCGATGTCGACGTCGCCAACCTCTTCTCCACCGACCCCGACATCGAGGCCAACGACTGGGTGATCCTCGCCGACCCCAAGGCCCTCATCCCCGCCCAGCACATCGTGCCCGTCGTCCGCTCCGCCAAGGCCGACGCCAAGGTCCGCAAGGCCCTGGCCCGCCTCGGCGGCGCCCTCACCACCCAGGAACTGGCCCGTCTCAACAAGCTGGTGAGCAACGACAAGAAGGACCCGGACCGGGTCGCCGCCGACTGGGCGGCCAAGAACGGCCTCACCAAGTAATAGCGGCAGGAGCACACCCTTATGCCCGACTCTCTCGACGCCCGCGACGCCCGCGACTCCGTCGACTCCCGCGACGCCCTCGACTCTCTCGTCGAGAAGCGCTCGATCGACGTCGTCCCGGACGCGGAGCGCCATGGCACCGCCTTCAGCCAGTTCACCCTGTGGCTCGGCGCGAACCTCCAGATCACCGCCGTCGTGACCGGCGCGCTGGCCGTCGTCTTCGGCGCGGGCGCCTTCTGGTCGATCATCGCCCTGCTGCTCGGCAACCTGCTCGGCGGAGCCGTCATGGCGCTCCACTCGGCCCAGGGACCCCGGCTCGGCCTCCCCCAGATGATCTCCTCCCGGGCCCAGTTCGGGGTCCGGGGCGCGATCGTCCCGCTGCTGCTGGTCATCGTCATGTACGTGGGCTTCTTCGCCAGCGGCAGCGTGCTGGCGGGCCAGGCGGTCGGCGAACTGACCCATCTCGGCGACACCACCGGGATCATCATCTTCGCCCTCATCACCGGCGTGGCGGCCGCCGTGGGCTACCGTCTGATCCACACCCTGGGCCGGATCGCGGGCGTGGTCTGCGCCCTGGCCTTCGTCTACCTGGGCATCCGGCTGCTGGACCGCACCGATCTGGCCACCCTCCTGCACGACCGGACCTTCGACTTCCCGCTCTTCCTCCTCGCGGTGTCGCTGTCCGCCTCCTGGCAGCTCGCCTTCGGCCCGTACGTCGCCGACTACTCCCGCTACCTGCCGCGCAGCACCTCCCCCAAGGCCACCTTCTCCTGGACCCTGGCCGGCACCGTCCTCGGCTCGCAGTGGTCCATGACCTTCGGCGCCCTCGCGGCCGCCGCGGCCGGCCACGCCTTCGTCGGCAACGAGGTCTCCTACATCGTCGGCCTCGGCGGCGGCGCGGCCGTGATCACCTCACTGCTCTACTTCGTCATCGCCCTCGGCAAGCTGACGATCAACGTCCTGAACACCTACGGCGGCTTCATGTCGATGGTGACCAGCATCAGCGGCTTCCGCGGCAACACCACCCTCTCGCCCCGCGGCCGGGCCACCTATATCGCCGGGATCATGGTCGCGGGCACGGCGGTCGCGCTGCTCGGCAAGGACAGCTTCCTGTCCTCCTTCAAGGACTTCCTGCTCTTCCTGCTGACCTTCTTCACCCCGTGGAGCGCGATCAACCTGGTCGACTACTACGCCATCGCCAAGGAGCGCTACGACATCCCCGCCCTCAGCGACCCGGGCGGCCGCTACGGCGCCTGGCGCTGGAAGGCCCTGGCCACCTACGCGGTGGGCGTCCTGGCCCAACTCCCCTTCCTGTCCACCCACTTCTACACCGGCCCCCTCGTCGCCCCGCTGGGCGGCGCGGACATCTCCTGGCTCGTCGGCCTCGCCGTCCCCGCCGCCCTCTACTGGCTCCTGGCCCACCGCGACACCGCTCACGTCCCCGACCACATGATCCTCGCCCCGGAGCCGACCCCCGACCGCCCGTACGCCACCGAGCCCGGGTGACGGCAAGGCCCCCGGGCGACGGCAGGGTCGGGGTCAGGCCGGGGGCAGGAGTTTCTTCTGGGGCTTGCCCATGGCGTTGCGGGGCAGGGCCTCCAGGAAGCGGACCTTGCGGGGGCGCTTGTGGACGGAGAGCTGGGAGGCGACGAAGTCGATCAGCTCCTGTTCGCCGATGCCGTCGGCGACGACGTAGGCGACGATCTCCTGGCCCAGATCTTCGTGCGGGGCGCCGACGACGGCGGCCTCGCGGACCGCGGGGTGGTCGAGGAGGGCGTTCTCGACCTCGCCCGCGCCGATGCGGTAGCCACCGGACTTGATCATGTCGGTGGAGGCGCGGCCCACGATGCGGTGGAAGCCGTCCGGGTCGATCGCGGCGATGTCGCCCGTGCGGAACCAGCCGTCCTCGGTGTACGAACCGGCCGTGGCCTCGGGCCGGTTCAGATAGCCGTCGAAGAGGGTGGGGCCGGTGAGCTGGAGTTCGCCGATCTCGGCGCCCTCCTCGGTGGCGATCCGGGTGCGGATGCCCGCCAGCGGGGTGCCGACATAGCCGGGGCGGCGCTCACCGTCGGCCCGGGTGGAGAGGGTGATGAGGCTCTCGGTCATGCCGTAGCGCTCGATGGGGCGCTGGCCGGTGAGCCGCTCGAGGTCGCGGAAGACCGGGGCGGGCAGCGGGGCGCTGCCGGAGACCAGCAGCCGGGCGGAGGCCAGGGCGCGGGCGGAGTCCGGGTCCTGGACGATCCGGTTCCAGACCGTCGGCACGCCGAAGTAGAGGCTGCCGCCCGCCGCCGCGTACGCCGCCGGGGTCGGCTTGCCGGTGTGGACCAGGCGGCTGCCCGTGCGCAGCGCGCCCAGGACGCCCAGCACCAGCCCGTGCACATGGAACAGCGGCAGCCCGTGGACCAGCGTGTCCTCCGCGGTCCAGGCCCAGGCCGCGGCCAGCCCGTCCAGGTCGGCGGCCACCGCCCGCCGGGAGATCAGCGCGCCCTTGGGCGCCCCCGTGGTCCCCGAGGTGTAGAGGATGAACGCCGTGGACTCCGCGTCCGGCTCCGGCTTCGTCCACGCCGCCCGCTCGGCCGGGTCCACCGGGACCGTCTCGATCGGGGCCGCTATCGCCTCCCCGGTGAGCAGCAGGGTGGCGCCCGAGTCCCGCAGGATGTGGTCGCGTTCGGCCGGGCCGGAGTCCGGCGGTACGGGCACCACCGGCACCCCGGCCAGCAGCGCGCCGACCACCGCGACCACCGTCTCCGGGGTCGCGGTCGCCCGGACCGCGACGACCGGCGCACCGGCGATACGGGCCGCCACCGCGCCCGCGGCACCGAGCAGTTCCTCGCGCGAGAGGGAGCGGCCGCCGACGCTCAGCGCGTCGGGGCGGTCGCCGCCGGGCGCGGCGAGGGACGTGAGGAGAGGTGCGGTCACGGAACTGACTCCTTCCACAGCGGGCCGGGGGTACCAGGGGTGTACCCCTTCGCGCCCGCGCGTCTTTCGGGGGGCTAGCCCTACCGACAAAGCGTCCCCGCGACCGTACCGTCATGAGCATGGACGCCCGTGACCCGGATCTGCCGGATCTGAAAAAGGAACTCGACGCGGCCCTTCAGACCCATAAGGAGCTGGGTGCGGAGTACGAGTCGGAACTGGTCGACTCCTTCATGGACAAAGTCGAGCAGCGCTTCAACGATACGGCGGACCGGCATGTCCGCCGCCAGCTCGCCGAACAGCAGATGGCGGCGGCCCGCGGCACCCGCCCGTACGCCACCGGCGCGGACCCGGACCAGCCCCACGGGATGGGCATCGGCGAGCGCTTCGCCTTCGTCGGGGTCTCCCTGGTGCTGGCGATCCCGCTGTCGGCGATCGGCGTGGTGAACGAGGGCATGCCCGGCCTGCTGGTCACCTGGGCGGGGATCTTCGGGGTCAACGCGGTCCACGCGGCGGGGGGCTTCTCCTGGCTGCGCCGGGGCAAGGGCCCGGAGGAGAGCGGGGACTAGGTTCCGCCGAGCTTCCGGGTGCTGGGGTCTTCAGGCGAACCGAGCCTCGAAAAAAGAGGCGAACCGAGCCTCAAAAAATACGCGGGGACCGCCGCACCCCGGTGCGTTGCACCGAGGGCGGGACGACGGCGGTCCCCGCGGGGGACGCGGGCCGGGTCAGGGCCGGACTTCCGCGTCCAGGGCGACCATGGAGGTCCGGGAGCCGCTCCGGAGGTCCTGTCGCCTCATCCTGGGTGTCGGTGTCGTCCTTCCGACACCCACTAATCTGCCGGAGCTGTGTTAACCCTGTGCTGCGGGCGCGTGACACGTACGTACCACTTCCCCGAAGCCCTGGCGGGCCTCCCTCGAAGGGCAGTTGGGCCCTCTTTGGGCCCCCTTTGAGACCCGGTCGAACCCCCGTCGAGTCCCGTTCGAGCCCCCCGGATGAGCCCGCTCATGAGCGGCTACTTGACGCCGCTGGCCAGGTACGCCAGCAGGTCCTGCCGGCTCACCACGCCCTTCGGCTTCCCCTCCACCAGCACGATCGCCGCGTCCGCCGTGCCCAGCACCGCCATCAGGTCCTCCACCGGCTCGCCGGAGCCGACGTGCGGCAGCGGCGGGCTCATGTGCTTCTCCAGCGGGTCGGTCAGCTCCGCCCGCCGGGCGAACAGCGCGTCCAGCAGCTCGCGTTCCACCACCGAACCGATGACCTCGGCGGCCATCACATCCGGGTGCCCGGCGCCCGGCTTGACGATCGGCATCTGCGAGACGCCGTACTCCCGCAGCACGTCGATGGCCTCGCCCACCGTCTCCTCCGGGTGCATATGGACCAGCGAGGGCAGTCCGCCCTGCTTGCCCTGGAGGACGTCGCCGACCCGCACCGAGGGGCCGTCCTCCTCCAGGAAGCCGTAGTCGGCCATCCACTCATCGTTGAAGATCTTGGACAGATAGCCGCGGCCGCTGTCGGGCAGCAGCACGACCACCACATCGTCCGGGCCGAGCCGCTCGGCGACCTTCAGCGCGCCCACGACCGCCATTCCGCAGGAGCCGCCGACCAGCAGCCCCTCCTCCTTGGCCAGCCGCCGCGTCATCTGGAAGGCGTCCTTGTCGGAGACCGCGACGATCTCGTCCGCGACGGTCTGGTCGTAGGCGGTCGGCCAGAAGTCCTCACCGACGCCCTCGATCAGATACGGGCGGCCGGAGCCGCCGGAGTAGACGGAGCCCTCGGGGTCGGCGCCGATCACCTGGACCCGGCCCTCGCTGGCCTCCTTCAGATAGCGGCCGGTGCCGGAGATCGTGCCGCCGGTGCCGACGCCCGCGACAAAGTGGGTGATCTTCCCCGCGGTCTGCTCCCACAGCTCGGGGCCGGTGGACTCGTAGTGGGAGAGCGGGTTGTTCGGGTTGCTGTACTGGTCGGGCTTCCAGGCACCCGGCGTCTCGCGGACCAGCCGGTCGGAGACGTTGTAGTACGAGTCGGGGTGCTCGGGGTCCACGGCGGTGGGGCAGACCACCACCTCGGCGCCGTAGGCCCGCAGCACGTTGATCTTGTCCGTGGACACCTTGTCCGGGCAGACGAAGATGCACTTGTAGCCCTTGCGCTGGGCGACCATCGCGAGGCCCACGCCCGTGTTGCCGGACGTCGGCTCGACGATCGTGCCGCCCGGCTCGAGCTCACCGGAGCGCTCGGCCGCCTCGATCATCCGGACCGCGATCCGGTCCTTCACCGAGCCGCCGGGATTGAAGTATTCGACCTTGGCCAGGACGGTTGCCCGGATGCCCTCGGTCACGGTGTTGAGCTTCACCAGCGGGGTGTTGCCGACCAGCTCAATCATCGATTCGTAGTACTGCACACCTGCTCCTGGTCCGGTTCCGCGGGATCTCCGCGTCGGGGCGGCCGCCATCGCGGCGCCGTGCTGTCAGCTTATTGCGCGCCCCGGCCGTGCGACCCGTGCGTTGGGAGGAAGGCCGTGCGGGGCAACAAGTTGTTAGCGAGGCGTACAAAGGAAGAGGAAGCGCGTACGCGTGCGGACGGAGGTGGGCTGAACTCATGTCGATGTCGAGGGCGAGGGTGGCGCGGCGGATCGCGGCCGCGGCGGCGTACGGGGGCGGCGGGATCGGGCTGCTGGGCGGGGTGACCGCCGTGCTGTTGCTCACCGAGGTGTCCCATGCGAAGCGGGTCGTGGGCGGGTCGGACGATCCTCCGCCGCGCGCGGACGGCCGCTATGGCTTCGCCTTCGCCCGCAGGACCGGCCAGCCCCCACTGCGGCTGGCCTTTCTCGGCGACTCCACGGCCGCCGGGCAGGGCGTCCACCGCCCTAGTCAGACACCGGGCGCGCTGCTCGCCTCGGGGCTCGCGGCGGTCGCCGAGCGCCCGGTGGACCTGCGGAACGTGGCACTGCCGGGGGCGCAGTCCAGCGATCTGGAGCGCCAGGTCACGCTGGTGCTGGAGGATGCGGAGCTGCTTCCCGACGTATGCGTGATCATGATCGGGGCCAATGACGTCACCCGCCGGATGCCGCCCGCCAAGTCGGTGCGGCTGCTGTCGGACGCGGTGCGCAGACTGCGCGAGAGCGGCTGCGAGGTGGTGGTGGGCACCTGTCCCGACCTCGGCACGATCGAGCCCGTCTATCAGCCGCTGCGCTGGGTCGCGCGGCGGCTGAGCCGACAGCTCGCCGCCGCGCAGACGATCGGGGTGGTGGAGCAGGGCGGGCGCACGGTCTCACTGGGCGATCTGCTCGGCCCCGAGTTCGCGGCCAATCCGCGTGAGCTGTTCGGCCCGGACAACTTCCACCCCTCGGCGGAGGGGTACGCCACGGCCGCGATGGCCGTTCTGCCGACCCTGTGCGACTCGCTGGACCTATGGCCCGAGGAGGCGCCGGAGACGCTCGACGAGGGCATCCTGCCGGTCGCCACGGCGGCGGCCGAGGCGGCCGCGGAGGGCGGCACCGAGGTCACGGCGGCCCGCGGCCCCTGGGCCCGGCTGCTGCGGCGCCAGGGCCCTGCCAAGGAGCCCGCGACCGTATCCGGCTCCCCCGACACCTCGTCCCCGGTGCCCCCGCCCTCCTCGGGCTGCTGACCCCCGCCGGGGCCAGCTCCCCTGGCCTGGGGCCCCAG
>NZ_JAHLEM010000220.1 GCF_018883605.1 Streptomyces niphimycinicus | reverse complement strand
GGGGTGCCCCTATGGGTTTCGTCAAGCTGTGGGGGCAGGTTGCGGGTCGTAGAAGGTGCCGTCGCGAAGCATCGCGAAGAGGACGTCGGCTCGGCGTCTGGCGAGGCAGAGGAGGGCTTGGGTGTGGTGCTTGCCCTGGGCGATCTTCTTGTCGTAGTAGGTCCTGGAGGCCGGGTCGGCCAGGGAGGCGAACGCCGAGAGGAAGAAGGCCCTCTTCAGCTGTTTGTTGCCGCGGCGGGATGGTTGTTCGCCTCGGATCGAGGAGCCGGAGCTGCGAGTCGCCGGGGCGAGACCCGCGTAGGCCGCCAGGTGGGCGGCGCTCGGGAAACTGCTGCCATCACCGACATCGATGAGGATCCTTGCTCCAGTCCTGACGCCGATCCCCGGCATGGACGTCAGGACCTTGAAAAGAGGGTGAGCCTCCAGCAGTTCCTCGATCCGTCCGGCGAGCAGTTTGCGCTGGTCCAGTACGGCGGTGAGCGAGCTGGCGAGGCTGGGCACGATCAGTCCGGCCGCGTCGGTGCCGGGCACGATCACCGTCTGCTCGTCGAGCGCGGTGAAGATGTCCTCGACCAGGCGCTCGGCCATTCGCGGGGCCTTCGGGCGGATGAGGTTCACCAGCCGTCGGCGTCCGGCCTTGCGGATCTGGGCAGGAGCTCCGAAGCGTTCCAGCAGCGTCAGGACCGCCGGGTGCTGGACGCGGGGGCCGAGAACTCGCTCCAGGTGCGGGTGGATCTGGGTCAGCAGACCGCGGAGCCGGTTGGAGATCCGGGTTGCTTCGCCGGCCAGGTCGTCGTCGAAACCCACGATCATCTGCAGCTCAGCGATTGTCTCGTCTTCGAGTTCGACCGAGCGGAGCGTGTGCGGCATCACCCGGGCGGCGTCCGCGATGATGAACGCGTCGCGGGCGTCCGTTTTGGCCTCGCCGGGGTAGAGGTCGGCGATCCGCCGCATCGTCAGGCCAGGCAGATAGGCGACCGGGCAACCCATGTCCCGGGCCACCGCCAGCGGCAGCGCGCCGATGGAGGCGGGCTGGTCGACCACCACGAGCACGGTGCCGTGCTTGGCCTGCAGCTTGGCGAAGACCTCGCGCAGCTTCGGCTCGCTGTTGGGAAGCCGCTTGTCGAATGCCTTCTTCCCGGTGGGGGTGACGGCGGTGGCGTGGTGTTCGCCCTTGCCGACGTCCAGCCCGAGGAAGGCGCCGATGTCACTGGTGTCGAACACGTGCACTCTCCGGTCGTACTCACCCGGCCGTCCAGCGGCACCGATCGCCACATCCACATTACGAAGAGCCTCCCTGCCTCCGGAGAAGCCGGTGGTCATGCCCCTAA
>NZ_JAHLEM010000022.1 GCF_018883605.1 Streptomyces niphimycinicus | reverse complement strand
CGAGTGGTTCCTGACCCAGAAGCTCTCCTGGAACCAGACCAACAAGCTGCCCCACCACACCTTCTGGTGGGAGGGCATCGACGGCTCCCGGGTCTTCACCCACTTCCCGCCGGTGGACACCTACAACGCCGAGTTCTCCGGCCAGGAGATGGCCCACGCCGTACGCAACTACCAGGACAAGGGGCGCGGCACCCGCTCCCTGGCACCCTTCGGGCACGGCGACGGGGGCGGCGGGCCCACCCGCGAGATGATGGAGCGGGCGCGCCGGCTGGCCAACCTGGAGGGCTCCGCGAAGGTCGTCATCGAACACCCCGACGACTTCTTCGCCGCTGCCCGGGCCGAATACCCCGACGCCCCGGTGTGGACCGGCGAGCTCTATCTGGAGCTGCACCGCGCCACCTACACCTCGCAGGCCCGCACCAAGCAGGGCAACCGGCGCAGCGAGCATCTGCTGCGCGAGGCGGAGCTGTGGTCGACGGCCGCCACGCTGCAGGCCGACCGCCCCTACCCGTACGAGCGGCTCGACCGGCTGTGGAAGACGGTGCTGCTCCACCAGTTCCACGACATCCTGCCGGGCTCGTCCATCGCCTGGGTGCACCGCGAGGCGGAGGCGGAATACGCCAGGGTGGCGGCGGAGCTGATGGAACTCACGGCGGAGGCGATGGCGGCGCTGGGCGGTGCCGCCGCGCCTGGATGCGCCGTGCGGGTGTTCAACACCAGCCCCCGCCCGCGCGCCGAGGTCATCGCCGTCCCCGCGGGCACGGCCGAGGGCCAGCCGCTGGCGGACGGCACCGTCGCGGTCTACGCGCGGGTGCCGGCGTCCGGCGCCGCCCCGCTGACCCCCTCCGCGACCGCGGCCCCGGCCCCCGAGCCCGTCACCGTCATCGGTGGCCGCGTCCTGGACAACGGCCTGGTCAGGGTCGAGCTCGCCGAGGACGGCACACTCGCCTCGGTACGGGACCTGGTGGCCGGCCGTGAGGTCCTGGCGCCGGGCGTCGCGGGCAACCTCCTGCGACTCCACAGTGACCTGCCCAACTACTGGGACGCCTGGGACATCGACAAGCACTACCGGCAGCGCTGGACCGATCTGCTCGACTCGGACGCGGTCACCGTCGCCGAGCAGGGCCCGCTGCTCGGCGCGCTGCGCGTGGAGCGCGCCTTCGGCAGGTGCGGCCGCTCGCGCATCGTCCAGACCATCACCGTCCGCGCGGGCAGCCGCCGTATCGACTTCGCGACCGAGATCGACTGGCACGAGGCCGAGAAGATCCTCAAGGCCGCCTTCCCCATCGACATCCACGCGGACCGGTCGACCGCCGAGATCCAGTTCGGCCATGTCCACCGACCCACCCACACCAACACGAGCTGGGAAGCGGCCCGCTTCGAGGTCTACGGCCACCGCTGGGTGCATGTCGCCGAACCGGGCTACGGCGTGGCGGTCCTCAACGACTCGACCTACGGGCACGACGTGGCCCGCACCACCCACGAGAGGGGCGAGGGCACCGGCGGTACGACGACCACCGTCCGGCTCAGCCTGGTGCGCGCCCCGCGAGTGCCCGACCCCGAGGCCGACCAGGGCATCCATCGCTTCACCTACGCCCTCCTGCCCGGCGCGACCATCGAGGACGCGATCGCCGAGGGCTACGCGCTCAACCTCCCGCTGCGCGTCGCCGACCCCGGCGCGGCCGTGGCCCCGATCGTCACCACGGACGGCCCGGCCGCCGTCGTCGAGGCGGTCAAGCTCGCCGACGACCGTTCGGGCGATGTGGTGGTGCGGCTCTACGAATCGCTCGGCGGCCGTACCCGCACCACGCTGCGCCCCGGCTTCACCCACACCGGCGCCACCGTCACCGACCTGCTGGAACGCCCGCTCACCGAGGCCCAGGACGTGCTGAGGACCGATGCGGACGGCAATGTCACGGTGAATCTGCGCCCGTTCCAGATCCTGACCCTGCGGCTGAAGAGGAGCTGACACCATGGCCATGCGACCGTGGTTCCCCGACGCGAAGTTCGGGATCTTCATCCACTGGGGCATCTACGCCGTGGACGGCGTACAGGAGTCCTGGTCCTTCTTCGAGGGCGACGTCCCGCACGAGACGTACATGGCGCAGCTCGACCGGTTCACCGCGGCGCGGTACGACCCCCGCGCATGGGCCGCCCTCTTCGCCCGCGCCGGAGCCCGCTACGCCGTGCTGACCAGCCGCCACCACGACGGCGTCGCCCTGTGGGACACCACCCACGGCGACCTGAACGTGGTCCGGCACACCCCGGCCGGCCGCGACCTCGTCGCCCCGTACGCCGAAGCCCTGCGCGAACAGGGCCTGAAGGTCGGCCTCTACTACTCGCACAGCGACTGGAACCACCCCGACTACGCCTCCACCCGCTACGAGGGACGGCCGCCCGAGCAGGAGAACAACCCGTACGCCGAGGTCCCGAAGGAAGCGGAGGACCTCGACGCCTGGGCGCGCTACCTCGCCTACCGCGACGGCCAGGTGCACGAGCTCACCACCCGATTCCGCCCCGACCTGCTGTGGTTCGACGGCGAGTGGGAGCGCACCGAGGAGCAATGGGGGATCCGCGAGCTGGCCCGGCTCATCCGCGCCGAGGTCCCGGACTGCGTACTGAACGCGCGCATGCTCAGCGAGGGCGACTACGCCACCCCCGAGCAGGGCGTGCCGATCGAACCGCCCCCCGGGCCCTGGGAGCTGTGCCTGACCTTCAACGACTCATGGGGCTTCCAGCACCACGACCACAACTACAAGACGACGACCCAGCTCATCCGCTACTTCACCGAGACCATCGGCGCGGGCGGCAATCTGCTGCTCTCCGTGGGCCCGAAGGAGGACGGCACGATCCCCGATGAGCAGGTCGAACGCCTCGAAGGGATGGGCGACTGGATCGCCCGGCACGCCGACGCGGTGTACGGCACCGTCGCGGGCCTGCCCGCCGGCCACCACTACGGCCCCAGCACCCTCGCGGCCGACCGCCGCACCCTCTATCTGACGGTCTTCGACATCCCGCGCTCGCCCATCGGCGTACGGGGCCTGGTGACCCCCGTACGCCGGGTGACCGTCCTCGGCACCGGCACCGAACTCGGCCACCAGGTGATCGGCGGCCTGCACGAGGTCCCCGGCGTGCTGTGGATCGACCCGCCCGCGGCCGCCGACCTCGACGACCACGCCACCGTCCTGGCCGTCGAACTCGACTCCGAGCTGGAGCTGTACCGGGGGCACGGCCGGTCCTGAGGGGAGGGGTCTGACCCATCGCTTCCCGGGCAAGTGGCCGCGCTCGTCGCGTTCCTCGTCTCAGGCCGCCTGCTCCACATGGCGACTTGAAGCAGGACGGCCACTTGCTCCCCGTAGCCACACGCAGGTTTCGGCCGTGTGGAAGGATCGGCCCATGTGTTCACGACTGGCGTTCGGGGACGAGTTGCGGGCCGAGCTGGGATCACCCAGGAGCGCTCACAGGCTGGGCAGCAGCCCGCGTTCGCGTGTGTGGCGCGTTGAGTTGCCGGAGACATCGGCGGTGGTGAAGCAGATCGTCGACGGGCCCGACGCCGACGAGCGCTACGCCCGCGAGGTGGCCGCCCTGCGGCTCGCCGCCCGAGCCGCGACGCCCATCGTGCCCGCGCTGCTTGCCACCGATTCCGGCGAGCGGGTGCTGGTGCTGGAGCATCTGGATCACCAGCGCCCGGCCCCCGACTGGATCGTCGACTACGCGGAGGCACTGGCACGGCTGCATGCCACCGCCCGCCCGGAGGACGCCGGAAGACTTCCGCGCTGGCAGGGCCCGAACCGGGCCGACATCGACTCCTTCCTCGGGCTGGCCGTGGCGCTCCAAGTACCCGTTACGCCCGGTGTTTCCGACGAACTCGATGACCTCGTGAACCGACTCGACCAGGCACCCGGCCATGCCCTTCTCCACGGGGATCCCTGCCCCGGGAACGACCTCCACACCGCCACGGGGATCAGATTCATCGACTTCGAGCAGGCATCACTGGGCAGCGGTCTGATGGAGCTGGCCTATCTCCGTATCGGCTTCCCGACCTGCTGGTGTGTCACTTCGGCCGCCGAGCCACTGCTGGAACGGGCGGAGCGCGCCTACCGCACGGCGTGGCACACCGCGACCGGTGCCCAGATCCAGGACGGCCTTGCCGACGCGTGTACCGGCTGGCTGCTCCGCGGCGACGCGCTGGTCAAGCGGGCAGACCGGGAAAGCGATGACCATCTGGCCCGGATTCCGCAGCGGGACTGGACGTGGGGCACGGCGACAGCCCGGCAACGGCTCGTCCACCGGCTCGGTGTCGTCAGCAAGCTGACCGCCGACCACACCTCTCTCAGCGGCGTCAGCCGCCTCACCACCGGTATGCGCCAACACATGCTCACTCGCTGGCCGGCACTCCGGCCGGTCCCGGCAAAGCGACCGTAGAGCCCGGCCGACACCCCTGGCCGGGTCCGGTGGAAGCGCCGAAACCTCGTACGTCACATGCGTCTCGGAGATCGGCGTTTCGGCCAACCATCGGTACCGCACGGCGGCGCCGGCACGGCGACCGCACGCTCGCGGCCCTTGCGGCTCAAGGGCTCCAGCACGTCCGGAATCGAGTGCGTTCGATTCCCTCTCCGCGTCGTTATGCCGTGCACTGCCGAGCCATCCAGGCGCGGCACCCACCCCCAGGAGGGATGCAGGTGACGATGACCGACGCCTCGACCGCACATACGAAGACGCCGCCCCCTCCACCCCCGGCCACCATCACCTTCGAAGGCCAGTACGGCAAGAACCCGCTGGCCGAGGCCAATTTCCGGGCGATGTGCAGGCGCCTGCCCGCCGTGCTCGGGCACACCGCGCGGATGGCCTGGGCCGTCGACAAACCCGGCGTCGTGCTCCTGCTCGTCTGCCAGCTCCTCACCGGTGCCGCGGCCGCCATCGTCCTCACCTTCACCGCGCGGGCCATGACCCATATCCTCGGCACCGGCACCGTGTCCGAACGCCTGCACGCCGCCGTGCCCGCCCTGATCGTCGTGACCGCCGCCGCGGGCCTTGGCCGGATCAGCGGCGCCCTGTCCTTCTATGCCGACGGGCGCATCACCCCCCTGCTGATGACCGAAGCGGACGTCGCGCTGGTCTCCGCCGTATGCCGCGTCGAAGCCTCCGCGTACGGCGAGGACGGATTCGCCGACCGGCACGAGGCCGCCGAGGTCGGCGTCACCCGCACCCGGATGATGGTGCAGGACGCCCAGCGGTTGATGGCCGCCCTGGTCCGTATGATCGCCGCGAGTGGAGTCATCACCGCGCTCCACTGGCTGATGCTCCCGCTGCTCCTGCTCGCGGTGCTCCCGGCCGGCGCCGGCGCCGTGCTGTCCGCGCGCGTCGACTACGAGACCCACTACCTCAACGTCGGCGACCGCAATGTGCGCTCCATGATGCGCTGGTGGGCCACCTACTCCCGCTACGGCGACGAGGTCCGCGCCAACGGGATGACCGGCTACCTCCTCTATTGGTACCGCGCCCTGTCCGACCGCATCGACCAGCGCGTCCTCACCGCCGCTCCCCGCATGCTGCGCATCGCCCTGGCGACCAGCACCCTGGGCGGGTTCTTCCTGCTGTGCACCTGGGCCACCCTCGCGTGGCTGGCCACCACCGGCCGGGTCGCCCTTCCGGTCGCGGCCACCGCGGTGGTCGCCGTCCAGACCACACTGGCCGCCCTCTCGCAGTTCGTGATCCACGGCGCGGCGATGTTCCACACCTCCCTGTACCTCGCCGATATGCGGTCCTTCCTCGACATGGCCGCCGAACGCGCCCCGCAGCGCGGCGAGTTGACGATCCCGGAGCGCGTCGACGAGATCAGGCTCGACGAGGTGGTCTACCAGTACCCCGGCAAGGAGGAGCCCGCCGTCGACGGCGTCTCGCTCACCCTGCGCCGCGGCGAGATCCTGGCCATCGTGGGGGAGAACGGTTCGGGAAAGTCCACCCTGGCCAAGCTCATCACCGGCATCCTGCTCGCCGACAAGGGCCGCGTCCTGTGGGACGGCACCGACCTGGCCCAGGCGGACCCCGACGCGGTGTGGAAGCGCACCGCCCTGGTCCCGCAGAACTTCGCCTGCTGGCCCCTGCGCGCCCGCGAGAACATCACCCTGGGACAGCCGAAAACCTTCGACGACGCACCCGTGTGGCAGGCCGTCGACGCCGTCGGTATGCGCGAGGCGGTCGAGAAACTTCCCCGGCAGCTCGACACCCTCCTGGCACGTGAACTCTTCGGCGGCGCCGAGCTGTCCGGCGGCCAGTGGCAACGGCTGGTGTGCGGCCGCGCCCTGTACCGGCGCACACCGCTGCTCATCCTGGACGAACCCACCTCACAGATGGATCCGCGAGGCGAGCACCAGATCTTCCTGGAGATCAAGCGCATCGCCGCCGAGCGCATGACCATCGTCGTCACGCACCAGCTCGAGAACACCCGCCTAGCCGACCGCATCCTGGTCATGCGTGAGGGACGCGTGATCGAGCAGGGCGGTTACGAGGAACTGGCCGACGCGGGGGGCCTGTTCGCCGAGCTCGTCGCCCTGGCCAAGGACCGATGAGCTGAGGAATCCCCGGCGCGCCGGCGTACACGGCGCGCCGGGGCGCGGGCCTCTGCCACGGACCGGCCCGCGCCGGAAGGCTCCGGTCCGCGGTGGCCGCGCGCAGCCGCACGCGGTCAGTTCGGGTCAGCCTCCGGGGCGGGTGACCAGGCGGCCCCGGACCTCGCCCTTGCGGAGCCGGTCCAGGCCCTCGTTGAGGTCGGCGAAGGGGATCTCTTCCACGATCGGGGTGATCCGGCCCTCCGCGATGAAGCCGAGCACCTGGCGGTATTCGTCCTTGCCGGCGCCGTAGGAGCCGCGGAGTTCCACGCTCTTGTGGACGAGGCTGCCGTTGGAGAAGGTCGTGGTCCTGGTGCCGAGGCCGACGACGACCACGCGGCCCAGGCGGCGTACGGCATCGATCGCGTCGGACGTGGTGGAGCCCACGCCCGCGAAGTCGATGATGGCGTCGGGCCGCAGGTCCGCCAGCGCGGTGACGTCGGTGAAGCACTCGCGGGCGCCCGCCGCGCGGGCCGCCTCGAAGGTGTCCGGGTTGATGTCCACGCCGTAGACCGTGGCCCCCGCGATCACTCCCGTACGGACTCCATTGAGGCCGAGGCCGCCCAGGCCGACGACAGCGATCACCTCGCCCGGTCTGGCCCGAGCCTCGGTGCGGACCGCGTGGTAGGCGGTGACGACCGAGTCCGTGGCGACGGCCGCATGGACCGTGGAGACGTTGTCGGGCAGGGGGACGAGTGTGGAGGCATGGGCCACCAGGCGTTCGGCATAGCCGCCGTCGAGGCCGATGCCCGGCGCGTAGGACGCCTGTACCTTCGGGTGCGCGATGATCGCGACGGCCACGCGGTCGCCTGTCGCATAGCCCTCCACCCCCTCGCCGAGGGCGGAGACGGTGCCCGCGACCTCGTGGCCGAGTGTGAAGGGCGGTCGGACGATGGGCTCGATCATGCCGTCGATCACATGGATGTCGGAGTGGCACAGCCCGGCTGCCTCGACGTCCACCACCACCCAGCCCGGACCGGCTACCGGGTCCGGCAGTTCGGCACCCCGTAGCGGGGCACCCTTCGCCACGTACCGGAAAGCCTTCATCGACTACTCCCAAGCTCAACTGAGACGAACCGCCGCCGCAGCCTACCGCTGTGTCAATTGCCGCTGATGAGCGGGCGGTTGGCTTTGGCTGGGCGGCGGAGATGTCATCGGTCGCGGGCGTACGCGTCGGCCAGGGCTGCGAAGGATTCCTTGGGCTCCCAGTGCCAGGGAGAGTTCGGATCCGCCGGGCGGTCCCGGATCACTTTCACCAGGCTGTAGCCGGCCATGTCCAGGTCGAGTCGCGGCTCGCGGCGGTGTGGGGCGTCGGGCGTGAGGAAGGTATAGGCCATGGCCGCGTAGAGGTTCATCGACTCGAACACGCCGAACACGTCGGTGAGGTAGCCGGCCTGGGTGTGCTCGCTGCGTACCAGTCCCTTCTTCACCTGCGGTGGCGTTGTGGTGTAATCAACGACGTCCCAGGCCATGCCGCCCATGCGCGGTGCGCCCTCGAAGGTGCAGGAGCCGAACTCGGTGATCGCGAGCGGCTTGCCATGACGCTGATACGTGCGCAGCTCCCGGACGTGCCCGGAGGGGTTCGGGTACCAGCCGTAGTAGTCGATGCACACCAGGTCGAACAAGTCCCAGTCCACGTCCTCGTCCTGCGCGGCTCCATACGACAGGGGTCCGTGGAAGACCGAGCGGCCGACGGCGGCGGCCCGTGAGGTGAAGCTGCGCAGTCGCTCGGCCGTTTTCACCGGGTCGTAGTTGCCCTTGACCAAGTTGTCGATCCGTTCGACCGCGGTGGCGCCGGGCACGATTCCGGGAACGAACAGCATGAATTCACAGCCGACGTTCAGATGCACCCGCACGCCCTGCCCGCGCAGTCGTTCCGCGAACCGTCCGGTCTCCGCGAGGTGGTCGAGGATGTCCTGGGCGGGCACATCGCCCAGGGTCGGCTCCAGCCAGACGTGCAGACCGTTCTCGGCCGCCTCGGCCGCCGTGCGCGTGAGACGTTCGAGGCCATCGCCGGTGATTTTCACCGTGTCGGCGTGCAGCTCGCGGCGGATCGACCGCAGATCGGCCCGGGTACGAGCCGCGCTCCATCCCGTCGCCGGTGTCTCGCCCTGCCCTACTTCATAGACGACCCCGCGATAGCGCACGCCGCCCGGCCTTGCGTCCCCCGGCCGCCCCCGATCCGCCGAGGCGGGTGTTCTGTTCTGCCACTCCGCCGCGGCGGCGTACCCCGCGGGAAGCGCCGCACCGACTGCGGCCGCCCCCGCGAGCCGCAGCAACCGCGCCCTGCTGATCTGGGCTGCACCCATCTCGTTCTCTCCCGTCTCATCGAATGGCAGCAGCCTGCCGGGGTCACCGGAATCGGCACCATTCGCCGATGGTCTGCAAAGAGGGAGAAGGCGCTGGGACGAAAGACCTGCCGCCATTGCCGAAGGAACGACCCGATAGGCCGTATCGGACCACGGCCCCGGCACCGAAGCGACGGTCGGCGCCACCTGCCTGTGCCAAGTGGCCAAGGCGGTCTGGCCGATAGGCCGATGTGCCGCCCTCGCGGCCCGCATACCCTCACCTCATGACCAACGGCCTCGACCTCGCCCTCCCGGCAGGCCGCACCTGGCGCGACTGGGCGGTGGACGCGGTGCTCTTCTGCGCGGCCGTCTTCCTCGGCATGGTCGTCCTCGGCGTGGTGAAGGAACAGGGCGAGCTGTCGGACCGGGCGGCGGAACTGGACCCGCTGCTGGGGCTCGTGGCCTGCCTCGCGCTGTGGTGGCGGCGCCGTTTCCCGCTCGCCGTGGGCCTGATCGGGCTGCCCGCGGTGGCGCTGGCGACCAGCGCGCTGCCCGCGGGCGCGGTGATCGTCACCAACTTCGCACTCCGTCTCCGCTGGCGGCAGGCACTGCTGACGCTCGGTGCGTACGTGGTGTGCATGGTGCCCTCCGGCCTGCTGCTGTACGGGCGGGGTGCGGACCTGTTGACCGATGCCGTCTTCTGCCTGGCCTACCTCCTGACCACCTTCGCCTGGGGCTATGCCCTGCGCTCCCGGCGGCTGCTCCTCCAGCGGCTGCGTGCGGACGCCGAGCGGGCCCGGGCCGAACACGAACGCCGGCTCGCCGACGCCCGCCGCGGCGAACGCCAGGCCATCGCACGTGAGATGCACGATGTGCTGGCACACCGCATCTCCCTGCTCTCGGTGCACGCGGGCGCGCTGGCCTACCGCACCCGGCAGGCGCAGGCCGGTGCCGGACCCGCGCTCGACAGCGTGGAGGTCGCCGAGAGCGCCGAGGTGATCCGGTCGAACGCGCACGAGGCCGTGGAGGAACTGCATGAGGTGCTGCACCTGCTGCGCGCGGAGGACGGTGGTGAGCCGGTCTCGCTGCTGCCACGGATCGAGGACATCGGCTCTCTCATCGCGGACGCCCGCGCCACGGGGCAGCCGGTGGACTTCCGCCCCGAGCTGACCGCCGACGCCGTCCACGAGCTGCGGTGGCAACTGCACCGCACCGTCTACCGCGTGGCCCAGGAAGGTCTGACCAACGCCCGCAAGCACGCGCCCGGCGCACCGGTCAGCGTGTGCCTGACCGGTGGCCCGGGCCGCGGCCTCACCGTGGAGGTCCGCAACGAACTGCCCGCCGCTCCCGGCACCGACGAGGCGATCCCGGGCACCGGCGCCGGGCTGACCGGGCTCGCCGAACGCGTCCGTCTCGACGGCGGGACCCTCGACCACACGGCCGCCGACGGCACCTTCACACTGTGCGCCCGGCTACCGTGGTCCGCGAGGTGACGCCATGATCCGAGTGCTGCTGGCCGACGACGACCCCCTGGTACGGACCGGGCTGAAGATGATGCTGGGCGGGGCGGACGACATCGAGGTCGTGGCGGAGGCGGCCGACGGTGCCCGGGCAGCCGCCGCCGTCGGCGAACACGAGCCCGATGTGATCCTCATGGACATCCGGATGCCCGTCATGGACGGCCTCGCGGCCACCCGCGCACTCACCCGCCACGGTGCGAAGGCCCCGCAGGTGATCGTGCTGACCACCTTCGACGAACACCGCCTGGTCGTGGAGGCGATGCGCGCGGGCGCCGCCGGGTTCCTCGCCAAACACACCGCGCCCGAGGACATCGTCGCCGCGGTACGCCGGGCCGCTCGCGGTGAGCCCGCGCTGTCGCCGTCCGCCGCGCGCGCCCTGATCGAGCACGCGGCGGCCGGACCGGACGACCGGGCCGAACACGCCCGGCAGCAACTGGCGTTGCTCACCGAACGGGAGCGCGAGGTGGCCGAGGCGGTTGCCGAGGGATTGTCCAACACCGACATCGGCACCCGCCTGCACCTGTCCCTGGGCACGGTCAAGGCCCACCTCTCCAGCGCCCTGGCCAAACTGGACCTGGACAACCGTGTCCAGCTCGCACTCCTCACCCACGACGCTCGCCCGCGGTCCTGACCGGGGCGGGCGGATCGTGGCCGCGGGCAACCGCGTCTTCTGCCGATCGCGGCAGGTCAGAGGTAGAAGCGGGACAGACTCTGCACCACGGCCGCGGGCTTCGTGCCGCCGTCCGCCTCGATCGTGCCGTCGACGGTGATCTGGACGCCGCCGGGTACGTCCTCGACCGAGGCGAGCCGGGCGGTGAGCCGTAGCCGGGATCCGGCCCGCACCGGTGCGGGAAACCGCACCTTGTTCAGGCCGTAGTTGACCTTGGTGGTCACGCCCCGTACGTCCAGCAGTCCGGTGAAGAGGGGGATGAACAGGGACAGGGTGAGGTAGCCGTGCGCGATCGGCGCGCCGAAGGGGCCCTTGGCCGCCCGCTCCGGGTCGGTGTGGATCCACTGGTGATCGCCGGTGGCGTCGGCGAAGGTGTCGATGCGGTCCTGTGTGACCTCGATCCACTCGCTGGTGCCGAGGTCGCTGCCGGCGAGCTTCTTCAGTTCGTCGAGGCCGTTGACGGTGATGCTCATGTGTCGGCTTCCTGTTGCGGGTTCGGGGTGCCGTAGCGGTGGCGCACCCGGGACTTGAGGAGCTTTCCGGAGGCGGTGCGCGGAAGTTCGTCCGCGACCACGACGGATTTGGGGATCTTGTACTTGGCGAGCCGTCCGGACAGCGATGCCAGCACCTGCTCCGGATCGAGTTCGGTGCCCGCTGCCGGGACGACGACCGCGCGGGGCACCTCGCCCCACTTCTCATCCGGTACGCCGATCACCGCGCACTCGGCGATGCCCGGGTGGGTGAGGAGGAGGTCCTCGATCTCGGCGGGGTAGATGTTCTCGCCACCAGAGATGATCATGTCTTTGATGCGGTCGACGATGTACACGTAACCGTCCTTGTCGACCCGGGCCGCGTCCCCGCTGCGGAACCAGCCGTTCGCGAAGGCGGCCTCCGTCTCCTCGGGCAGCCCCCAGTAGCCGGACATCACATGTGGTCCGCGCACCACCACTTCGCCGGTCTCGCCGATGTCGACCGGGGTGAGATCGGGCCGTACGACCTGTACGTCGCTGAAGAAGTGCGGTACGCCAGCCGATCCCGCCTTGCCGGTGGCGTGTTCGGTGTCCAGGGAGAGTGCGCCGGGTGCGGCCTCGGTCATGCCGTAGCCCTGGAGGAAGGTGAGCCCGCGCTGCTGGTAGGCGGCGATGAGCGGGCTCGGCACCGGTGATCCGCCGCAGGTGAGGATGTGCAGCGAGGACAGGTCGGCGTTGGCCCAGCGGGGGTGCCGGGCCATCTGGTCGAACATCGTCGGCACCCCGAACATGAAGGTGATGCGGTGCCGTTCGATCAGGTCGAGGGTCGCTTCCGGGCCGAAGGCTTCCACCAGGACGCAGGTGCCGCCCTTGAGCAGTACCGGCAAGGTGATCATGTTCAGACCGGCGGTGTGGAACAACGGGGCGGATACCAGGGCGCGTTCGTCGGCGAACAGGTCGTGGTCGACCAGGACATTGACGGCGTTCCAGGTGATGTTGGCGTGGGTGAGCATCGCGCCCTTGGGGCGGCCGGTCGTCCCCGAGGTGTACATGATGAGGCAGGTGTCGTCGGGAGTGACCGGTTCGTCGATCGGCTCGGCCGACGCGGCTGCCAGGGCTTTTTCGTACGCGTCGCCGGTCTCGAGGCAGGTCCGTACGCCGGTGCCGGTGGGCAGTGCGGCGACGAGCCCGGCGTGTGCGGGGCCGTGGATGAGGGCCTTGGCGCCGGAGTCGGCGAGCTGGTAGGCGATCTCGGGGGCGGCGAGGCGGGTGTTGAGGGGGACGAAGACGGCGCCGAGCAGGCCGGCGGCGAACAGGGTCTCCAGATAGGCGGGGTGGTTGGGGCCGAGGTGGGCGACGCGGTCGCCGCGTCGGATGCCTCGGGTGCGCAGGGCGTGGGCGAGGCGGGTGGTGCGTGTGTGCAGGGTGCGGTAGTCGATCGACCGCTCGTCGTGGATCAGGGCCGTGCGATGCGGGGTTTTACGGGCCCGGCGTGCGGGCCACGACCCCAGTCCCTCGTTGCGCATCTGGCACCTCTCACGGTTGCGTCAGCCCGAGCAGGCGGGCCGCGTTCTCCTTGAGGATCTTCGGCCGGACCGCGTCCTTGATGGAGAGCTTCTCGAAGTCGGCCAGCCATCGGTCCGGGGTGAGCACGGGGAAGTCCGAGCCGAACAGGACCTTGTCCTTCAGCAGCGTGTTGGCGTACTGCACGAGCTGTGGCGGGAAGTACTTCGGGGACCAGCCGGACAGGTCGATGTGCACGCCGGGCTTGTGGGTCGCCACCGCCAGGGCCTCGTCCTGCCAGGGGAACGACGGGTGCGCCAGGATGATCTTCAGGTGTGGGAAGTCGGCGGCCACATCGTCCACATGGAGCGGGTTGGAGTATTTCAGGCGGATGCCGCCCCCGCCGGGAACACCGGCGCCGATGCCGGTCTGGCCGGTGTGGAAGAGCGCGATGGTGCCGGTCTCCTCGATCACCTCGTACAGGCCGTACGCCACCGAGCGGTCGTCGGGGAAGAAGCCCTGGACGCTGGGGTGGAACTTGAAGCCCTTTACGCCGTACTCCTCGACCAGCCGCCGGGCCTGCTTGACGCCCGCCTTGCCCCGGAAGGGGTCGATGGAGGCGAAGGGGATGAGGACGTCCGCGTTGGCGGCGGCGGCCTCGGCGACCTCCTCGTTCGGGACGGGCTCGGTGCCGGTCGCGGACTCGGCGTCCACCGTGAAGATGACGGCGGCCATCCGCCGCTCGCGGTAGTAGGCGGCCGTCTCCTGGAGGGTGGGCTTGCGGTTGCCCTCGACCTTGAAGTAGGCGGAGGAGGCGTCGTGCAGGTCGTCGTCCAGGGAGGAGTGGCCCTTGGCGGACACCTCCGCGTGGGTGTGGACGTCGATGGCGACCAGATTCTGGAGGTCCATCACGCCTCCGGAATCTTCGGCGCGGGAATACCCACCGGCTGCGGTTCGGCGCCGACCGACGTGGGCCAGGCGTCGGCCAGGGCGTCGGAGGTCCAGCCGCCATCGGCGTAGGCGGCCCGGATCTCCTGCGGATGCGACCAGAGCGCCACCTTGTCGCCGCCGATGCCGATGCACTGGCCGGTGATGCCGCGGGCGGCGTCGGAGGCCAGGAAGGGAACGAGGGCGGCGCAGTCCTCCGGTGTGCCGAATCCCTCTCCCTTGCGCAGGAAGTCCGGCAGCGGTTGGCCGTTCCTGAGGGCCTCCGTATACGGGGCGAGGGCGGGAATGGTCTCGGTCATCGCGGTGGCGGCGACCGGCACGATCGCGTTGACGGTGATGCTCGCGCGGGCCAGTTCCATGGACCAGGTGCGGGCCATGGCGGCGATTCCGGCCTTGGCGGCGGAGTAGTTGGTCTGGCCGAAGTTGCCGCGCTGCCCGGCCGGGGAGCCGACGAGGACGAGCGTGCCGCCTTCGCCCTGCTCGCGCATGCGCACGGCGGCGGCGCGAGCGCAGGTGAAGGTGCCCCTGAGATGGGTGGTGAGGACCGCGTCGAAGTCCTCGTCGGTCATCTTCCACAGCACCTTGTCGCGCAGGATGCCCGCGTTGGTGACCAGCACGTCGAGTCGGCCGAACTCCTCGACGGCACGGCCCACCAGCCGGTCTGCGGCCTCGGCGCCACCGACGGGGACCACCTCGGCCACGGCGGTGCCCCCGGCCTCGGTGATGGACTTGACGGCCTGTTCGGCCGCGTCCCCGTCGACGTCGTTGACGACCACGGACGCGCCATGGGCGGCGAGGGCGTGTGCATAGGCGAGGCCGAGGCCCCGGCCGCTACCGGTGACGACGGCGGCCTTGCCGGTCAGATCGATGGTGGGCACGAGCGAGTCCCTTCGCATGGGGTGCGCCGGTCCGGCGCGGGGTAGGGCAACGAGATCGAAGCTAAGCACAATTATTGTTGACGTCAACAGTTGTTGTTTACCTCGGGTGCGTCATGCTGGACTCTGCACACGAGACCCACCCTTCCGGGAAGCCGAGACCGGCGCCCCGGGCCGAGACCAGGGAGCCCGCCATCACCCGCCCGCACACCGACGACCCACACCCCATCGACGCGGACGAACCGTGGATGCGGGCGCTCCACGCCGACACCGGCTATCTGCTCTACCGCCTGGGTCTGCGCTCCGGTCAGCTCTTCAACACCTTCCTCCAGGAGTCGGGGCTGCGGCTGCGGCACTACGCCGTGCTGCGCCTCCTCGCCACCTGCGAGGGCGCGTTGCAACGAGAGCTCAGCGCCCGGCTCGGCTACGACCCGAGCGCGATCGTCGGCCTGGTGGACGACCTGGAGAAGCTCGGCTTCGCCGAGCGCCGCCCCGCCCCCGACGATCGCCGCAGCCGCATCGTCGTCCTCACCGAGGACGGCCGCGCCTTCCTCCGTGACACCGATCGGGCGGGTCAGGAGGTGACCGACGAACTCCTCGCCCCGCTCGCCCCCGCCGACCGGGAGACGCTGCACACGCTCCTGCTGCGCGTCGCGGGGAACGGGCTCGCCTGATGCTCCGCCCGCCGGACTCCGGGCCATGCCCGCCGCCCGGCCCGTGCCCGACGCCCGGCCCGTGCCCGCCCGGCCGCTGCCCGCGCGCGGTGCACGGTGCCCTCCCCGCGTTCACGATCCCCCTTCGGGGCCGGGCCGGTCAGTTGACTGTCTCCTTCGTGGCCGTGGCGTGCGTCATGCCTCCGCCGAGCCCAGGACCAGCACCTGGATGGCCAGGACGGCGGCACCGCGGGCCCAGTCGTGGAAGTCGGAAACCTTGGTCTCGAGGTTGACCTGGTCGGCCTGGGGGTGGCGGTTGGCGAGGATGGCCTCCTCCACCGCCGCCCCGGCCACATCGAGCAGCCCCACTCCCTCACCGGCCAGCAGAATCTTCTGGGGCATCGCGAAGTTGGCGATCTGGGACACGATGGTGCCCAGCGCCCGGGCCGCCTCGTCCACGACCCGGGCGGCCATGGGCTCGCCTTCGGCGGCGAGGCCGAGGATCTCCTCGTACGTCATCTCCCGGCCGGTGGCGGCCTGGAGCTGGTAGCGGATGCTGGGAATGGTCAGCAGGGAGACGGCGCTGCCGCGTTCTCCGTAGGGGGTGAGCGGGCCGTTCGGGTTGACCATCCAGTGGCGTCCCCGGCCGAGGCTCAGGTTGTCCTCGGAGGAGATCACCCGCCTGCCGCCGCTGACCAGTCCGTAGCCCAGCCCCGCCCCGATGGTGAGCACCGCGAACCGGTCGAGGCCGCGGCCCGCGCCGAACCAGCACTCGGCCTCGACCAGCGCCGCCACGTCGTTCTCCACGACCACCGGCAACCCCGTCCGCTCCTCGACCAGTTCGGCCAGCGGCACCTCGTCCCAGCCGAGAAACGGTGACTGGATGACGACCGAGCGGTCCCGGACCCCGGCCCCCACCCCGATGCCGATCCCGGCCGGCCGGGGATGGGCCCGGGTGAATTCCTCTGTCATCTCGCGCAGCAGATCGGCGACCAGCGCGGGCTCGTGCGTGGTCAGCGGCCGCTCGTCGCGGGCCATGATGTCGCTGCGGAGCGTGGTGACAACCCCGTAGACCGTGTCTTCGGTGATCTTGAAGCCGATGAAGAACCGGGACTCGGCGACCATGTCCAGCGGCTGCGAGGGCCGACCCTGTCGCACCTCCGCCGGTGCGCCACCCTCGGTGGTCTGCTCCACCAGGAGACCCGATTCGATCAGCGGCTTGGTCAGCCGGGTGAGGCTGCCCGCCGAGAGGTTCAGCCGACGGGCGAGTTCGGCGCGCGACAGTGGACCGTGCACCAGCACCTCGATCGCCACCGCACGTTCCCCGGGACTCAGGGGCGGCCAACTGGCGTCACGTGTGGTCATGGGTGCGGGCTCCTCTACATTTTCTTTCGGTGCGGAAGTAATGATGTCACTCTATGGCGCGGATGCCGAGTCGGAAAGATCTCTGCATGACTCTTGACGCCAGGATTCTTTCGCATCAAAAGTAAGTGCTGCCCGAGGACGAGCCCCAGACGAAAGAGTCTCTCCTGATGACCGTCGCCTCCAGCAGCCCTCCTTCGCGTCTGCGCCCGCGCCGCGCCGAGGGAGCCACATCGAAACTCAAGATCCGCGAAGCCCGAGGAGCCGGTGACGACGGAGCCCTCGCGGCCAACCCGCCCAACGCGCAGATGGCCGCGGGCAAGGCCGCGACGGCCTTCGACGGTGCCTGGTTGCTCTCCACGTACTACGGGGCCAAGGGCCTCGACGTCGGCACCGCCCGCACCCCGGTCGGCCCGACCGGTAAGCGGGCCACCATGATGAACGGCCTGGCCGACTCGGTCTCCAAGGGCGCCCGCAACAAGGCAGGCGCGAGGAAGCGGGTGGCGTACTTGGCCTCCGACGCGTGCCAGACCGTCGTCGGCAGGTACGGGATCGTCTTCCCCGCCACCCGGGCCGGCACCAAGGCCGCCGTCGCCGCCTATGAGAAGCGGGGCGTCGACACCACGGCCTTCACTCAACCGGTGGCGGACAAGAAGGACTTCACGACCTTCTCCTTCCCGATCACCAACTACGCCGCCGACGTGTACGCGCTCATGCGCCCCGCGATGCAGGACCTCTACGCCAACGACGCGCCCGTGAGCGGCCTCGACGAGACCAACAGCCAGATCAACGTCCTTCTCCACCAGTGAACCGGCACCAGCTCGACCGGCCCATCAGCAGCGGTAAACCATCGAAAGGCAGTGCCACATGACGTTCTCCCTCGGCATCGTCGGCGCCGGGCAGTTCTCCGGCCAGTTCGCCAAGCTGTTCCTCGCCCACCCCGGTGTCGGCGATGTCCACGTCACCGATCTGCTCCCCGAGCGGGCCGAGCAACTGGCCGCCGCGGAAGGGCTGGCGGGGACCTTCCCCTCGTACGAGGCGATGCTGGAGTCGAAGGCGGTCGACGCGGTGGCCATCTTCACTCAGCGCTGGACACACGGCCCCCTGGTGCTCCAGGGCCTGAACGCAGGGAAGCACGTGTACTCGGCGGTGCCGATGGCGATCACCCGCGAGGAGATAGCGGCGATCATCGAGGCCGTACGCGCCACCGGCCTGACGTACATGATGGGGGAGACGAGCCAGTACAACCCGGCGACCGTGCACGCCCGCGACCAGATCGCCGAGGGTGCCTTCGGGCGGCTCTTCTACGCCGAGGGCGACTACGTTCACGACATGGATCTCGGCTTCTATGAGGCATATCAGTACAGCGGCGGCGAGAACTGGAAGGCGACCGCCAGCTACCCGCCGCTGCTCTACCCGACGCACTCCGTCGGCGGGGTCCTCGGAGCCTGGCAGACGCACGCGGTGAGCGTGTCGGCGATCGGAGTGAAGGACGACCGTGGGGACAAGGTCTTCGACCAGGAGATCAGCCAGTTCGGGAATGACATCTCCAATGCCACCGCGCTGTTCGAGGTGTTCGGCGGCGGCTCGTTCCGTACCAACGAGTTCCGGCGGGTCGGCTATCCCTCGCACATCCGCGAGTCGCGGTTCCGGTTCTTCGGGACGGAGGCCAGCATGGAACAACTCGCCACGGTGAGCTTCTGGCAGGACAAGACGGGGGTCAAGGACATCACCGAGTTGCTGGAGCCCAAGCCGACACTGGCTCCCGACGACCCGTCGCTAGAGCACATCGCGCCCGCCCTGCGCGCCGCCTTCACCTCGGGTTCCGCGCCCGTGCACGACCGGTCGCGGCTGCCCCGGGAATTCGACCACCTGCACAACGGGCACGAAGGAAGCCACCACTTCCTGGTGGACGACTTCGCGACCGCGGTCAACACCCGCACACTTCCCTCCGTGAACGCATGGGTCGCGGCCCGCTACACCCTGCCGGGCATCGTGGCGCACGAATCCGCGCGGCAGGGCGGGGCCCGGCTGGAAATCCCCGACTTCGGGGACGCACCCCGAATCTGAGCGGCCCCGGACCGGCTGCCCTCCGCGGGCGGGGGCAGCCGCTCAGGTGCCTGACGTACGGCCGAACGCCACGCCCGTCTCGCCGGACACCACCGATACGCTTGACCGGGGCAGGCGAGCCCGTCACGGCGTGACGGCCGACGCGGCCGCCCAACTCGACCTCGCCACCTGCGCCTGCTCGCGTGGTGGGGGGAGCTCAACTTTTGAGGGCCTCCGCGATCCGCAGGGCGGCCTGGGCGGGTGTGAGGTGCGTGGTGTCGACGACCTCGGCCTCGTCATGCAGCCAGGTGCGGGCCGCCTCGGCATAGGGCTCGAGGTATTTGAGGCGGAAGGGGGAGTTGGGCCCAAGAACGGTGTCGCCCGCGATGCGCCCGCGGAGGGTGTCCTGGTCGGCGTGGAGGACGAAGTGCCGTACTGGGATGGAGTATTGGGCGAGGCCCGTGCTGATCTCGCGCCAGTACTCCTCGACCAGAACGGTCATGGGCATCACCAGGGTGCCGCCGGTGTAGTCGAGCACGCGGCGGGCGGTCTCGACGACGAGCGGCCGCCACGGCGGCCAGTGCTGGAAGTTGTCCGTCGCGGGCAGCCCCGGCGAGATGTCCATGAGCGTCTCGCCGACCTTCTCGGCGTCGAACACCCGTGAATCCGGGATCAGCTTCTGCACGAGTGCACTGGTCGTCGTCTTGCCCGCGCCGTGAGTGCCGTTGAGCCATACGATCATGGGACCCAACGTTAGCGCTGCGCGGCCGCGGGAACGGGCACAGCGGAAAACCGGTACGGCCTCGGCACCGGTGGGATAGGCGGCGGCCACGGCCCGGGGCGTCGCCCCGGGCCGTCTTGTTGTTCAGATCCCCTCAGAACCCTCAGAACCCTCAGAACCCCTCAGGGACGGATCCGTCCTGGTCGATGACGTTGTCGCCGGGGCCGCCGTCGATGTCGTCCTTGCCGGGGCCGCCGAAGAGGTAGTCGTTGCCCGGTCCGCCCTTGATGGTGTCGTCGCCCTCTTCGCCGTAGATCGAGTCATCGTTTCCGGCGCCGTCGAGGTAGTCGTTGCCGGGGCCGCCGTAGATCTCGTTGGCCACATCATCGCCGATGACGGTGTCGTCGCCGTCCCCGCCCCACGCCGCGAACGAGTCGGTGATGGTGTCGTTGCCGGCGTTGCCGTTCGCGTTCGTGGTGTGGCTGATGGTGTCGTCGCCGTCGCCGCCCACCGCGACGGAAGCGCCGTTGATGGTGTCGTCCCCGTCCCCGCCGTAGACGCTCACATCGCCGCCGGAGATCTTGATGCTGTCATTTCCGTCGCCGAGTTCGACGGTGCCCTGGTCGCCGCCGTGGTCCGGGTCGGGGACGGGAACGGTGCAGGTCACATACGTCAGGTCGGTGGCGGTGGGGTGGGTGCAGTCGGTGCCGGCGGTGATCTCGACAACGTCGTCGACGCCGAAGGTCAGCGTGGTGTCGCTCTCGCTGATCCGCTTGATGGTGAGCTTGTTGGTCTGGCCGTCGGCCGCCGTGTAGACCATCACTCCGTCGGCGGCGGTCACGGTGGCCGGCGACGCCGGCGATGACGACGCGGGCGAGGTGGCGGCCTGGGCGTTCCAGGCGAAGAGTCCGGTACTGGCCGCGACGGCCAGTAAGGCGGCGACGCCGACCGGGCGGACGCGGCGGGAACGCGGGCCAAGGGTGGACACGAAAAACCTCCGTGGGGAATGGATCTGATTTACGATCACCCATTTCGACGTGGAAAATCCACGCGGGGTTGTGCCACTCCCACGCCCTCTTCGCCGATCCTTTCGAGTCCCCATTTCCCGTTCACCTGTACAGCACCGGGAATTTCCCTCACGTTCTCGGAATGTGCGTTCTATGAGCGGCGGGAACTCCGGTGAGTCCCGGAAACGGGTGGCGAAGGCCGTACGGGACATCGGTCGTGGACCGGCTCTGGACCGGCTTCCGCCAGGAACTCATCGCTGGTGGGAGCAGCGAATCTGACTTGCCGTCACGAAAGCCGGACCTCCCGCCGCTCAACACGCGGCAGGAGGCACGGGCCCGGGGCAGCGGGTCTGCCTGCCTGATCATCCAGGGGCAGACTCATGCACTGCGTCAGGCGACATCGTGGATCTGTGCCGTTGTCGTCAATGCCCCGCCCAACGGGTCGTGTCGCAGTTGGCTCGGACGTACTGTCGAGCCGGTGCCGGGTCTCCCGCCTTGGCGCGTTCGGCGACGCGTATGACGAAGTCCCCGCCCGCCGGGGAAGGACAGGCGGCTGGCGCTGGTCAGTTCCACCGTGCCGTCCACGGCCGCGGCCGTCCCGGCCGAACATGCGCAGCAGGTCGTAGGCGCGGAGCTGGTTGGTGACCAGGGACCCGGCGACCTTCAGCATGTCCGGCCAGTGCGTGATCACCTTGTTCAGGTTCACGCGGTTGCGGGCCGGGTCCTCCACCGCGCCGTAGCTGCGCGTCTCGACGCCGGGCATCGTGGCCCGCCAGAACCTCTGGTCGTCCAGGCCGCGGAACCTGGCATCCGCGTATCCCCCTTCCTCCGTGCGCGGCATAGTGTGATCAACATGATCGGACGCCTGTTCTCTCTCGTCATTGACTGTCCTGTCCCATCGGAGCTTGCGAGCTTCTACGAGAGCCTGCTGTCGCTGCCGCGGGTGGAGGACTCGTCTGACTATGTGGTGCTCGCGAACACGACGGGCACGGAGACCGTGACCTTTCAGCGTGTCGGCGGTTTCCGGCCGCCCAGTGGCCCGATCCCGATCGTCCGGCCCAGATGCATGTTGATGTGATGGTCGATGACCTGGATGTGGCAGAGGCGAAGGTACTCGCCCTGGGCGCCACGTTGCTTGAAGGATCGGACAAGCCAATCGGCTACCGCGTGTACGCCGACCCAGTGGGACACCCCTTCTGCCTCATCACACGCGAAAGTCTGACGCCTAGCAAGTAGCAGCGGCGACCACGCGGCCTCCGGCCGCCGCACACGGGCCAGAGGCTGATTCTGAAACGATCAGTAAGAGCCTCGTCGACGCCGAGGACTTCGAGGACGCCTCGGAGGTCGCGGGCGAATGGCCCGTCACCTCCACACGGACGTCTCCTCCTTCGTCCAGGTCACCCTCCGGTTCCAGCGCCTGCTCGAGGAGTTCACCTTCAGCGGCGACGACGGCGACGGCGGCGACGAGGAAGTCGACTTCGAGCGGCTGGAGCGCGAGGTCGCGCGTATCCGTCAGGAGACGAGCAGCATTGACCCGCTCCCCTTCCAGGACTACGAGACGGTCTGGTCGGTGGTCGGCGGGGAGATCGCCGCGGGCCTGCGCTTCAAGGGCAACAGTCCGGGAGCCCGCTCGCTCTACGGGTGATCGCCGGCCGGCGGTCGGTGCCGCGTCTTCGGCCGCGTCGCCCGCCGGAACCGTGCCCCCCGACCGTCTCCCTGGCAGGGGCGTGCCGGGGGCGGTTGTCGGCGGGAGTTCGCGCGGCGTGTTCGCCGGAGCACGTCCACGCTCCCGCGGTTCAGGGCGTCGTACAGAGCGCCCTGCCCGCGCCGGTGCTCAGCCACCAGCGTCAGGTCCACCGGCGTCCTCACCGGCCCGTCCGCACACAGCAACGCGCCGGCCAGCTCGAACAGCTCGTCCCCCCGGGGGGTCAGGCAGTCGAAGAAGTCCTCCCGGAAGCGTGACGCATTTCGCGAACGCTTTCGCGAACGCTTCCCCGGGACCGGCATCAGACAGCAGACTCACCTACACGGCCTTCGTCTTGATCCGTGCACCTTGGCCGGAGCACATGATCAGACGAAGGCCGCCTCAGCGTCCGGCGAATACCCAGGCCAGCGACCCAGTTCGCGAAACATTTCGACGAACAAGCTCACATCTGGCCCACGCACCGTCTCGCCTTCGCCGGGGTCTGAGAAACGACGCCGTCGGGTGTGAGTGATCAGTCTCCCTGAGACCAAGCGGCGCTCGGCAGCGACAGATAGACGCCGAAGTCGACGAGCCCGGTTGCGGCGCGGATGTCCGCGTGCAGCGCGTCCACGCGCTCTTGGCGGTTGGCTTCCCTGCTGGCGGACCACTTCGACTTGATCTCGATCACCACCGTCAGGCCGCTACGGTCCAGCGGGCTCAGCGGCCGGAAGCGGATCTCGACATCCCCGGGTTGCAGCTCACCGTCGTACGGCTCCTCGGGGCACTCCACAGCCAATGACACCAGGTGCGGCAGCACCGAGCCGAGTTCGCGTAGCTCGGGCTCGGGCACCGTGGGCGCATAGGTCACTTCGACAAGCGGCATCCTCGACACTCTAGACGGAGACCAGGCAAACGAGCGGCTCGCGCGAGAAAACCGGCGAGGGCGAGTCCGGCGGCCTCGGCGCCGGCGGCCACGAGGGTGAGTTCGTCGTCGCTGAAGCGGGTGTTGCGGATGTGGGGGCGCTGACGGCGCTGGTACGTGCGGCGGAGGGTGCGCGGGGGCGAGGCGTGTTCAGGCTCCTGCTCTTGTCCCCGTGGCTGCGATCCGCCCTCGGTCGGGGCCTCCTCGCCGGGGCGGGCCCGGTGGTGAAGCCGTCAAGGGAGACCGGGATGCCGGCGGTGATGCGAGTCATGCCGGGGCGGACCGGCGCAAGCCGAGCGCTTCGCGGCCGGCGTAGCGGGCCTGGGTGCCCAGTTCCTCCTCGATGCGCACGAGCTGGTTGTACTTGGCGGTGCGGTCGGCGCGGGAGAGCGAACCCGTCTTGATCTGGCCGCAGCCGGTGGCGACGGCGAGGTCGGCGATGGTGGTGTCCTCGGTCTCGCCGGAGCGGTGGGACATGACGACGGTGTAGCCGGCGCGGTGGGCGGTGGCGACCGTGGCCAGGGTCTCGGTGAGGGTGCCGATCTGGTTGACCTTCACCAGGATCGAGTTGGCGATACCGTCGCGGATACCCGCGCGCAGCAGTGTCTCGTTGGTGCAGAAGACGTCGTCGCCGGTGAGCTGGCAGCGGTTGCCCAGCCGCGCGGTCAGGTCGCGCCAGCCGTCGTGGTCGTCCTCGGCCATCGGGTCCTCGATGGAGGCGACGGGGTAGCTGTCGACGAGGGTGGCGAGGTAGTCGGCGTGTTCGGCGGGGGTGCGGCGGATGCCCTCCCCGGTGTAGTCGTAGGTCTCGTCGTGGAAGAACTCCGAGCTGGCCGGGTCCATGACGAGGGTGATGTCGGTGCCGGGCTTGTAGCCGGTCTGCTCGATGGCGCGTACGACGAAGTCCAGGGCCTCGTCGGCGGTGCGCAGGTCGGGTGCGAAGCCGCCTTCGTCGCCGACGTTCACGCTGTGGCCGGCGGCGATCAGGTTGCCGCGCAGGGTGTGGAAGACCTCCGAGCCCATGCGGACGGCCTCGGCGAAGGTGGCCGCGCCGATCGGGGCGATCATGAACTCCTGGAAGTCCAGCGGATTGTCCGCGTGCGCGCCGCCATTGACGATGTTCATCATCGGCACCGGCAGCAGACGGGCGTCGACTCCGCCGACGTAGCGGTACAGCGGCAGGCGGTGTGCGGCCGCGGCGGCCTTGGCGGTGGCCAGGGAGACGCCGAGCAGGGCATTGGCGCCGAGCCGTGATTTGGTGCCCGTGCCGTCCAGCTCGATCATGGTGTGGTCGACGGTCGCCTGGTCCTCGGCGTCGAGTCCGGTCACGGCGTCCGCGACGGTCTCGTTGACGGCGTCGACGGCGCGCCGTACTCCCTTGCCGTGGAACCGGGCCGGGTCGCTGTCGCGCAGTTCCACCGCCTCCCTGGCCCCGGTGGAGGCACCCGAGGGAACGGCCGCGCGACCGAGCGAGCCGTCCCCCAGTTCCACGTCCACCTCGACGGTCGGATTGCCCCGGCTGTCGATGATCTCCCGTGCGACGACCCGTCTGATGGCGGTCACGGTGCACTCCTCACGCTGGGCCCGGGTGGCGATTGGGCAGTAAGTCTCAGTAAGTTCCAAGTTGAAACAATGTGGGTTCCGAAAGAGAACCTACTATGGGCGCATGAGGATGCACAACGCTGACGAGACCTGTGGGATCGCCCAGGCCGCCATGGTCCTGGGGGACTGGTGGCATGTGCTGGTGCTGCGCGAGATCGCCCGCGGACACGTCCGCTTCGACGCGCTGGCCGCCGAGATCGGCCTGTCCCGCAGGGTCCTGAGCGAGCGGCTCGGCCGGCTCGTCGCGAGCGGGGTGCTACGCCGCAGCCTCTACCAGCGGCGTCCGGTGCGCTACGAGTACCTGCTCACCGATGCCGGCGCCGCACTGCTGCCCCTGCTCGTCGCCATGCAGGACTGGGGTGACCGCTGGGTGCTCGGCGACGGCAGGCTCACCGCGACCGCTGAGGGGGACAGCGCCGAACATGCCCGCGTCCACGCCCTGGCCGGCACGCGGCTGCCCGACGGCCTCGACCTGCCCGGCACGCATGGCGTCGACCTGCCCCTGGTCTCCCCGGACGCCGTCGCGACCGTGCTGTTCACCTATCCCGGCACGGGAGTCGAATGGGGCGAGCCGCCGATCCCCGGAGCGGTCGGCTGCACGCTGGAGAACCGGCTCTTCCGTGACGCCTGGCCCGACTTCCGGAAGGCGGGCGTGGACGTGCGCGGAGTCAGCACCCAACTCCTCCACGAGCAGACGGAGTTCGCCAAGGCGGAAGCGGTCCCGTACCCCCTGCTCTCCGACGCCGCCCACCAACTGGCCGCGGCCCTGCGGCTGCCGACCTTCCGCGGCGCGGGCCGGCTGCGCCACAAGCGCCTGATCCTGGTCGTCGACGCCGAACGGACCGTACGGCACGCGCTGTTCCCGGTCGTCGACATCCCGCATGCGGTCGCCGAGAGCCTGCGACTGGCCGCGATCTGAGCACAAGTCCGGCCGTTCGCCGAAGGAGACTTCGTCCGATGGCTGATCCGGCCGTCCACCACCTCTTTTTCCTCCCGCACCCGGCAACTGCCCGAGGTGCGGCTCTCGCGGTTCGGCCGACTGTCTCGACGGCAGCCCGGACGCTCTGCCCGGCCACCGCGCGACGACTGTCCGGACCACCGGCCCTGGTCAGGGCAACCATCGGGTTCTTGCGCAGTGCGGGCAGTTTCGGGGCGTTCTTCGTGGTGCACCGGACGATCTCATGAATAGCCCGCCCCGGACCAGTTCGCTCTGCGAGACGGAGCCGGTGAGGTCACGCTCGGCGGCCGCGACGGAGTCCAGGATGGTGCGGGCGTGCCGCAGCAGGGTCAAGCCCGCGGGCCTCAGCCGCACCCTGTCGGGGCGGTGCTCGAACAGGACGGCGCCCGCGCTGCGTTCGAGGGCCGCCGCCTGGCGCGAGACCGCCGACCGTGTGCAGCCGAGCCGGGGGGCCGCCGCGGTGAAGCCCCCCGACTCGGCGACCTGGCGCAGAACCCGAAGAGCCGTACTGGAGAAGTCCATGCGTCATACGCATGCCAGGGATGCCGGATCGTCGTTTGGCGCATGCCCTCTGTGCTCCTAGCCTCGAAGCAAGCGATCAAGGAGGTCGGCAGATGAAGGCAGCAGTTCTGACGGAGTTCGGTGCCCCGCTCACGGTGCGGGAGATACCCGATCCCGAAGCGGGCGGCGGCGAGGTGGTGGTCGAGGTCCTGGCGACGAGCGTCCCGCCGTACGCCGATGAGGTCTTCGGCGGCAAGCGGAACTACCCGCTCGAACCCCCCGTGGTCCCCGGCCCCGGCGGCGTGGGGCGGGTCGTCCGCGTCGGCCCCGATGCCACCCGGCTGCGAGTCGGCGACCTGGTGTGGTGCGACAGCACGGTCCGCGCCCGCGACGACGCACTGACCCCCGACATCACGCTGCTGGGCTGGAGCTCCCGCGGCGACGGCGGCGCCAGGCTCGCCCGGCACCTGCACGACGGGTCCTTCGCCGAACTCTCGAAGCGGGCGAGACGCTGCTTGTCAGCGGGGCCACCGGAAACCTCGGCAGCGCCGCCGTCGCCACCGCGCTGGCCATGGGGGCGGGCAGGGTGGTCGCGCCGGGCCGCAACCACGCCGTGCTCGACCTGCTCGTCGACCGGTTCGGCCCGCGTGTGCGACCGGTCCAACTGACCGGCGACGAGGCTGCCGACCGCGCGGCGATGTCCGCTGCGGCCGAGGGGCCGATCGATATGGTGCTCGACCTGCTCCCGCCTGCCGCACCCAGCTCGGTGGCGCGTGCGGCGGCCATGACCGTCCGCGAGTACGGCCGGGTGGTCCTCATGGGTGGCGTCGGCATGCTCGGCGGTGCGGACCTCGCGCTTCCCTATCCGTGGATCATGCGCAACTCGGTCACCCTGCGCGGGCAGTGGATGTACCCGCGCTCCGCGAATGTCGGCATGATCCGGCTCATCGCGTCAGGTGCGCTCGATCTCGGTCTCGAACGGGTCCGCACCTTCGGACTCGACGCCGTCAACGAGGCCGTCACCTACGCAGCGATGCACAGCGGGCCCTTCGACCGCACCGTCCTCACCCCGCCCGCCGGCTGACAACGTCGACTGACCTCTGCATGCGATGTGCCGGTTTCGGGGAGCCGCTCCGTCCTCGGAACATCCGCCGCATGCCGTCGGCGAGGGTGACACCGGGGCGGACCGCGTTCTGCGGTTCGGGCTGCTGCACGGTCGTATACGGGGCCGACGGGCGTCCGGGGGAGCGGTGCTTCTGGGGGAGCGGTGCTTCTGGGGGGTACGAGGGACTGCCCGCGACCCCCTCCCGGGCGGGGGAGCGCGCTTGTGGCCGGGGTCACAGATCCGGGTGGGCGAATTCGTCGGCGGGGCCGCCCGGGGGAGTGGCCGTTGGCCACGACGGTGATGTCGGCCGCCGCGGCGTCGGCGACGAAGCGGCGCTGTGCGAGGGAGGCGTCGTCGCGGCGGGCGAGGCTCGCCCGCCGGTCATCGGCGCGGATCGGCGAGTGTGGGGAACGCCCTCTGCCCTGCGAGCGTCTACAGTAATGTAGACCGTCTACTTGTCTGTAGTCGGACGTGGAGTCATGCGTTCGGTTGTCCGCAAGAAGTCGTCCGTGAGAAAGGGCTCAAGCCGATGACCACACCCGCGTGGCTGCCATCGCAGTTGGCCGTCAACGTACTCGACGCACAGTCGCTGCTGAGCGCTTTCGGCGTGCTGGGCGTCGGCGTGGTGATGTTCGCCGAGACGGGGCTGCTCATCGGCTTCTTCCTGCCGGGTGACTCCCTGCTGTTCACCGCGGGCCTGCTCTGCGTGGGCAGCGGCGGACACGGCGTGCGGCTGTCGCTGGGGCCGCTGCTGGTCGCCGCGGCGGTGGGCGCGCTGGCCGGCTCACAGTGCGGGTATCTGATCGGCCGCAGGGCAGGCGGCGCGCTGCTCGCCCGTGGCCGCTCCGCCCGGCTGCACGAGGGGATGCGGCGGGCGGAGGATCTGCTGGGGCGATACGGGTATGCGAAGGCGATCGTGCTGGCGAGATTCGTGCCGGTGGTCCGGACCGTGCTGAACCCCCTGGCGGGGGCCCTGCGCGTACCGATTCGGGTCTTCACCGTATGGCAGGTCATCGGCGGGCTGGTGTGGAGCGTCGGACTGACGCTGGCGGGGTACGCCCTGGGCTCCTCGATCCCGAATGTGGACCGCTATCTGCTGCCCCTGGTCGCGCTTATCGTGGTGGTGTCGCTGATTCCGCTCGGCTCGGAGCTGTACCGGAGTCGCAGGCGCGCGAAAGCGAAGGAGGCCGGTAGATGATCCTGTCCTCCGACGGAGCGGTGGCTTCGTGAACCGCAGGGACGCCACCGGACTGGCCGGAAGCGCCGCTCTGGGCGCGTGGACGGCGCTGGGGGTGCTGACCGCGGTCGTCGTGGGCGGCGCCGGTGCTCCGCTGTGGCTGGACAATGGCCTCCTCGGATGGTCCGTCGCCCACCGCCCGGAGGTACTGCGGACCCTCGCCCGCGGCGTGACCGACACCGGGACGGGTGCCACCCCGTACATACTCGTCACGCTGGCCGGCTTCCTGGCAGCACGAGCCGTGCGGCACCGGCTGCTCGCCGCCGCGTTCTGCCTCGCCTGTCTCGGCGTGGGGCAGGCACTGCGGCACGGCCTGCTGGAACTCGTCCACCGCCCCCGCCCGCCGCGGGGCGACTGGGCGGCGCACGCGAGCGGCTGGGCGTTCCCCTCGGGACACGCCACCACGAGTGCGCTGACCGCCGGGCTGCTGATCGTCGCGCTGACCCTGCGCGCGCCGCGCGGAGCGACCTCGTTCAGGGTCGTCATCGGCTGTTGGGGCATGCTGGTCGGACTGACCCGTGTCTATCTCGGGGTGCACTGGTTCACCGACGTTCTCGGCGGCTGGCTGTTCGCCGTCGGCTGGCTGGGGGCGTGCCTGTGCGCCGCGGGCCGGTGGCTGCCCGCCCTCTTCCCCGCCCCCGCCGATACGGCCCCCACCGCCAAGAGACCGCCGGAGGACCATGCGCCGCAAGATCCTGATCGTCGAGGATGATCACGCCCTGCGTGATGTGCTCCGTCGCGGTCTGTACGACGAAGACTTCGATCCCGTTCCGGCCACCGACGGTGCCACCGCCCTACGCCTGGTCACCGCCGACATCTCGGCGGTCGTCCTGGACATCGGCCTGCCCGACGCGGACGGACGGGACGTATGCCAGGCCATGCGCGCGGGCGGGTTCCACGCCCCGGTCATCTTCCTGACCGCACGGCACCACCTCACCGACCGGCTGTCCGGCTTCTCGGCCGGGGGCGACGACTACTTGCCGAAGCCGTTCCACCTCGTGGAGCTCGCCGCCCGGCTGCGGGCGGCGCTCAAACGGGCCGCACTTCCGTCGGCCGACACGGCCGGGGCTCTGGTCCTGGACGCGGTCCGGCACAGCGCGACGGTGCACGGTACCCGGGTCGCCCTGTCCCCGACGGAGTTCCGGCTGCTCGCCACGCTCGTCGCCGCGGACGGGGAACTGGTGTGCCGCCGTGATCTGGTCAGGGCGGGCTGGCCCGAAGGCGGACAGGTCAGCGACAACACCCTGGACCAGTACTTGACCAGGCTGCGCCGCAAACTGCGCGAGACGGACAGCGGCCTGACCATCGCCACCGCGCGCGGGATCGGGCACCGCCTGTCATGAGATCCACCCGGCGCCGACGGGTGCTTCGCGCCCTGGCTCCCCGTACCTTGCGCGGACGGCTCTCGCTCGTCGCGCTGACCACCGCCGCGCTGCTGATCACGGCGCTGACCGTCGTGTTCAACACCGTGATGGAACGGCACCTGCGGCACCAGGCGGACGACGAGCTGCGGGCCCGGGCGACCGCCGTCGCCACGACCGTCGACACCCGCGGCCCCCGGGTGCGCGTCCTGGAGACCGCCAACGATCAGCTACTGGACACGAACGTGTGGATCTACGCAGGGAAGCGCCTGCTGGAAAAGCCGCCCGCCGCCTCGGCGGGCAGCCCTCTCACCCGGACCGCCGGCCGGATCGCCACACGGGGTGCGCCTGACTGCGCGACCGTCCACGCCGAGGGCCAACGGTCCCTCCGCCTGTGTGCCCGGCCCGTGCCCGGTGGCGATGCCACCGCCACCGTCGTCACGGCCCTCGACCTCACCCCGTACCAGAGTTCCGCGGACACCCTGCTGCTGGGATCGCTGATCCTGGACGCGGCCATGCTTGTCTGCGCCTACGTGCTGACACGTCTCGCGGTCGGCCGGGCACTGCGCCCGGTGCGGACGATGACCGACCAGGCCACCCAGTGGGGTGCCGTGGCTTCCGCGGAACGCTTCAGCACCGGGAGAGGCCCGGCCGAACTGGCCCGTCTGGGCACCTCGCTGGACGCGTTGCTGGACCGCATACGCGCCGTGCTGCGTCACGAGCAGCAACTGACGGGGGAGCTGTCCCACGAGCTGCGGACGCCACTGGCCCGGATCGTCGCCGAACTCGACTGGTGGCGGTCCCGGCCCCGCTCCGCCGCGGAGACCCGCGCCACCCACGAGGCGATCGACGAGGCCGCCCGGTCCATGCGGACCATCTGCGACACGCTCCTCCGCGACGCCCGGGAGAACGCGGCCGACGCCTCGACGGCTTCCGGCATGGCCGATGTCGCATCCGTTCTGCGCCATATGACCCAACGCCTCGGCGCACCGGCCCGGGTGAAGGCCGTGGTGGCGGCCGACGACGCGGGACTGGAGGCGGGAGTGACACCGGCCTTCCTCGAACGCGTCGTCAGCCCGCTGCTCGCCAACGCCGTCCGCTACGCCCGTTCCACCGTCACCATGACCGGGCGGCGTACGCCCGGCGGCGTGGCGATCGACATCACCGACGACGGACCGGGCGTACCGGAGGCGTTCGTCGGCGAGCTCTTCCAACCGGGGCGGCGCGCCGATCCCGGCGACGGTCACCACGGAGCGGGCCTCGGACTGCCGCTCGCGCGCCGTCTGGCCCGTTCCGCGGGCGGCGAGGTGTCCTACGACGCCGGGCACGCACCCGGGGCGCGATTCACCGTCACTCTGCCTGCTGGGTGACGTGCTCCCGCTCCGCGCTCCGCGGGCCGGGCGCCCGGCGCTCCTGCGCGTGGGCGTAGGCCATCAGCCCGAACAGGGCGGCCAGCAGGACGGCGGACGAGCCCGCCGTACCCAGGTCGAGGCCGCCCTTGGCGATCGGCTTGGTGAGGAAGTCGCCCGCGGTGGCGCCGAGCGGCCGGGTGAGGACGAAGGCGATCCAGAACAGCAGCACGTTCGGTACCACGGGGACCCTCATCAACGCGACCAGGACGGCCAGCACCCCGGTGACCAGGAGCGCACCACCCGCGTAGCCCAGGCCGGAGCTGTCGGACAGGAAGTCTCCCATCGATGTGCCGAGCGTGTTGGAGACGAGGATGGCCGACCAGAAGAGCGCCTCACCCCGGAAGGTCACGATGTCGCGGATCTGGAAGGTCATCCCGCTCACCTTCCACGCCAGGAAAATCACCAGCAGGATCGAGATCAGGATCGCCGCGCCGACCGGGTAGCCCAGGCCGAGGCCCTGCGGGCCCCAGCCGAGCGATGCGGCGCCGCCCGAGAGGTACTTGGCGCTGGCGTCACGGTTCATGAAGTCGGACATGGTGGTGCCGGCCATGCTGGTCGACAGGATCACGGTCCAGTAGAAGAACGGGTTGTAGCGGCGGGACCTGAGCTGGACGACGAGCGTCACCACGAAGATCAGGAACAGCGCGATCGTGGTGAGGAAGTAGCCGAGCTTCAGGGTCTGGGCGAAGAGGTCTCCGGCCGTCTCACCCAGGGTCGTCGCGGCGATCTTCATGATCCAGAAGGCCAGGGTGGCCTCGGGCAGCTTCTTGATCACCGACGTGGTGGTACTCGCGACGTCGAGGTCGGTGAGGACTTCTGGCTTCCCCAATGTTCTGTGCTCCCGTCTGATCGGGGGTAACGGCGCCCGCGCCGGAGGGGCCGAGCGCCCGTGGGATGGGCCGCTCGCGCGCGGCGGCGCTGTTACGACCCTGCCTGCCGCAGCCTGAACGTGTCCTGAACGCCTGCCGGAGCTCAGACCGTCTGCCGGGCGATTTGCTCCGGTGCGCTGACGCGGAGGCGTACGGGACGAAGCTCGACGTCGACGACACCCCGCTGCGCGGGCAGGACGTGGCCGGGGCCGATTTCGGTACGACCGTCCGACACGGGTGGCGGACCACTGGCGCGACGACGGGGCCCGCCACGGCCGCCGGTCAATGGGGAGGCGTGTAGGCCGTGAGCCCGGTGTGCGGCAGGGGGTGGGGGGTCCAGGTGCGGGCGTAGCGGGGAGGGCCGGAGCGGATCCTGACGAGGGCGGCGGCGGGTTCGCGGGCGACGCGGTGCAGCAGGGCGGGTGCGGTGATGTTGCGGTTGTTGCCGCGGACATTGGCGGAGGCGCAGCCGGCGTCGTAGCCGATGGGCGGGGCGTGGGTGCCGCTGACCAGGCAGGGCGGGGTGAGTCCGAGGCCGCGCAGGTCGTGGGCGGCGGCGCGGTAGCGGGCAGCGGTGGCGCGGGCGGCGGCCGTATTGCGGTCGAGGACCTCGTACTGCGCGGACAGGTGCAGGGCGAGCAGCGCGGCGGCCAGCCCGGCGGCCAGGGCGCGGACGCGGGGCGGGCGGATGGCCTGCGCGGAGTGTGCGGCCAGGGTGGCGAGCGGAAGGGAGAGCAGGGCGTAGACGGGCAGCAGGAAGCGCGGTGCGGAGTAGTCGATGAGCAGCAGGTAGGGGATGCTCAGCGCGGTGGCGCAGGCGATGGGGAGCAGGATGACCGCGTCGCGCCGGGTGCGCCAGGCTACGACGCAGGCGGCAAGCGCGAGGGCGGGCAGGGCCAGCCACCACAGGGTGAGCTCGGGATGGGTGAGCGGGACGTGGCAGGGGCGGCAGAGCAGGGGGCCGTTGAGGCTGCGCCATGCCATGCCGCCCGCCCAGCGCGCGCCCATGCCGCCCTCGGTAGTACTGGAGAGGTGCAGCCGGGCGCCGACCCCGCCCCAGCGCACATACGCCTCCGCGATCCACTCGGCGCCGCCTGCGGCGAACCCGCCGGCCACGGCGAGCGCGGGCGCCGGTCGCCGCCAGGCCGGGACGAGCACGCACGCGGCGAGCAGGGGCAGGGCGAGCCAGATGCCGTCGGAGAAGCGGAAGCAGGTGGCGGCCGCGACCATGGCGCCCAGACCGAGCAGGGCCCGCCGCCCCGCGGGTGGGTGTGCGGCACGCAGGAACCAGCCGACGGCCGCCACCGCGGACAGGGCCACCCACAGGTTGGGCATGGCCTGCGGCCCGTAGAGCAGAGTGGTCCACAGACCGGCGAACAGCAGCGCGGCCAGGGCGGTCCGCCCGGGGCCGAGCAGCGGCTGCCAGACGCGGTAGGCCGCGTAGAGGGCGGCGGCGGACAACAGCGCCAGGACGACCCGGAGCACGGTGGTGGAGTCGGTGACGGCGAGCACGGGAGCGGCAACAAGGCTGATGCCACGTGAGCGCGGGGCGCTGAAGTAGGCCGCCGGGCGGTGCGGGTCGACCTGGGAGAGGTACACCGTTTCGTCCCAGCCCAGCCCCAGATGCGGTACCACAAGGGCGAGTTGGGCCGCCGCATAGGCGAGCGCGACCAGCGCCGGCCACGGCATCCGGCGTCGCGGGCGCATGACCGCGCTCTCCACGGTCATGCGGAGAGCACCCCGGTACCCAGCAGGCCGAGGAGCAGCAGGCCGACGGCGACGCGGTAGATGACGAACGCGTTGAAGGAGTGCTTGGCGACGAACTTCAGCAGCCAGGCGATCGAGGCATAGGCGACCACGAACGAGACGGCGGTGCCCACCACGAGGGGGGCGGTGCCGACCCCGGCGCCGACGGCGTCCTTCAG